>NZ_JBIVFA010000001.1:686773-1053135 GCF_044747975.1 Streptomyces sp. NPDC090045
CGTGACGGCCCGCCCGCCGCCGCCGGGGCTCCGCCCGAGGTCTGCTCGGGTGACGGCCCGCCCGCCGCCGCCGGGGCTCCGCCCGAGGTCTGCTCGGGTGACGGCCCGCCCGCCGCCGCCGGGGCTCCGCCCGAGGTCTGCTCGGATGACGGCCCGCCCGCCGCCGCCGGGGCTCTGACTTGCAGCCGAGGCGCCGCTGCTGGGGCTCCGCCCCAGACCCTCCCCCAGACTTCGTCCGGGGGGACCCCCACTCCTCAAACGCCGGAGGGGCTGGATTTGGCTGCTGCCGTCCGCCCGATCGGCTCGCGAATCGCTTTGGGTCGCCGGGTTTGCCGCGCGGGCTGGAGTGCCCGCAGGGCAATTCCAGCCTCGCCGGCGATTGAGGCGCGGGGTGCGGGGCGGAGCCCCGGTCTTTCAGCCTCGCCGGCGTTTGAGGAGCTGGGGGTCCCCCCGGACGAAGTCTGGGGGAGGGTCCGGGGGCGGAGCCCCTGGCAGCGGTGCTGCAGTTCTACACGGAGGGTCGTCGATGAGGGTGGTCGGATTTGCCGAGGCTGAGCTGCCGGCGGGGCTGGCTCGGGAGGTGGCCGCGCTGGAGGACGAGGTCTGGCCGGGGGCGGGGTCGGGGCACGATCCGGCTCTGGCTCCGCGTGCCCTGCTCCTGCTGGCCGCCGACGGCAAAGTGGCCGCCTCGCTCGCGCTGCTGTTCAAGGAGGTCCGGCTCGCCGGGCGGACCTACCGGGCGGCCGGGCTGAGCGCGGTCGTGACCCGGCCCGCGCTGCGCGGCCGGGGACACGGCGCCCGCCTGGTGGCGGCGGCCCGCGCCGAGCTCGCGGCGGACCCGGCCGTGGACCTCGCCCTGTTCAGCTGCGACCGCCCGCTCGCGCCGTTCTACGAGGCGGCCGGCTTCGCGCAGCTGCCCGGCACAGTGCTGCTGGGCGACGCCCCCGGGGATCCGGAGCCGCTCGCCACCGACGCCCCCGGCTTCGACAAGGTGGTGCTGGCGGCCTTCTTCACGGACGACCCGGGCCGGGACCGCGCGGCCTTCACCGGAGTCCGCGTACCGCTCCACCCGGGACACACCGACAGGCTGTGGTGAGCGGTCAGTTCGCGGGTGCGGCGTCCGCCGGCTGCTTCTTCGGGCTCGCCGGGCGGCTGCGGTCGACGAGGAACAGGGCCAGCACGGGGACCAGATACAGCGTCCACACCGTGAGCTGCAGGACGGTGGGGTCCGGCTGGAAGTTGAAGACGCCCTTGAGCAGTGTCCCGTACCAGCTGTCCGGCGGGACCGTCCCGGTGATGTCGAAGGCCTTGTCGCCCAGGCCGTCCAGGAAGCGGGCCTCCTGCAGGTCGTGGACCCCGTACGCGAGCACGCCCGCGGCCACGACCACCAGCATGGCGCCGGTCCACTTGAAGAACTTCGCCAGATTGATCTTCAGGGCGCCCCGGTAGAAGAGCCAGCCCAGCACGATCGCCGTGGCGATGCCCAGCAGTACGCCGATCAGCGGGGCCGAGGAGCCCTCGCCGCTGGCCCGTACCGACGCCCACACGAACAGCGCGGTCTCCAGGCCCTCGCGGCCGACGGCCAGGAAGGCGGTCGCGACCAGCGCGCCGGTGCCCATGGCGAGGGCCGCGTCGAGCTTGCCCTGCAGCTCGGCCTTCAGATGCCGCGCGGTGCGCTTCATCCAGAAGACCATCCACGTCACGAGGCCCACCGAGATGATGGACAGGCTGCCGCCGAGGAGCTCCTGCGCCTCGAAGGTCAGCTCCTGGCTGCCGAATTCGAGCATCGCGCCGAAGATCAGCGAGAGCCCGCACGCGATCCCGATGCCGATCCACACGGGACGCAGGGCGTCCCGGCGCCCGGTCTTCACCAGGTACGCGACGAGGATGCAGACGACCAGGCTGGCCTCCAGCCCCTCGCGCAGGCCGATCAGATAGTTGCCGAACACGGCGGTGGTTCCTCTCCAGGCGCTACGACGGGGGGACGGGGACTACGCGAACAGCGTCCGGCCCCACCAGTCGTCCTTGTCGCGGACGCCCGGCGGGACGGCGAACATCGCCGAACCCACGTGCTGGATGTACTCGTTGAGGACGTCGGCCTTCGCCAGGCTGCGCTGGATCGGGACGAAGCCCTTGCGCACGTCCCGCTGGTAGGCGAGGAAGAACAGGCCCGCGTCGAGGCGGCCGAGACCGTCCGTGCCGTCGGTGAAGGAGTAGCCGCGGCGCAGGATCGTCGCACCGTTGTTGGTGTCCGGGTGCGCCAGGCGGACGTGCGCCTCCGGCTTCATCGCCTTCAGGAACGGTTCGTCGCGCTCCTTGGACTTGCCGACGGGTGCGCCCTCGCCCTTGTCGCGGCCGAAGATGTCCTCCTGTTCCTGCAGGGAGGTGCGGTCCCAGATCTCGATGTTCATGCGGATCCGCCGGGCCACCAGGTAGGAGCCGCCGGTCATCCAGTCGCTGCCGTCGCCCGCGCCGACCCACACGTGCTTCTCCAGGGCCGCCTTGTCGGTGCCCGAGATGTTCCGGGTGCCGTCCTTGAAGCCCATCATGTTGCGCGGGGTCTGCTCTTCGGGCGTGGTCGACGAGGTCTTGCCGAAGCCCAGCTGGGACCAGCGCACCGCGGTCTTGCCGAAGCCGATGCGGGCGAGCTGGCGGATGGCGTGCACGGCGACCTGCGGGTCGTCGGCGCAGGCCTGGACGCACAGGTCGCCGCCGGAGCGGGCCGGGTCCAGGTTGTCGCCGGGGAACAGCTCCAGGTCGATCAGGGCCTCGGGGCGCTTGCCCTCCAGGCCGAACCGGTCCTTGGCGAACAGGCCCGGACCGAAGCCGACGGTCAGGGTGAGGCGGGAGGCCTTCAGACCGAGCGCCTCGCCCGTGTCGTCCGGCGGGGCCTCCGGGAGACCGCCGAAGCCCCCCTCGCCGACCGGCCGGCCGGCCGTCATGCGGCGGGCCGCCTCGGTCCACTCCTTGAGGAGCTGGATCAGCTCCTCGCGGCTCTTCGTCTTCACGTCGAAGGCCGCGAAGTGCAGACGGTCCTGCACGGCGCTCGCGATGCCGGCCTGGTGCTCGCCGTGGAAGGGCACGGCGCCCCCGGCCGCGGCGGCCGAGACCATGTCCGACCCGCCGCCCAAGGCCGCCGCGGCGCCGCCGGCCGCGGCCGCGCCGAGCGCGAGCCCGGCCCCGCCCCAGCCGAGGACGGCCCGCCGCGAGGGCGTGGCCGGGGACTCGTCGACCGCCTGCTGCGGCTGCGCCGCCGGCTCTGACTGCGACTCGGTCATGGTGCTCTCCCGCCTGCCTCTGTCCCTGTCCCTGCCGTTACTTCGTGACCGCGGCGGCGAGCTTGGAGAGCGGCTCGCCGAGGGCGCTGACCGCGTCCGAGAGCTCCTTCTTCTCCGCGTCGCCGAGCTTCTCGTACGAGGTGAACTCGTAGGACGCCTTGTCCGTGCGGTACTTGTCCAGCAGCACCGTCATCGCCGCGAACTGGGTGTCCAGCTGCTTGGCGAGCTCCGGGTCGTTCTTCGTCGCGAGCGGCTTCAGCAGCTCGTACGCCTTCTCCGCGCCCTCGATGTTGGCCTTGAAGTCGACCAGGTCGGTGTGGGAGTAACGCTCCTCCTCGCCCGTGACCTTGCCGGTGGCGACCTCGTCGAGGAGCTCCTTGGCGCCGTTGGCCATCGAGCTGGTGGTGATCTCCGCCGTGCCGACCTTCTTCTGCCAGTCGGTCAGGTCCGCCATCAGGGTGTCGGCGAGCTTCTTCTCGTCGTCGCCGATCTTCTGGTCGGCCCACAGGGCCTTCTCCAGACGGTGCCAGCCGGTCCAGTCCTTCGCCGGGTCCTGGCCGGCCTCCAGGCCGTCCTCGCGGACGTCGACCTTGGGGTCGATGTCGCCGAAGGACTCGGCGACCGGCTCGGTGCGCTCCCAGCCGATGCGGGAGGCGGCGTACAGCTTCTTGGCACCCTCGATGTCGCCGGCCTTGACCGCGTCGGC
Organism: Streptomyces sp. NPDC090045; assembly: GCF_044747975.1. Taxonomy (NCBI): domain Bacteria; kingdom Bacillati; phylum Actinomycetota; class Actinomycetes; order Kitasatosporales; family Streptomycetaceae; genus Streptomyces; species Streptomyces sp. NPDC090045. The sequence goes on from NZ_JBIVFA010000001.1 coordinate 690,758, forward strand.
GAAGGCCTGGGCCTTGGGGAGGGTCTCGTCGGCCTGCGCGACCACGTAGGCGCGGTAGGCGGCGACCGCGGCGTCCGCCTCGGGGCTGCGCTTCTCCTCGCCACCACCCTTGCCGGTGGCCTTGACCTTCTTGGCGATGCCGTCGCCCTTCATGCCGGGCTTGCAGACGATCTCGTAGTCGCCCGCCTTGATCTCGGCGGTGATGGAGGCCTTGGTGCCGGGGCCGATGTTCTCGCGCTCGGTCACGATGCGGGCGTCCGGGAAGAGGACGTAGACCTCGGTGACCTTCGAGCCCTTGTTCTCGACGTCGATCTGCACCTTGCCCGACGGGAACTCCGTCTTCGACACGTCGCAGGCGCTGTCGGAGGCCGCGACCTTGATCACGTCGTCCCCGCCGGCGTCGCTCTTCTGCGAGCAGCCGGTGACGGCGGTCAGGGCGGCCGCGACGGATGCGGCGGCGATGACGGTGAGACGGGCGGGGCGCATGGCGGGCTCCTGGGCGTCGGACGAAGGGGCCGTCCCAAGGGGGAGAGGCCGGTGAGGCGGACCTAACTTAACCGAGGCTTACCTGACCGATACCCAGGCGTCCAGTGATACAGCTCTCACCTTTCGGTGACGTACGGCGGCCGGACACGGGCCTGTCACGGGCCCTCCACGGCCGCCCCATGGCCGGGTCAAGCCGGGGTCAAGGCGGGCTCAGACCGGCTGTTCGTTCCGTATCGCGGAAGGTTCCGCCGTGCGTACGGGGACCACCAGCGGGGCCCCGGTGCGCGGGTGCGGGAGCACCTCCACCGGCTGCCGGTAGACCCGGCTGAGCAAGGCGTCCTCGAACACCTCGGCCGGCGGACCGGCCGCGGCGATCCGGCCGTCGTGCAGGACGGCGGCCCGGTCCGCGTAGGCGGCGGCCAGGCCCAGGTCGTGCAGGACGACGACCACCGCGTCCCCGGCCGCGGCCCGCTCCCGGCAGATGCGCAGCACGAGTTCCTGGTGGCGCAGGTCGAGCGCGGCAGTGGGCTCGTCGAGCAGCAACAGCGGGGCCCGCTGGGCCAGTACGCGGGCCAGTGCGACCCGGGCCCGCTCGCCGCCGGAGAGGGCCGAGAAGGGGCGGCCGGCGAACTCCGTCACCTCGGTGGCGGCCATCGCGGTGGCCACCGCCTCCTCGTCGGCCTCGGCCAGGGGAGTGCCCGCCCAGGGGGCGCGGCCCATCCGTACGACGTCCTCCACCGGAAAGGGGAAGGACAGTGCGGCCGACTGGGGGAGCACGGAGCGGCGCAGCGCCAGATCCGGGGTGCTCCAGTCGTCCACCGGGCGGCCGTCGATCCGGATCTCCCCGGAGGCGGCGGGCAGGTCGGCGGCGAGTGCGGCCAACAGGGTGGACTTGCCGGCGCCGTTGGGGCCGACCAGCGCCAGCACCTCGCCGGACCGGGCGATCAGGTCGATGCCCGACAGGACCTCGCGCCCGCCGAGGCGGACGTGCAGGTCCACGATCTCGGCGAGGGCCGTGCCGGGGGTGGGGCGGGGCGGGAAGACGCGCTTGTTCCGGGCGATCAGCCCGATCAGCCTGCTGGTCACGCCCAGCCTCCTTGCTTGCGGCGGGTGCGGCGCAGCAGCCAGAAGAAGAACGGGCTGCCGATCAGGGCGGTCAGCACACCGAGCGGCAGCTCGGCGGGCTGGGCGAGGGTGCGTGCGGCCAGGTCGCCCGCGACGAGGACCACGGCTCCGGCGAGCGCGCTGCCGGGGACGAGGAAGCGGTGACCGGGGCCGTTGGCCATGCGCAGCAGGTGCGGGACGAGCAGGCCGATGAAGGTGATGACCCCGGCGACGGCCACGGCGGCGGCGGTCAGCAGGGCGACGACCAGGATGAGGGAGAGACGCAGCCGCTCGACGTCGATGCCGAGGTGGCGGGCCGGGCGTTCGCCGAGGGAGAGCAGATCGAGGCGGCGGGCGTAGAAGGGGGCGATCAGCAGGCCGGCGAGGGCGCAGGGCAGGACGGCGAGCACCTTGGGCCAGGTGGCCTGGGCGAGGGAGCCGAGCTGCCAGAAGGTGATCTGGTTGACCTGGCCGCTGTCCGCGAAGAAGACGAACAGGCCGATGAGGGCGCCGGCGAAGGCGTTCACGGCGATGCCGGTGAGGATGAGCGTGACGACCTCGGTCTTCCCGCCGTTGCGGGAGAGGAGGTAGACGGAACTGACGGTGATCAGGCCCGCGATGAACGCGCAGACGGTGATCGTCCAGTTGCCGAAGAAGCTGAGACCGAGGCCGATGGCGGCGACCGCGCCGACGGCGGCGCCGGCCGAGATGCCGATGACGCCGGGCTCGGCGAGGGGGTTGCCGAAGACGCCCTGCATGAGGGCGCCCGCGCAGCCGAGGCTGGCGCCGACGAGCAGCGCGAGGACGACGCGGGGGAGGCGTACGTTCCACAGCACGCTCTCGCCTACGCGGTTGAGGGGGGCTCCGCCGAGGCCGATGCGGTGCTGGACGGAGGCGAGTACGTCGGGGGTGGCGATGCGGTAGGCGCCGGTGCCGGCGGAGACGAGGGCGAGCAGGAGCAGGGCCGTTACCAGGGCCGCGGTGAGGACCAGGGCCCGTTGGCTGCGCCGCTTGGCGGGGGCGGCGCTGCCCGTGCCGGGGGCTGGCGGGGCCGTGCCGTTGCCCGTGTCTTTACCCGTGCCTTTGCCCAGGCCGGGGGCGGTCGGAGGGGTGGGGCCGGGCGTGCTCCGGGGCGTCTCCTCGGACGCCGAACGTGACGGGGGGTCGGCGGGCCGAGCCTCGTTGCGTTCGGCGCCCTGCGGGGAGCGCCCCTGCGCACGCCCGTCCCCTGCGGGAGCGGGGGGAGGGCTGGCCGCCGCCGTGGGCCCGTCGGAGCCGGTGGTGGGGTGCGTTGGGTCGTAGAGGGGCACTTCAGGCGGCCTTGCCGTAGAGCTGGGTGACCAGGGAGGACAGGACCTGGTCGGTGCGGGGGCCGTAGTTGAGGAGGACGCCGTCGTCGACCGTGACCACGCGGCGGTCCATGCCGGCCGGGGTCTGGGCGACGCCCGGGATCTTCACCAGGCCGTCGATGCCGCCGACCGATTCGAGGCCCTTGGACATGACCAGGATGGCGTCGGGGGCGGCGGCCGCGAGGGCCTCGCTGGTGATCGGGGTGAAGTCCTTGCCGAGGCCGGACTCCTTGCCGGTGTCGACCGCGCCGGCCGCTTCCAGCAGGGAGGCGGCGCCGGAGTCCGAGCCGCCCAGCAGATAGACGGAGGCGGTGCCGCGGAGGTAGAGGAAGGCCACCCGGGGCTTCTTTCCGGAAGCGGCCGGAATGTCCTTGCGGGCTGCGGTGATCCGGTCGGCGGTGCGCTGGTTCAGCTGGGTGCCCGCGTCCTTGACGCCCAGGGCGGTGGCGACCGTGTCGATGCGCTTCGGTACGTCGTCCAGGGACTTGGCCGGGGCGACGACGAGGACGGGGATGCCCGCGTCCCGGATCTGCTGGATCGCTTCCGCGGGGCCGCTGGTGGTCTCCGCCATGACGAGGGTCGGGCGCAGCGACAGCACGCTCTCGGCGGAGACGTCGTGGCCACGTGTCACCACCGGCAGGGCGGCGGCCTGTTCGAAGGTGGCGGTGATGTCCCGGGCGACGACCTGCTTGCCGAGGCCGAGGGTGTGGACGATCTCGTTGAGGCTGCCGGTCAGCGGGACGACCCGGTCCGCGGAGGTGATGGTGACCTGGGCGCCGTCGGCCGAGGGCACCGTCACGGGCAGCGCGGGCTGCGGCGCCGGGGCGAGTGGTTCCACCCGGTCCGGGACGGCGGCTGCGCGGGGGGCGGATGAGCCCGGGGTGGTGGCCGTACCTCCGCAGCCCGTCAGCGCGAGTGCCAGTGCTGCCACGGCGACTGCGAGACGGGGAATGCGGTGTGACGCGGCGGGCGTAGGCACGAAGGCACCGTCCTGATCGTCCGACTGAGGTTCTGGGGACCGGGGGGTTACGAACCCGGTCGTGAGTAGCTTAGGTTAGCCTAACCTTGCTTAGCCAGACCCAGGAGGGGACATTCATGTCCGCTAGACCCGTCCGCGCGTTCGCCGTCACGCTGTTGGCGGCCCTGTTGGGGGCCCTGCTCCCGGCAACCGCCGCCCACGCGGGCACCGTGCAGGGGGGTCGGCTCGACTGGGGTATCAAATCGTCTTTCCAGAGTTATGTCACCGGTCCGGTCGCAAAAGGCAGTTTCAAGCTGAAGAACGGAGCCGCCACGGTCGGCGGCAGCCTGTTCCGCTTCCACTCGGCGGCCGGCTCCTACGACCCGGGCACCGGCACCTTCGAAGCCTCTTATGCGGGCGGGGTGACCTTCCAGGGACACCAGAAGCCCGACGGCGTCTACGAGCTGGACATGACCGTCAGCCGCCCCACCGTGAAGATCAGCGGCGGCAGCGGCACCCTGTACGTGGACGTCTCCAGCAAGGCCAAGGACACCGGCGCGGTCAGCAACCAGTCCCAGGTGCCCTTCGCCACGCTCGGCCTCGGCGGCATCAACATGAAGGGCGGCGCCAGCCCGCTGACCCTCACGAACATCCCGGCCACCCTCACCGCGCAGGGCGCCCAGGCCTTCGCCGGCTACTACGCGGCCGGCACGCAGCTCGACCCCGTCTCGCTCTCCGCCGACGTGAAGTCCGCCCCGGCCGCGGAGCCCTCGCCGTCGGCGACCCCGCAGCCGGGCGCCACGACGCAGGCCCCGCAGACGCAGGGCGCCTTCGCCGACGCCGCCGTCGACTGGGGCGTGCGCCGCACCTTCCGCGAGTACGTCACCGGCTCGGTCGGCCAGGGCAAGTGGACCCTCGCCGAGGGGGCCCAGGACGGCGGCGCGCTGTTCCGCTTCCCGCAGGGCAAGGGCGCGTACGACGGCGGAAAGGGCACCCTTGACGCGGCCTTCGCCGGCACCGTCCAGTTCACCGGCGCCCATCTGGACCTCAAGCTCGGCAAGGTGGGCGTCAAGGTGGAGAACGGCAAGGGCGTCCTGTCCGCGGACGTGACCACCGGCGGCGAGACGAAGAACGCCGTCCCGCTGGTGGAGTTCGACGCCAAGGGCCTGAAGACCGAGGGCGGGCTGGCCACCCTGACCGAAGCGCCGGCCGTCCTCACCGAGGGCGGATCGCAGGCCTTCAACTCCATGTACAAGGCCGGCACGGAGATGGACCCCGTCTCGCTCGCCGTCGCCCTCGACGCCACCGCGAAGCTGCCGGCCCTGCCCGACCTGGGCTCCACGGCCTCGCCCGCGCCCGCGCCGTCGGCCGCCGAGCCCGCTCCCGCCGCGAAGGCCGAGCAGTCCTCCGGCACCGGGCTGTTCATCGCCCTGGCCGTGGCCGTACTGGTCCTGGCCGGCGGCGCCGCCTTCCTGGTGGTCCGCAAGCGGCGTACGACCGCCGCCGAGTAGTCCCCCTTCCCTCTTCTTGTTCCCCAGGAGTACCCAGCCATGTCGTCCATCCGCCGCCCGATCTCCCTCGCGGCCGCCGTCCTCACGGCCGCCGCACTCGGCACCACCGCCTTCGTCCTGCCCGCCCAGGCCGCCGGAGGGCCCCCGACCCAGCCGATGGAGATCATCGGCGGCTCCCTCGACTGGGGCGTGCTCGCGAGCTACCGCGCCTACGTGACGGGCATGGCCAAGGGCACCATCACCGTGGCGGACGGTGCCAAGCAGAACGAGGACGGCACGCTGCGCTTCGTCGAGCCGACCGGGCAGTACGACCCGGCCGGCGGCCACGTGGTGAAGGCGGCCTTCAGGGGCAGTGTCACCTTCTCCTCGCCCGCCCCGCCGACCGGCCACGGCTTCGAGGTCAAGCTCTCGGACATCCGTATCGACACCGGCACCAAGAACCTCACCGCGGACGTCACCAAGTCCGGCACGACGACCCAGGACGTGCCGCTGGCCAAGGTGGCCTTCGCCGGCCAGGCGATGACCAACCTGGCGACCACGCTCACCAAGGAGGCGGCCGACGCGCTCGGTTCGCCGGGCTACGAGAACAAGGCGGGCGACCCGCTCACCGCGAAGCTGGAATTCAAGCAGCCCACCCCGGACCCCGAGCCCACCCCGCCGAAGCCCACCCCCACGAAGCCCACGCCCACCGCCCCGCAGCCCACCGCTCCGGCCGACGGCGTGCAGAAGGTCCTCAGCGGCAAGCTGACGTGGGGCGTGAAGGAGTCCTTCCGCAGGTACGTGCTGGGCGCCGGCTCGATCACCCCGGCCGGCGGGGCCGCCAAGAACGGCGACCTCTACGACTTCGCCTTCGGCAAGGGTGAGCTGGACGTCAAGAAGAAGAAGCTGAACGCCTCCTTCGAGGGCAACCTCCGCTTCCAGTACGCGGCCCACGGCATCGACATGACCTTCGCCAACCCCCGCGTCGACGCCACCGGCAAGACCGGCACCCTGTACCTGGACGTCAAGAACGCCTCCGGCAGCAAGACGGCCGTCCCCTTCGCCACGCTCGACCTGTCGAAGACCGACTACAAGACCAAGAACGGCGTGCTCGCCCTGAACGCCGTCCCGGCCGCCTTCACCGCCGAGGGCGCGGAAGCCTTCGCCAACGACACCACCGGCTCCATGTACAAGGCGGGCGACGCCATCGACCCGCTCACCTTCGCCGTGGCCGTGAACAAGGACGCCACCCTGCCGACGACCACGGGCGGCACCACCGGCGGTACGGGCACCACGGGCGGCACCGGCACGACCGGCGGTAGCGCCGGCGGCGGTTCCGTCGGCGGCAACCTCGCCAACACCGGCGCCGAGATCCCGGCCACGGCCCTGCTCACCACCTCCGGCGTGGTGATCGCGGCCGGCGCGGGCGCGATGTTCCTCGCGCGCAGGCGGCGCACGGCCCAGGTCTGAGCCGTGCTTGAATTCCCGCGTGAACGATCTCGACGTACTGAAGGTCTTCTGCGCGGGTGACGGCCGGTACGGCAACCTGCTCGGTGTCGTACGCGACGGCCGGACCTGCCCCGACGACGCGTCCCGGCAGGCGCTGGCCGCCGAACTCGGCTACAGCGAGACGGTGTTCGTCGACGACCCCGAGCGCGGGGTCGTCGACATCCGCACCCCCGGCACGCGGATGTCCTTCGCCGGACATCCGCTGGTCGGGGTCGCGTGGTTGCTGGACATCGAAGAGCTCCAGCCGCCCGCCGGATCCGTATGGGCCCGGGACGACGGGGAGTTCACCTGGATCACGGCCCGCGCCGAGTGGGTCGAGGGCAAGCGGACCGAACAGTACGGATCCGTCGCCGAGGTCGAGGCGCTCCCGGCCCCGCCCCCGGGCGAGGGCTGGCTCTACGCCTGGGCCTGGGAGGACGAGACGGCGGGCCGCGTGCGGGCCCGCGGCTTCCCGCGCCGCCCCGACGGGATCATCGCCGAGGACGAGGCCACCGGCTCGGCGGCGATCCTGCTGACGGCCCAGCTGAACCGCGCCCTGAACATCACCCAGGGCGCCGGCTCCCAGATCCTCACCGCCCCCGGCCCCGACGGCACCGTCGAGATCGGCGGCCGCGTCCGCTTCGCCCGCACGGTGACCCCGGCCGTCCCCCACAGGTGATCGTTTGCGTTTAGGCTGCGGCGCGTGAGCGGAATAGACGTGGGGAACGGAGTGGTGGGCGCCATCCTCGGGGTGGTCTTCGCGACACTGTTCCAACAGGGCCTGCAGAACGCGTGGTGCAAGATCCGCCGCCGGTCGGCGGGAATGGTGCGCAGCATCACCTTCCGGGAGGCGCAGCAGGGCGGGGCCTGGTCCACCTTCGCCCTCGGCCCCCTGCGCACCTCCGCCCTCGTCGTCGACGGGGACGGGCACTCGGTGATCTCGCCCGGGTCCGTCCACATCCAGGTACTGGACGGCGACGCCGAACTGCCCGCGGAGATGGCGGCCTGGCGGGAGGAGATCGCGGCCGAGGAGGACCGGGTGCGCGAGACGGGCGACCGGGTCCCGGTGTGGAACGGGCCGCGCTACGCCGTCGAGTCCCTCGACGTCTCGCGGACCGCCCTCGACGAGCAGGCGGAGATCCACCTGCGGCTGCGGCCCACGGACTACTACACCTTCCTCGCGGCCCAGCAGCTGGACCGCCGCTTCGCGGACGGGGACACGCCGCGGACCCGCTACCTCGACCCCGGACGGCCGCTGGCCGCCCCGGCCTTCCTGCAGTGCAGCTTCGGCGTCAACATCGCCGTGGTCACCGCCGACCACCTGCTCGTCGTGAGCCACCGCAGCGAGCGGGTGCGTACGGCGCCGGGCATGTGGAACTCCTCCGTCAACGAGGGGCTCTCGCGGCACATCGACTCGTCGGGGCGGGGCGCTCCCGACCTGCACGCCGCCGCGCGCCGCGGCATGCGCGAGGAACTCTCGCTGGAGCCGCACGAGTTCACGCTCTCACTGCTGGCCTTCGTGCTGGACGTCGACAAGCGCGCCTGGAGCGCCCACTACTACGCCCGGCTGACCGAGCTGACGGGCGAGCGGCTCCGGACGCGCATGAGCAGGGGAGTGCCCGACCGCTGGGAGCACCAGGCCGTCGAGTACGTCCCCTTCCGCCCGGCCGAGGTGACCCGCTACCTGCTGCGCCCCGACCGGATCCACCGCTGGGCGCCGGTGGCCCCGGCCCTGTTCCACCTGGCCCTGGTGCACGTGCACGGCAGGGCGCCGGTGGAACGGGCCGAGGCGCAGGCGCTGCGCCGGCTCCGCTGACCTGGGGGCCCGGCACCCGCCGGGCTACGCGCTGAGCCGGAACTCCTCGCCCAGCTCGCGGAAGACCGCGCCGTTGAAGTCGAAGGCGCGCTTGCACTCGTCGATGATGCGCTGCTTCTCCAGGTCGTCCGCGGCGATCGCGTCCAGCAGCTCGCGGTAGGTCCGCTTGAAGGCCGCCGGGTTGGAGATGTCCGCGAAGACGTAGAACCGGACGCCGTCGCCCTTGCGCTCGAAGCCCCAGGTGCGCTCGGCCTTGTCGCGGATGATCTGGCCGCCGGAGAGGTCGCCCAGGTAGCGGGTGTAGTGGTGGGCGACGTACCCGCCCGGCCACTCGGCCGCGCACTCGGCCACGCGGGCGGCGTACGCCTGCGTCGCGGGCAGCGCCACCACTTTCTCCTGCCAGTCCGGGCCCAGCAGGTGGGCGAGGTCGCGCTCGATCTCGGCGACGCGCATCAGCTCGGGCTGGATGAACGGGCCGGCCACCGGGTCGTTCCTGAGGGACTCGGCCGCATCCTCCAGGGCCCGGTACACGAACCACAGCTGTTCGGTGTAGCGCGTGTACGCGTCCACGCCGAGCCGTCCGCCGAGCAGGTCGCTCATGAAGGTCGACGTCTCGGCCTCGGTGTGCTGCTCGTGCGACGCGACGCGGATGACCGTAGAGAAGGCGTCCAAGGCGGACCTCCAGGAAGAGGAAACAGGCGTGGCGGCAGTGCCGCCACGCCTGATACTCCTACTTAGGCTTGCCTAAGTCAATGTGTTCCCGACGTCTTGTCGGTAAAAAAATCCGCCCCGGGGATCCGGCCGGGATCCGGCTACGGCAGGGTCAGGATCTCCGCCCCCGAGTCCGTCACCACCAGCGTGTGCTCGAACTGCGCGGTCCGCTTGCGGTCCTTCGTGACGACGGTCCAGCCGTCCGCCCACATGTCGTACTCGTGGGTGCCCAGGGTCAGCATCGGCTCGATGGTGAAGGTCATGCCGGGCTCGATGACGGTCGTGGCGTGCGGGCTGTCGTAGTGCGGAATGATCAGGCCGGAGTGGAAGGAGGAGTTGATGCCGTGGCCGGTGAAGTCCCGGACCACGCCGTAGCCGAAGCGCTTGGCGTACGACTCGATGACCCGGCCGATGATGTTGATCTGACGGCCCGGCTTGACGGCCTTGATGGCGCGGTTCAGTGCTTCGCGGGTCCGCTCGACCAGCAGCTTCGACTCCTCGTCCACCTCCCCGCACAGGTAGGTGGCGTTGTTGTCGCCGTGCACCCCGCCGATGTAGGCGGTCACGTCGAGGTTCACGATGTCGCCGTCGCGCAGGACGGTGGAGTCCGGGATGCCGTGACAGATGACCTCGTTCACGGAGGAGCACAGCGACTTCGGGAAACCGCGGTAGCCGAGCGTCGAGGGGTAGGCGCCGTGGTCGCACATGTAGGCGTGGGCGACCCGGTCGAGCTCGTCGGTGGTCACCCCCGGCGCGATCAGCTTGGCGGCCTCTTCCATCGCCTGGGCGGCGATCCGGCCGGCGATGCGCATGGCCTCGATGGTCTCGGACGTCTGCACCTCCGGTCCGGTGTACGGAGTGGGCGCGGGCTTGCCCACGTACTCGGGCCGGCGGATGTTTCCGGGAACGGAACGGACGGGAGAAAGCTCGCCTGGTACGAGCAGCGACTGGCCAGACATACGAGCGAGTGTATCCAGCGGGGATGGGGCAGCATGGCGGCAGAGAGCGGTAACGAGAGGAGCCTGACAACGATGGCCCTGTTCAAGAAGCGCCAGGTGGGCAAAGCGGGCGAGTGGTACTACTGCCTCGTCCACAACAAGGTCGAAGAAGGCCCCGAGTGCCCGGCGAAGGACCGTTTCGGCCCGTACGAGACGCCGGAGGCGGCGGGCCACGCCATGGAGACGGCGCAGGAACGCAACCTCGAATGGCAGAACGACCCCAAGTGGAACGACAAGACCCGCGAGGAAGAAGAGGGCACGCCCTCCTGACGATCCGCGGCCACGGGCCACCAGTGGCCGGGCGACGCCCGCGGTACCCGCGGTGCCGGCTACCAGCGGCTGGGCGGCGGCGCGGTCAACTGGTCGGCCAGCCGCGCCAGCCGGTCCCGGAAGCGGCGCGGCCCGCGCTGCGCCGGCAGCCCGTTCTCCCCGGCCGCCGCGCTGACCAGGTGCTGCACCGTGTCCAGGTCCAGTTCGGCGCCGGCCTCCGGCACCGACAGTACCTCGTGCGCGAGCGTCCCCAGATCCGGATCCCCGCCGTCCAGGGACAGTACGGTCGCCCCCGCGCGCCGGACTTCGTGGACGCGCTCCAGCAGCCCCTCGCCCGGCTCCCCGGGCGCCACCACCAGCAGCGTGTGCCCGCGCCGGGCCGCCGCCAGCCTGCCCAGCCCCACCGACAGGTGCGGCGGCTCCCCGGGCCGCACCCGGTGGCGTACGAGCGTGGGCGCCAGCTCCGGCAGCCCCGACCAGGCGGCCTCGTCCACCAGGTGCGCCGCCAGATGCCAGGGCTCGTAGCCCTCGGTCCCCACCAGCAGCAGGTTCCCGCCGGCCGGTACGACGGACCGGCGCAGCGAACCGGCGAAGCGGCGGGCGGCGCCCGGCCACTGCGTACCGGCGAGCACCTCGCGCAGCAGCGCGACCCTCACGGCATCCATATCGGGCATCCTGCCGCATGAACGGCACGCGGGGCAGCCGTACGGGAGCGTTCCCTCCCCTTCGACTGTGGCCTACCCGGCAGTACCCTCGCCCCCATGACTTCCTCAGACAGCACGCAGAAGCCGCCGGTCAAGGACCCGTGGGAGCTGCCGGACGTGTCCGGCCTCGTCGTCGGCGTCCTCGGCGGCACCGGCGACCAGGGCCGGGGCCTCGCCTACCGGCTCGCCAGGGCCGGCCAGAAGGTGATCATCGGCTCCCGCGCCGCCGACCGCGCCCGGACCGCCGCCGACGAACTCGGCCTCGGGGTGGAGGGCGCGGACAACGCCGAGTGCGCGCGCCGCAGCGACATCGTGATCATCGCGGTGCCGTGGGAGGGCCACGCCAAGACCCTCGAAGCCCTGCGCGAGGACCTCGGGGGCAAGCTCGTCGTGGACTGCGTCAACCCGCTGGGCTTCGACAAGCAGGGCGCCTACGCCCTCCAGGTCGAAGAGGGCAGCGCCGCCCAGCAGGCCGCCGCCCTCCTCCCCGACTCCCGCGTCACGGCCGCCTTCCACCACCTCTCGGCCGTCCTGCTCCAGGACGAGTCGATCGACGAGATCGACACCGACGTGATGGTCCTCGGCGAATCCCGCGCCGACACGGACCTCGTCCAGGCCCTCGCCGCCCGCATCCCCGGCATGCGCGGCGTCTTCGCGGGCCGCCTGCGCAACGCCCACCAGGTCGAATCCCTGGTCGCCAACCTCATCTCCACGAACCGCCGCTACAAGGCCCACGCAGGCCTGCGCATCACGGACGTCTGAGCCGGGGCGGCCGGACCGCGCCCTTACGGCAGCACTGCGGGGCATGGGGGACACTGGAGGGGCTCGACGCCGTTCAGTGTTCCCGAGGAGCTCTTCCCATGCCCCGCCTTGCCGTCTTCGCCGTCGTCGTCTGCGTTCTTGCGGTGGCCGCGGCCGTCGTCGCCTTCGTGGAGGGCAGCTTCCTCGGGATCGTCTGGGTGCTGCTCGCGGGGCTCACGTCCAACCTGGCCTGGTACTACCTGCGCAAGGCGAAGGCCGAGAAGGCCGCGCGGACCTCGTAGGCGGCCGGGCGGGGCCGGGTCAGGGGGCCTCGCAGAAGCTGCCGGCGTCCTGCCAGAAGCGGTAGAGGGCGTGGCCGCAGTCCGTCTCCAGGGCCGACACGCCCAGTGCGGACAGCAGGTCGCGCACCACGCCGAAGAAGAAGATGTTGACCTCCGGGATCCACAGCAGCGCGAAGACGGCGATCAGGCCGAACGGTGCCAGCGGCTCCACCTCGCGGCGCACCCGGTGCGACAGCCAGGGTTCGATGACCCCGTAGCCGTCGAGGCCCGGTACCGGCAGGAAGTTCAGGATCGCCGCGGAGACCTGGAGCAGTGCCAGGAAGGCGAGCGCGTACCGGAAGGGCATCGGCACCCCGTCGAGGGCGTCCAGCCAGAACGGCGCCGTGCAGATGAGGGCGAACGCCACGTTGGTGAGCGGGCCCGCCGCCGAGATGAGGCTGTGCTTCCAGCGCCCCCGGATCCGGCCGCGCTCGATGTAGACGGCGCCGCCGGGCAGGCCCAGCCCGCCCAGGATCACGAAGAGCACCGGCAGCACGATGCTGAGCAGCGCGTGCGTGTACTTCAGCGGATTCAGCGTCAGATAGCCCTTGGCGCCCACCGAGAGGTCGCCGCCGTGCAGGGCCGTGCGGGCGTGCGCGTACTCGTGCAGGCAGAGGGAGACGACCCACGCCGACGTCACGAAGAGGAACACGGCGAGCCCGGTGCTCGTCGAGTACCCCGTCCACACGGCCCAGCCGGTGACGGCCATGACGGCGAAGATGCCGAGGAATACCGAACTGATCCGCCGCTCGCCGCGGCTGCCCTGATGACCCATGCCGGGAAACCTATCCCGGCCGCCTGAGGGAAAACGGTTCGGGGCCGGGGCGGGGTACGGGGACAATGGGCCGGTGCGTTACGCAATTCTCGGCACCGCCCAGGCCATCCACGACGACGGGACCCCCGTCGGCGTCGGCGGAGCGCGCCTGAGGGCGCTCCTGACCGCGCTCGCGCTGCGGCCGGGGCGGGTGGTGCCGGCCGCGCTGCTGGTCTCCGAGGTGTGGGACGGCGACCCGCCGGCCGATGCGGTGGCCGCCCTGCAGGCGCTCGTCGCCCGGCTGCGGCGGGCCCTCGGGCACGCGGCCGTGCGCTCCGCGGAGGGCGGCTACCAGCTCGCCGCCGAACGCGAGGACGTCGACCTGTACCGCTTCGAGCGCCTCGCCCGGTCCGCGGCCGAGACCCCGGACCCGGCCGAGGCCGCCGCACGATACGAGGACGCCCTCGCCCTCTGGCGCGGACCGGCCCTCGCCGACCTGCCGGACCCCGGCGCGGAGGCCGCGCGCTGGGAGGCCGTACGGATGGACGCGCGCCGGGGCCGGCTCGCGGCGGCCCTGGCCCTGGGCGGGGCCGAGCGGTCCCTGCCGGAGCTGACCGCGCTGTGCGCGCAGCAGCCGCTGGACGAGCCGCTGCAGGCCCTGCGCATCCGGGCGCTGCGCGACGCGGGCCGCCCGGCGGAGGCGCTGGCCGCGTACGACGCCGTACGCCGGGACCTGGCGGCCCGGCTCGGCACGGACCCGGGCCCCGCCCTGCGCGCCCTGCACACCGAACTCCTCACCCCCGGCCCGGCCGACGCCGGTGCCGCCGCGCAACCGGTCCGGCCCGGCGCACCCGCACAAGGCTCCGCCGTGGAGGCCGTGCAGCCCTGGGCGCAGCCCCCGGGCAGCGGCCAGTACCCGGCGGACGCCGGTGCCGCCGCGCGACCGGCCCGGCCCGAGCAGGGCGCCCCCGCCCCGGGCGGGCATCCGGCGCAGCCGGGCCGGGGCGCCGGCTCCGGGCCGGGCCCGTATCCGTACCCGTCGTCGGCGCCCGAGGCGTCCCGGCAGGCCGGACGGGGCAGCGGGAACCTGCGGGCCCGGCTCACCACCTTCGTCGGCCGTGAGGACGACATCCGGGTCATCGGGGACGATCTCGCGCGGGCGCGCCTCGTCACGCTCCTCGGGCCCGGCGGGGCCGGCAAGACGCGGCTCTCGCAGGAGGCCGCCGAGGCGCACGGCGCGCACGGCGGATGGCCCGACGGGGTGTGGTTCGTCGAGCTGGCCCCCGTCGACGACCCGGAGGACGTCGCCGAGGCCGCGCTCGCCGCGCTCGGGGCCCGGGAGACCAAGCTGCGCGGCGCCGCCGCCGAGGAGCTGCGCGCCCTGACCGACCGGACCGGCGACGCCCCTCTGGACCGGCTCGCCGAGCACTGCGCACGGCAGCGGCTCCTGCTGCTGCTCGACAACTGCGAGCATGTGATCGGTGCGGCCGCCGAGTTGGCGGAGGAGCTCCTGGCGCGCTGTCCGGGCGTGCAGATCCTCGCGACGAGCCGGGAGCCCCTGGGGGTGCCGGGGGAGTCGCTGCGTCCGGTGGAGCCGCTGCCCGATCCCGTGGCGCTGCGGCTGCTCGGTGACCGTGGGGCCGCGGCCCGGCCGGGGTTCCGTACGGACGACGATCCGGCCGCGGCGGCGGAGATCTGCCGGCGGCTGGACGGTCTGCCGCTCGCCATCGAGCTGGCCGCCGCCCGGTTGCGGCTGCTCACCCCGCGCCAGATCGCCGACCGGCTCGACGACCGGTTCCGGCTGCTGACCAGTGGTGCCCGTACGGTCCTGCCGCGGCAGCAGACCCTGCGGGCCGTCGTCGACTGGTCGTGGGACCTCCTCGACGAGCCCGAGCGCACCGTCCTGCGCCGCCTGTCGGTCTTCGCCGGCGGCTGCGACCTCGCCGCCGCCGAGGCCGTCTGCGCCGACCCGTCCTACGACACCGCCGACGTCCTCGGCTCCCTCGTCGACAAATCCCTCGTCGTCGCCGCCCCCGGCCCCGACGGCTCCGGCATGCGCTACCGCCTCCTGGAGACCGTCGCCGAGTACGCCACCGAGCGCCTCGCCGCCGCCGAGGGCGACCGCGAGCACACCGAGCGCCGCCACCTCGTCCACTACCGCGAACTGGCCCGTACCAACGAACCCCTGCTCCGCGGGCACGGCCAGCGGGCCGCGACCGAGCTGCTCGCCGCCGAGTACGAGAACATCCGTACCGCCCTGCGCCGCGCGGTCGCCGCCCGCGACGTCGACGAAGTGCTGTGCCTCGTCCACTCCCTGGGCTGGCACTGGCACATGCACGACCTGGGCACCGAGTCCCGGCACTGGTCCGAGGCGGCCGCCGCGCTCGGCCCCAACCCCTTCGCGGCGCCCGTCGTCCCCGCCGAGCCCGTCCACGGGCGGATCGTCGACACGCCCCCGCCGTACACCGGCGAACTGCTCACCGAGGCCTGGCGCGGCATCCAGCTGATCCGGCTGGCCGCCCGCGACCAGAACAGCGACACCTGGGACACCCCCGAGGTCCGCGCCCAGATCGACGGCGTGCTCGCCGCCTACCGGCCCGGGCTGCCGCAGACCTGCCGGACCCCTTCCTCCCTCTGGATCTACGCCGTCATGATCGCGGGCGACCCCGGGCTGCTGCAGCGCGTCGTGGACGACACCGTTCAGACCGCCCGTGCCTTCGGCTACCGCTGGGAGCTCGCCTCCGCCCTGCAGCTGCGGGCCAACATCCTCGCCAACCGGGCGGACTGGGCCGGCGACGCCTCCCGCGACGCCGAGGAGAGCCTGGCCCTCTTCCGCGAGCTCGGCGACGACTGGGGCTGCGCCGAGGCGCTGTCCGCGCGCGCCGAGTCCCGGGAGAAGCGCGGCATGTACGCGCTGGCCGCCGAGGACTTCCGGGCCGCGATCGTGCATGCCGAACGCCTGGGCGCCCACGCCCAGGTGACGGTGTTGCGCGTACGGATGGCCGGGACGCTGGTCGAGAACGGGGAGGCCGAAGAGGCCGAGGAGATCCTCACCGAGATCACGGCACGGTGGCAGGGGTACGGCAACGAGGCCATGCCCGCCGCCCGGATGTTCCTCGCGGGCCTCCTGGGCCGTACCGGCCGCATCGTCGAGGCCCGGGCCCAGATCGAGGCGCTGCGCCAGGACTTCGCGCTCGGCGCGTACGCCGTCTTCGACGTGTTCCTCCTCGCCACGACGGCCTGGCTGGACAACCGGGAGGGTGCGTACGAGGAGGCGCTGGTGCGGATCCGCGAGGCCACGAACCGGGTCCGGGACCCGCTCGTGATGATGGTCGCCCCGCAGCTGCCCGCCGTGTACCTGCTGACCGGGGCCGTCTCCCTCGTCTCGCTGGGCGGCCCGCGGCGCACGTACGACGCCGTCCGGCTGCTCGGCGCCTACCGTACCCATCTGCCGCCCCGGCACTTCCCGATCACCATGGAACGCGAGGACGCCGCCCTCGTCGAGGAGCTGACGCGGGCGGCGCTCGGCGACGCGGCCTTCGAGAAGGCGTACGCCGAAGGCGGCGGCCTCACCATGGAGGAGGCCACCGCCCTCATCTGACCCGGCCCCCGGCCGGTGTCCGTCCGGGACGCGATCCGAACGGACCGGTCCGCGGATCAGGTCTTCTGGCGGAACTTCCGTACCGCGAGCGGCATGGTGACCGCGGTGATGGCGACCGACCAGGCCAGGGTCATCCACACCGAGTCGCCCACCGGCGTTCCGTTGATCAGGGCCCGGGCCGCGTCGGCCAGGTTGGACAGCGGGTTGTAGTCCGTGAAGGCCTGCAGCCAGCCCGGCATGGTGGACGGCATGGCGAAGATGGAGCTGCCGAACTGGAGCGGCATCAGGACCAGCATCGCCATGCCCTGGACGGCCTGCGCGGTCTTCATGGTCAGACCCAGCAGGATGAAGATCCACATCAGCGAGGCGCCGAAGACGACCGACAGGCCGATGGCGGCGAACAGGTCCAGGATCGAGCCGTCGATCGACAGACCGAGGGTGAAGCCCACGCAGAGCAGGATCGAGATGGCGATCAGCATGCGGCCGATCTCGACGACGATCTTGGCGAGGAGTACGGACGACCGGGCGATCGGCATGGACCGGAACCGGTCCATCACGCCCTTCTTGAAGTCGTCGTTGACCCCGGTGCCCACCGCCATGGCGATGTTCATGCCCATCATGGCCATGAGGCCCGGGACCAGGTAGCTGACGTACTGGCCCTGGTTGCCCTTGCCGGAGACGGCGCCGCCGAAGACGAACACGAACAGCAGCGTGAAGATGATCGGCATGAACAGGACGTCGAACATCGACTCGGGGTCCTGCTTGATCTGCAGGGCGTTGCGGCGCACCAGGGCGCCGATGTGCCGCAGGTTGGCCCGCAGGCCGATCCGGCCCTCGCCGGAGTGTGCGACCACCGAGGCCGGACCGGGCGCGGTGGGAGCGGGCTTCGTCGTGGTTACGGTGCTCATGCCGCGACCTCCTCGGTCTTCTCGGTGGGAACGGAGTCCTCGACGGAGAGGGGCTTCTGGCCGGTGATGGCGAGGAACACCTCGTCGAGGCTGGGCAGGTAGGTGCCGAGGTCGGCGATGGCGTACCCGCGGGCGGCCAGCAGGCCGACGACGGCGGTCAGCTGCTCGTCGCTCAGGATCGGGACCAGCAGCACGCCCTCGTCCGGAACGGCCTGGGTGCCGGCCACGCCGTCCAGTCCGGCCTCGGCCAGCGCGCGGGCCATGCCCGGCAGGTCGGCGGAGGCCACGGGGCGGATCTTCAGGGTGCGTCCGCCGACGCGCGCCTTCAGCTCGTCGACCTTGCCGTTGGCGATGACCTTGCCGCGGTCGATGACCGTCAGCTCGCTGGCGAGCTGCTCGGCCTCCTCCATGTACTGGGTGGTGAGCAGCACGGTGGCGCCCTCGGCGACCAGCCGCTGGACCTCGTCCCACACCTCGTTGCGGGTGCGGGGGTCGAGACCGGTGGTCGGCTCGTCCAGGTAGAGCACGGCCGGGTTGCCGATCAGGGAGGCGGCCAGGTCGAGCCGGCGGCGCATGCCGCCGGAGTAGTTCATGGCGGCCTTCTTGGCCGCCTCGGTCAGGGAGAACCGCTCCAGCATCTCGTCCGCGCGGCGGCGGGCGTCCTTGCGGGAGAGGTCGAGCAGCCGCCCGATCATGTAGAGGTTCTCCCAGCCGGAGAGCTTCTCGTCGACCGAGGCGTACTGGCCGGTGAGGCCGATGGTGCGGCGCAGCTGGCGGGGCTGGCGGACCACGTCGTACCCGGCGACGACGGCCGTGCCGGAGTCCGGGGTGATCAGGGTGGAGAGGCATCGCACGAGGGTGGTCTTGCCGGCGCCGTTGGGGCCGAGGACTCCGAGGACCGTGCCCTCGCGGACGTCCAGGTCCACGCCGTCGAGGGCCTTGGTCTCGCCGTAGTGCTTGACCAGCCCCCGTACCTCCACGGCGTTGGGCTTCTTGTCGTTTCGCGTCATGTCCACCATGGGACCACCCGTCACTGACAAAGCACCGACAGCCGACCGACAAACGTACGACAGGCATACGACAGCCCGCCGGCACACGGTCGGCGGGCTGTCGGTGGAGCGGGCCACGGGGGCCGGCGGGCCGCCGGAGCGGCCGCTCATCTCATCAGTGGAAGGCGTGCTCTTCCTGCGGGAACGTTCCGCCGACCACGTCCTCGGCGAAGGCCTTCGCCGCGTCGCCCATGGTCGCCCGCAGGTTCGCGTACTGCTTCACGAACCGCGGCAGCTTCCCGCCGGTCAGGCCCATCATGTCGGTCCACACCAGCACCTGCGCGTCGCACTCCGAGCCGGCGCCGATGCCGACCGTCGGGATGTGCAGGGACCGGGTGACCTCGGCGGCCAGCTCGGCCGGGACGAGCTCCAGCACCACCGCGAAGGCGCCCGCGTCCTGCGCCGCCTTCGCGTCGCGCAGCAGCTGGTGCGCGGCCTCGTCGCCGCGGCCCTGCACCCGGTAGCCCATGGCGTTGACGGACTGCGGGGTCAGGCCCAGGTGGGACATGACGGGGATGCCGGACTGCACGATCAGCTCGGTCTGGGCCAGCGAGCGCTCGCCGCCCTCCAGCTTCACCGCTCCGACCCCCGCCTCCTTCACGAGACGGGTGGCGCTGCGCAGCGCCTGCACGGCGCCCTCCTGGTACGAGCCGAACGGCATGTCGCCGATGACCAGGGCGCGGCTCGTGCCCCGTACGACGGCCGCCGACAGCATGGTCATCTGGTCCATCGTCACCGGGACGGTGGAGTCGTAGCCGAGGTGGCAATTGCCCATGGAGTCGCCGACGAGGATGACCGGGATGCCGGACTCGTCGAAGACGGACGCGGTCATGGCGTCGTAGGCGGTGAGCATGGGCCACTTCTCGCCGCGTTCCTTGGCGAGCGTCAGGTCGCGGACGGTGATGCGCCGGGTGCCCGTGCCTCCGTACAGGGTGGGTGCGTGCGACGGAGATGCTGCTGCGGGTTCGCGGGCAGGCGAAACGGCATGCGTCATTGCAACTGCTCCTTGTGTCATCTCGAGGCGCCCTCACGGCGTCCCCGGACTCACCCACCATGGTGGCATCCGCGGGGCCACAGGCGGAAGTGGTGGGGCCCACACCCGGCCAGGAGGATCCAATGTGCGCGTTTCGTGACAAGCGGAACCCGGTGCGCACGGCCGTTCGTCCTCCCGGACGTACGACCGCGACGGACGGTCGTGACGTACGACACGGAAGGCTTCGTGCATCGCCTAGGGTCAAGGGGCGGGGACGGAGCGCGAGCGCGGCAGTGAGGGCAGTGGCATGGCACAGGCGTACATGACGGAATCGGGGAACGGCGGCTCGGAGCCCGAGCCCTCCGGATCCCGCTTCCGGCGCCGGCTGGCCGAACTGCGCAAGGACCCCGGGATCTGGCGGCGGGGATGGGTGCTCGCCGCGATCGCCGTACTGATCGCGCTGGTGATGATCTTCCACGCGGAGCTGCCCAACGACGTGGGCAACCTCGGCAGCCTCACCGAGACCTTCCTGCCCTGGCTGGGCCTGGCCGTCCCGCTCCTGCTGGCCGGCGCCGTCTTCCGCAAGTCCGCGACCGCGCTCATCGCGCTCGTGCTGACCGGCGCGGTCTGGGTGAACCTCTTCGGCGGCCTGGTCACCGACAAGTCCGGCTCCGGCGGCAACCTCGTGGTCGCCACCCACAACGTCGACGCCGACAACCCCGACCCGCGCGGCACCGCCGAATCGGTCGCCAAGTCCGGGGCGGACATCCTGGCCCTGACCGAGCTCAAGGGGAGCGCCGTCCCCGTCTACGAGAAGGCCCTGGCGGGCACGTACAAGTACCACTCGGTCGAGGGCACCGTCGGCGTGTGGAGCAAGTACCCGCTGAGCGCGAGCGCGCCCGTCGACATCAGGATGGGCTGGACCCGCGCCATGCGCGCCACCGTCGACACCCCGCACGGCAAGGTCGCCGCCTTCGTCGCGCACCTGCCCTCGGTCCGGGTCAAGCTGAAGGCCGGCTTCACCGCGAACCAGCGCGACGACAGCGCCGACGCGCTGGGCGCCGCCCTCGCCGCAGAACCGCTGAAGAAGGTCATCCTGCTCGGCGACCTCAACGGCACCATGAACGACCGCGCCCTGTCCGAGGTGACCTCGCAGATGCGCTCCACCCAGGGCGCGGCGGGCGACGGCTTCGGCTTCAGCTGGCCGGCGCAGTTCCCGATGGCCCGGATCGACCAGATCATGGTCCGCGGGATCCGGCCGGAGGCCTCCTGGACCCTGCCGCGCACGGGCAGCGACCACCTTCCGGTCGCCGCCCGGGTCACGGTCAAGCCCTGACGCACGCACCCGCCGGGCAGAGCTGACGGCCAGAGCCGACGCGGGCGGCGGTTACGCCTGCTCGCGCCAGCCGTTCGTGATGGGCAGCCGGCGGTCCTTGCCGAAGCCCTTCGCGGAGATCTTCGTGCCCGGCGGGTACTGGCGGCGCTTGTACTCCGCCGTGTCCACCATCCGCAGGGTCCGGGCGACCAGCTCACGGTCGAAGCCGGCCTCCACGATCGCCTCCATGCCCTGGTCGCGGTCCACGTACAGGGCCAGGATCGCGTCGAGCACCGGGTAGTCCGGCAGCGAGTCGGTGTCCACCTGGCCCGGGCGCAGTTCGGCGCTCGGCGGCTTCACGATGGAGTTCTCCGGGATCGGCGGGGCCTCGCCGCGTTCGGCGGCGGCCCGGTTGCGGTACTGCGCGAGCCGGAAGACGTCCGTCTTGTAGACGTCCTTGATCGGGCCGTACGCGCCCACCGAGTCGCCGTAGAGCGTGGAATAGCCCACGGCCAGCTCCGACTTGTTGCCCGGGGCCAGCACGATGTGGCCCTCCTGGTTGGAGACCGCCATCAGCATGGTGCCGCGCAGCCGGGACTGCAGGTTCTCCTCGGCCAGGCCGGTGAGGCCCAGCGAGCCCATGTACGCGTCGAACATCGGCTCGATCGGCACGGTCCGGAAGTTCAGGCCGGTCCGCTCGGCCAGATCGGCCGCGTCCCCCTTGGAGTGGTCCGAGGAGTACTTCGACGGCATCGAGATCCCGTACACGTTCTGCGCGCCGATCGCGTCGCAGGCGATGGCGGCGACGAGGGCGGAGTCGATACCTCCGGAGAGCCCGATCAGGACGGAGCGGAACCCGTTCTTCTTCACGTACGCGCGCAGGCCCACGACCAGCGCGTCGTAGACCTCCTCGTCGTCGTCGAGGCGGTCGGCGTAACCGCCGGTGACCACGGCCTCGTACGGCTCCACCGGCTCCTCGGACAGGATCACGCGGTCGATGCGCAGCCCGTCGTCCACCACGCCCTCGGGGGCGTCGGCGCGGGCGGCGGGCAGGTCGAGGTCGACCAGGACGCAGCCCTCGGAGAACTGCGGGGCGCGGGCGATGACCTCGCCGCCGGCGTCGACGACGATCGAGTCGCCGTCGAAGACCAGCTCGTCCTGGCCGCCGATCATGGCCAGGTAGGCGAGGGTACAGCCGGCCTCCTGGGCGCGCTTCTGGACCAGTTCGAGGCGCAGGTCGTCCTTGTTGCGCTCGTACGGGGACGCGTTGACGGAGATCAGCAGTCCGGCCCCGGCGGAGCGGGTGGCCGGGACCCGGCCGCCCTCCTGCCAGAGGTCCTCGCAGATGGCCAGGGCCACGTCGACGCCGCGCACCCGGATCACGGGCTGGGTGTCGCCCGGCACGAAGTACCGGAACTCGTCGAACACCCCGTAGTTGGGCAGGTGGTGCTTGGCGAAGCGCAGGACGACCCGCCCGCGGTGCAGCACGGCCGCCGCGTTCTCGGGGGAGCCGGCCGGCTTGCCGAGCCGGGGAACGGCCTTCTCGGTGCGGTCGAGGTAGCCGACGACGACCGGCAGTTCGCCGAGGCCCTCGGCCGCCAGCCGCTCCGCGAGCCCGCGCAGCGCGGCGCGGGAGGCCTCGACGAAGGAGCCGCGCAGGGCGAGGTCCTCGACGGGGTACCCGGTCAGCATCATCTCCGGGAACGCCACCAGGTGGGCACCCTGCTCGGCGGAGTGCCGGGTCCAGTGCACGACCGAGTCGGCGTTGGCGGCGATGTTGCCGACGTGCGAGTCGATCTGATTCAGAGCGAGGCGTAGTTGAGGCACGGGGCCCAGTCTAATCGTCTTTCTGACGCGATGTCCTGGGCCCCGCTTGTTTTCCCTTGGGGGAACTGCCTCGTCAGCCGATCGGGCCGGCGTACTTCACGTCCTCGAGCCGGGTTCCCGCGGAGATGTTCGCGGTGATGCTCTTGGTGCCCTCGGGGAGCTCGAAGGCCACGACCCCGCTGGCGGACGCGCCCGGCAGGATGGACCCCTCGATCATCTTCGGCACCCTGCCGCCGGAGCCGCTGCTGTCGAAGACCATGTCGGCGGTCATGCCGTGCTCGTCGCGGACGCTGGGCACGGCGTAGATGACCTCGTGCGGCGAGGACGAACCGTTGGTGATGGTGATCGTCAGCTGGATCGCGTTCTTCACCCGCTCGCGGGCGATGATGCCCTTCGGCTCGTACTTCGTCGGCGCCGACAGGGTCACCTTGACGCCGTTCGGGTAGGTGAAGGTCTCGCCGAACGGCAGCGCGCTGGTCAGGCCCGGGACCTGCGAGGGCGACCGGGACGCGGACGGCCAGGGCTCACCGCTGGGGTAGAGGCCCTCCAGGTCCATGTCGTCCTCGCCGATGTCGATGCCCCGCTCGTACCGACTGGGGGTGTCCTCGATGATGGCGGCCGTGAGGAAGAAACCGCCGACCGAGGCGGCGAGGCCGAGCACGCCGAGGACGGTGCCGACGACGGCCATCGTCTTGTTCGGGGCGCCCTTGTTGGCGCGGACGACGCCGCCGATGCCGAGTCCCGTGGCGACGACGGCCATCAGGGCGCCGAGCCAGAAGAAGAAGGGCACGACGGCGGCCATGACACCCAGACTGGCGACGATCACGGCGGCGACGGCCAGCCCGTTGGTGGGCGCCTTCGGCTGCGGGTATCCGCCGTACGGGCCCGCGCCGAAGCCGGGCTGGCCCCAGGCGGGGGCGCCGGGCATGCCGGCGGCCGGGGCGACGGGCACGGTCGGCGCGCCCGGGGCGGGCATGGGGAACGGCGACGTGGTGCCGGGGGCGGGGCTGGCGAACGGCGACGTCGAGCCCGGGGCGGGGGTGGCGAACGGCGACGGCGCGGGCGGGGCGAACTGCGACGGGGCGGGGGCGGCCGGGGCCTGGGGGGCGGCAGAGTCCACCGGGGCTGCCGGGGCCTCGGGGGCCGCCGGGGCTGCCGGGGCGGCGGGCGCTTCGGCAGCCGCGGGAGCAACGGGGGTGGCGGAAGCCGCGGGAGCAGGAGCTGCCGGCGCGTCGGCGGGGGCCGGGGGCTCCGAGGTGGCCGACGCCTCGGGGGCGGCCGATGCCGCGGGAGCCTCGGGGGCCGCCGGGGCCGGGGTCTTGTCGAGCGACAGCGGCTGCGCGGGCGCCGGTACGGAGGCGGTCTCGGGTATCGGGGTGTCCGCCGGCTCCGTCGGGGGCTCGGCGGGAGTGCTGGGCGGGTTCGGCGGGGTGCTCATACCGGCGGTGGCGTCCTTTGTCGCAGCTGCTGTGATCACCGCAAGGGTGCCATGCCCGCGGCTCGCACCCGTCCGAATTCCCGCCCGGGCCCGGGCGGGGTCGGACCGGGTCCCGGGCGGGGTCCCGGGCCGGCCCGCCGCATGGGCCGGCCCGGGACCGTACGGCCGCCGCCTACAGCTGGTAGCCCAGCACCGTCATCATTCCGGACTCCGAGTGGTAGACGTTGTGGCAATGGACCATCCACAGCCCGGGGTTGTCCGCGTCGAAGTCCGCCGTCAGCCGCCCGCCCGGCAGGACGATCGCGGTGTCCTTGCGCGCCCCGCCCGCCTCTGTGCCCAGGGCGAAGGTGTGGCCGTGCAGGTGCAGCGGGTGCCACATCGGCGTCGCGTTGCGGAACTCCAGCCGGACCCGCTCGCCCGCCTTCACCGGGTGCCGCTGGTCCGGTGTGTACGGCTTGCCGTCGAAGGCCCAGTTGTACCGGGTCATGGAGCCGGTCAGGCGGAGCTGCACCGTACGGTCCGGCTCGCGCGAGGCCAGTACGGCCGCACCGGCGGCCTTGAACGCGTCCGCCGCCGGCGGCCGCGCGTCCAGTTCGGCCGGCCGGGTCGCGGCCGTGGGCGCCGCACCCGACCCGGTGCGCAGCACGGCCAGCGCCGACTGCCCCTTGCCCTCGGCCAGTGCGGTGAGCGGGAACACCCCGTCCTGGGCGGTGACCAGGACGTCGTACCGCTCGCCCATGCCCAGGAGCAGGGAGCCCGTCTTCAGGTGTTCCACCGGGTAGCCGTCGGTGTGGGTGACCGTCAGCTCGTGGCCGCCGAGGGCGATCCGGAAGGCGGTGTCCCCGCCGGCGTTGATGATGCGCAGCCGGATCCGGTCCCCGGGGCGGGCGGTGAAGACCGACGGATCCTCCGCCACCCGGCCGTTGATCAGGTAGTAGGGGTAGGCGACGTCGCCCGCGTCCTTGCCGAGGATGTCGCTGTCGGCGCCCATGAGGACGTGGGAGCGGCCGCCGGGGCGGCTCGCACCCGGGGCGGGCGGGGCGCCGTGCCCGGCGTGGCCCCCGCCGCCTCCGCCTCCGTTGCCGTTCCCGTCCCCGTTCATGCCCTTGCGGAGCTCGGCGAGGACGGCTTCCGGAGTGGCGCCGTCCACTCCGTCGATCCAGTCGTCCAGGACGACCACCCACTCCTTGTCGTAGGAGAGGGGTTCCTTCGGGTCCTCGATGATCAGCGGGGCGTAGAGGCCACGGTCCTGCTGGACCCCGGTGTGCGGGTGGAACCAGTACGTCCCGGGCTGCGCGACGGCGAACTTGTACGTGAAGGATCCGCCCGGGGCGATGTCCCGCTGGGTCAGCCCCGGGACCCCGTCCATGTCGTTGCGCAGCGCGAGCCCGTGCCAGTGCAGGGAGGTGGCCTCGGGGAGGTTGTTGGCCAGGGTGAGGGAGAGGGTGCCGCCCGCGGTGGCCCGGATCTCCTGGCCCGGCAGCTTGTCCCCGTACGCCCAGGAGCGGACGGTCCGCCCGGCGCCGAGGTCGAGCGGGGTGGCGGTGGCGGTGACCTTGACCTCGGTGAGCGGGCCGGTCGCCTTGCGGGCCGCCTCGGCGGCGCGGACCTCGGGCCCGGCCGGGTCCACGTACCCCTCGGGGCCGTCGGCGGCGGAGCCGCCGTGGTTCATGGAGCCGTGGTCCGTGCCGGAGGAGCCGGAGCAGGCGGCGAGCAGTCCGGAGCCGGCGAGGGCCGCGGATGCGCCGAGTACGGCGCGACGGGTGGGAAGAGAGCGCATGGGAGCACCTCGTGGGTCTGGTGTTACGGATTCATGGGCGCGGTTCGGCGCCGCCTCGCGGGCGTACGGGCGCATGGGCGTACGGACATGCCGGGGTACGGGGTACGGGAGCGGGGCACCGCGGACGTGCGGGTGCCACTGCGTACGGGCACGAGGGCATGCGGGCGTGTACGGGCGTAGGGACGTACCGGCATGCGGGCGTACCGGAATGTGGGGGTACGGACGTACGGGCACGTGGAGGCGACGGCCGGGGCCGGGCCTATACCCGCAGGACCGCCAGCCGGGTGAGGAGCTCGCGGGGCGAGGGCGGATCCGGGCCACCGGACCGGCCCGGTATGCGGGCCGCGCCCCCGAGCGGCGCGGTGTCGCGGGAGCCGGCCGGTCCGGCGCCGAGGTACAGGATGACGAGCCCCGCGAGCACGGCGGAGCAGACGGACATGGGGTCCATGCCGGTACCGGGCCACTGCGTCCCGGCGGTCTGCGCCGGTTCCAGGCCCGCTTCCAGGCCCGCTTCCAGGCCCGGTGCCGGGGCCTGGGCCGGGGCCGGTTCGTGCGCCGGGGTGTGGTGCGCGCCACCGTCCGCCGCGGGACCGGGTGACCCGGCCGAGGCAACGGAGTGGGCCGTGGACACGTCCTCCATGGCATGGGAGGCGGACGGATGACCCAGGGTGTGCATGGTGACGATGCCCAGCAGCAGCGCGGCGAGCAGCAGCACCCGGGAACCCGGGGCGGCTCGCTCAGCACTGCGCGTCATGGCCGAAACCCTACCCGGGGTGGGTATCCGATCATAGGACCGACCCCCGGGTCTGCTTAGGATTAGTCACACTATGTCCCCACATGGCCTCTCTCCGCGGACCGCCTGGCCGGTCGCCGCCCTGATCGGTCTCGCAGGCGCCGCCTACACCGCGTGGGTCCTCGAAGTCGTCCTCTCCACGGGTCTCAACCCCATCAAGACGTACGTGAGCGAGCTCGCCGCCCAGGACCAGCCGCTCGGCGGCCTCTTCCGGGCCACCGACTTCACCGCCGGGATGCTCGCCTTCGCCGGCGGACTGCTGGCCCTGTCCCGGCTGCTGAAGTACGCCGAGTCGCGCCGCCTCTGGGCGGTCGTCGGCTGGGCCGGGGTCACCCTCTTCGGCGCGGCCACCGCCGCCGACGCCTGGCTGCCGCTGAGCTGCACGCCCACCGTGGACCCCGAATGCGCCGCCCTGGAGACCGCCGGCCTGGTCCCCGCCACCCACCGGGCCCATGCCGTCAGCAGCAGCCTCGCCATGACCGGCGCCCTCGTCGGCCTGGTGGCCCTGACCGTCGCCGCCCGCCGCTACGGCTGGTTCGCCCCGCTGGCCCGCTACGGCCCCGCGCTCGTCACCCTCGAACTGCTCGCCACCGCGTGGACGCTGACCGCCATCGCGATGTTCACCGCGGGGCGCGGGACCTGGGCCCTCGGCGCCGGACAGCGGCTCCAGGTGCTGCTCGTGGCGCTCTGGCTCGGCCTGCTCGCCTACTCGGTCCACAAGGAAGGCCGTACATGACGCCGCACATGACGTCGTACGCGACGCCGTGCGCGAACCCGCACGCGAGCGGCGGCACCGGCCGGTTCGTCCGCGTGGACGGGGTGCCGC
This sequence comes from Streptomyces sp. NPDC090045, assembly GCF_044747975.1. NCBI lineage: Bacteria > Bacillati > Actinomycetota > Actinomycetes > Kitasatosporales > Streptomycetaceae > Streptomyces > Streptomyces sp. NPDC090045. The sequence continues at coordinate 718,478 of NZ_JBIVFA010000001.1, forward strand.
TGCACGTCGTCGTCGAGGGCCGGGGTCCCGTGTGCGTGCTCAGCGCCGGGCTCGCCATGGCCTGGTTCGACTGGGACGCGGTCGCCGGGCTGCTCGCCGCCTCGGGCCGCACCGTCGTCCGCTTCGACCGGCCCGGCCACGGCCTCAGCGGCCCGGCCGCCGAGCCGCCCACCACCGCCGGGGAGGCCCGCCGGATCGCCGGCCTGCTGGACGCATTGGGGTGCACCGGCCCGGTCACCGTCGTCGGGCACTCGATCGCCGCGTTCCACGCCGAGGCGTTCGCCCGCCTGTACCCGCGGCGCACCGCCGCCCTGGTCCTCCTCGACGGCAGCGTGGAAGAGGACCCCCGTACGGTGCTGCCCGCCGCGCTGCGCACCGGCGCCGCCCGTGCGCTCGGCCGGGCGGTGACCGCCGCCGGGCTGCCGGCCGCGCTGGGGCCACTGGCCCGGCGCGCCACCGTACGGGCCTCCCGCACCGGCGGCCCCGACCCGGCCGCACGGGACCTCGTACGCCGGTGCTACCGCACCGGCCGCGTCTGGCGCGGCGCCCTGCTGGAGAACTCCCGCTACCCGGACATGGCCGCCGAGCTGCTCGCCCTGCGCGGGACGCACCCGCTGACCGCCCCCGCCACCGTCCTCGCCGGTCACGACGGCTCGGCCGCTCGCTCCGCCCTGCGCTGGCTGGCCCGCCAGGCGGATCTCGCCGACGTGCTGGGGGCCCGCTTCGAGGTCGCCGAGCCCGCCGGGCACCTGGTCATGCTCGACCGCCCGGACCAGGTGGCCCGGGCGGTCCGCAACGCCGGCGGTCAGCTCCTCGCGTAGACCTTCTCGGCCCAGCCCGCGATCTGTTCTTCGGAGAGGTGTTTGGCCAGATCGGCCTCGCTGATCATGCCGACCAGCTTCTTGTTCCTGATCACCGGCAGCCGGCGGATCTGGTGGCTCTGCATCTCCTCCAGGACCTCGGAGACGTCCGCGCCCGCGTCGATCCAGCGCGGCGTGCCCCGGGCCATGTCACCGGCCGTGATCTTCGACGGGTCGCGGCCCTTGGCCACGCAGCCGACCACGATGTCGCGGTCGGTCAGGATCCCGCAGAGCCGTTCCTCGGAGTCGCTGATGGGCAGCGCGCCCACATTGAGCTCGCTCATCAGCTGGGCGGCCCGGTCCAGGGTCTCGGTGGCGGGGATCCACTGGGCCCCCTTGTGCATGATCTCTCCGGCGGTGGTCATCGCATCAACCTCCTGAGCGCCGTACGAGCGGCGGGGCGCGGCTGCGCCCGCCTCGGCGTCCCCCGCCCAGGGCTCGTCGTGCGACTCCACGCGCGGGAGCACACGCCCGTACGGGTGAGAGGGCGCCCTCCCACCACCGTACGGGCGTGTCCCGTCACCCGCGCGGCGCGCGTCCGGTCACCGGCCCGGCGCGTGTCCGGTCACCCGCGCGGCGCAGCCCCGCGCTTCCCGAGCATGTCCGTCATCAGGGTGATCTCCGAGCGCTGCGCGTCGACCATGCCCTGGGCCAGCGCCCGCTCGACCGGGGTCACGCACTGCTGCGCACAGCCCGCGGCCATCGCGACGCCGCCCTTGTGGTGGTCGGTCATCAGCTGGAGGAAGAGCACCTCGGCGTCCCGCCCGGAGGCGGCTCCCAGCTGCTCCAGCTCCTCCTTGGTGGCCATGCCGGGCATCAGCGCGCCGGGCTTGGCGGCGCCGTGACCCGCATGGTCTCCGTGACCTCCGGAGGTCCCCATCCACGACATCGGGGGCTCGTCGGCCACCACCTTCGGCAGCCCCCACAGGTCCAGCCAGCCGAGCATCATGCCCCGCTGGTTGGCCTGGGTGTTGGCGATGTCGTAGGCGAGGGTGCGGACCGGCTCGTCCTCTGTGCGGTCCCGCACGATGAACGACATCTCCACCGCCTGCTGGTGGTGCACCGCCATGTCCCGGGCGAAGCCTGCGTCCGGGGAGTGGAGCCCCGGGGTGGCGGGGGCGGTCCGGGGGCGCGCCGCACCGGGATCGCCGTTGGCGGCGGCGACCGTGGCCGCCGCCGCGAACAGCAGCGCCAGCAGGACGGCCGTGCCCGCGACCCAGTACGTACGGGGGGTGCGGCCGGTCACTTGGCGGTCAGCCCGCTCGTGCAGGCCGCGCCCGGTTCGGGGGTCTGATCGCCCTGTACGTACTTGGTGAAGAACAGCTTCACCCGCGGGTCGTCCGCCGTCTCCACGGTCAGCTGCTTGCCCCACGCGCTGAGCATGATCGCGCCGGTCTGCTCCTTGACCGGGCTCATCAGCGTGTACGGGGTCTTGCCGACGGTCGCGGCGAGCTTGTCCACGTCGGCCTTGGCGGCCTTCTCGTTGTACGTGACCCAGACGGCCCCGTGCTCCAGCGAGTGCACGGCGTTCACCTCGGGCAGCGGGCTCTTGTAGACGTCGCCGTTGCAGTTCATCCAGCGGGGGTGGTGGTCACCGCCGACCGGGGGGTTCATCTCGTACTTCACCGGGGTCTCGACGTGGTTGCGGCCCAGGCTCTTCGCGTCCCAGAGCTGCTCGCCCTCGACGGGCTTCTGGCGGACCTCCTCGGCCTCCTTGCGGATCTGCTCCGCGGCCTCCTTCTTGCGCTGCTCGGTCTGCTTCTGTTCGATCAGCACCCAGGCGCCGAATCCGACCAGACCGGCGACGATGACCGTCGAGGTCGTGATCGCGATGGCCTTGTTGCGGCGCTCCCGAATCTTGTCGGCGCGGCGCATCTCGGCTATGCGCGCCTGGCGGGAGTGCGGGTCGGTGTGCTGGGGGGTCCTGCCGGACTTGCTGGCCATGTGCCCTGGTTCCTTCTGCTGAGGGGGGTGGGTGGAACGCAAAACCGGACCCGTCAGGTCCGCAGCACCTGGAGGGCATGCAGGTCGGGGGCGCGCGCGAGCGGTTCGGGCGGCCGGATCCGGCCCGCCCCGGAAGCCTCGGCGGCGGGCGGCGGCTCGCCGCCCGGCACGGTCACGGCGGGCGGCGGCACGGGCAGGACGCCCGGGGTCACGTGCGCCAGGGACGAGCAGCCGGGCAGGTCGTACGGGGACACGCAGACGGCGTGCGCCGTGCCGTGCGCCCACGGCTCGGCCCGCGCGCCCGCCTGGACGCTTCCGTGGTGCGACACGGGGGCTTCGCCCGGCCGGGACGCACACAGGAACAGCGCGCCGGTCAGTGCGACGACCAGCACCCCGGCCAGCGCCCCGACCAGCGTGCCGAAGACCGCCGGCGGGAGGGCGCGCCGAAGCCCGGGACGTCCCCGACGCCCCGGCCGCACGCACTGCAGGCCCCCCATGGGCGCAGATGGTAATGCTCATGACCGCTCCGAGGTCAGTGCGGGGGTGCCGCGAGCTTTCCCGGGTGCGTAATGTGGCGGAAACCACCACTGGCGATACTGGGCCGGCCCGACTGTGCCCCGACCCGTGAGGCGGTGGTGCACAGGCCGTCTGAACTGCGAGGATGAAGGCATGGACAAGCAGCAGGAATTCGTCCTCCGGACGCTTGAGGAGCGCGACATCCGCTTCGTGCGCCTGTGGTTCACCGACGTACTGGGCTTCCTCAAGTCCGTCGCGGTCGCCCCCGCGGAGCTGGAGCAGGCCTTCGACGAGGGGATCGGCTTCGACGGCTCCGCGATCGAGGGCTTCGCACGGGTCTACGAGTCCGACATGATCGCCAAGCCGGACCCCAGCACGTTCCAGATACTGCCGTGGCGCGCCGAGGCCCCCGGGACCGCCCGGATGTTCTGCGACATCCTCATGCCGGACGGCTCCCCGTCCTTCGCGGACCCGCGCTACGTCCTCAAGCGCATCCTGGCCAAGACCTCCGACCTGGGCTTCACCTTCTACACCCACCCGGAGATCGAGTTCTTCCTGCTGAAGGACAAGCCGCTGGACGGCACCCGCCCGGTCCCGGCCGACAACTCCGGCTACTTCGACCACACCCCGCAGAACGTGGGCATGGACTTCCGCCGCCAGGCGATCACCATGCTCGAATCGATGGGCATCTCGGTCGAGTTCAGCCACCACGAGGGCGCCCCCGGCCAGCAGGAGATCGACCTCCGCTACGCCGACGCGCTCTCCACGGCCGACAACATCATGACCTTCCGCCTCGTCATGAAGCAGGTCGCCCTCGAACAGGGCGTCCAGGCCACCTTCATGCCGAAGCCCTTCTCGGAATACCCGGGCTCGGGCATGCACACCCACCTCTCCCTCTTCGAGGGCGACCGCAACGCCTTCTACGAGTCGGGCGCCGAGTACCAGCTCTCGAAGGTGGGCCGCTCCTTCATCGCGGGCCTGCTCAAGCACGCCGCCGAGACCGCGGCGGTCACCAACCAGTGGGTCAACTCCTACAAGCGCATCTGGGGCGGCTCCTCCCGCAGCGCCGGCGCGGGCGGCGAGGCCCCCTCGTACATCTGCTGGGGCCACAACAACCGCTCCGCCCTGATCCGCGTCCCGATGTACAAGCCGGGCAAGACGGGCTCCTCCCGCGTCGAGGTCCGCTCGATCGACTCGGGCGCCAACCCGTACCTCACGTACGCCGTCCTCCTGGCGGCCGGCCTCAAGGGCATCGAGGAGGGCTACGAACTCCCGGCGGGCGCCGACGACGACGTCTGGGCCCTCTCCGACGCCGAACGCCGCGCCATGGGCATCGAACCCCTCCCCCAGAACCTCGGCGAGGCCATCTCCCTGATGGAACGCAGCGAACTGGTCGCCGAAACCCTCGGCGAACACGTCTTCGACTTCTTCCTCCGCAACAAGAAGCAGGAATGGGAGGAATACCGCTCGGAGGTCACCGCCTTCGAACTCCGCAAAAACCTCCCGGTGCTCTGACCACCGGCCGCTGACACGGCCAAGGGAGCGGCCCCCGACGTGGTCGGGGGCCGCTTGTTCTTGACGGCTTCACTCGGTTCGGGAAGGCGGGATTCCCGGGCGTGGTTCCTCGTCGGGAGTGGCTTCCCGCCGAGGGGGCGGTAGTTCGGGTCGGTCCGGTTCGCCGGCGGTCAGCATGATCGGGGGGCTGATCTCCTCCCCGAAGTCGGGAATGTTCTGAACGATGGCTATGAGGTTGCCGATGGCCGAACCGAGGTGCTCGCTTCTCCAGCGCAGGACGCCTTGGAGCCGCATCAACGCCGCGGTCAGCTCGGTGTCGCCAGCTCTCTCCGAGTTCTCGATCAGGAGGACGAGGTCCTCCTGGATGTCCGGGTCCCTCGGCAGGTCCGGGATCTCCGCGTCGTGCGTGGCCAGGCAGCGCACGATGTAGGCCAGCTGGTCGATCCCCTCGTACTCGCCCCTCTGTACGGCTCCCCGCCCCCAGAGGACATATCCGACCATCCATGCGTGCAGCGAGAAGAGCCAGTTCCGTGCCTGCCGGCGGGCCTCCTGTGCCTTCTCGCTCATCGCCGGAGAACCGAGGTGCCGAACGGTGATGACACTGGCCGCGAGGGCGAAGGTCGCACCGCTGAGGGCGAGGGCGTCTTCGATGCTCTGGCCGAAGCCCAGGTAACTCGTGGCCATGGTCAACAGGCCGGTGGCCAGCGAATTGACGGCGTCCTGGAGCAGCCGGTAGCGCTCGACGCGGGCGTCGTCCGACATCCCGTGGAGGATCTCGTTCGCCATCTCGATGCGGAGGGTTTCCTCGTCATCGGAGGGCCCGCGCGAGTCGATCAGGAGCCCGTAGGTGGCCACGGAGAACCGTCGGCCGAACAGGGCCGCCCGCTGCGGGTCGGGCGGGATCCCCGCGAGGTCGAGGGCTTCGCCTCCCTTCTCGCTCTCGGCGACCCGCTGCCCCCAGAGGGTGAGACGCCTGAAGAACGTGGTGTGCATGCCGGCACGCCATTCCGGGAATCGGATGCCGTGGGTCACGTTCTCCTGGATCCGGCGCCGCATGCCCCTCATGAACCCGCGACTGCGTTCCTCCGGGATCTCGACGTAGTCCAGCTCGTCACACAGCAGCTTCGCTGCCTGGGAGATGGTGGACGGGATCGGATCGTCCCGCTTGCGGCCCGGATAGAGGGCCTCGACAACTGCTCGGTATCGGATGTCGGCCAGTAGGGACCGCTGGTGGAAAACGCGCTTCGCGGTCTTGAAACCGCGATACGCCCCCCTGCCAGTGCGCCCGCCCCCCCCAAGGTGGTCATAGGTCAACAGGTTAGTGACACAAGTCACTTGGGTGTCAATCGATTGCTCAAGGCAAGGCGTCGGCTCAGTGGACCGCGCGGTGCCAGGTGGGGCGGGTGGGGGTGGTGGGGGTGGTTGTCGTGTGGAGTTCGGCGTCCAGGCCCAGGACGGCTGTTGTCGTGGTGCCCGTGGGTTCGAGGACGGCTGAGGGGGCGCCTGCGAAGAGCATGCGGGATTCCACCCAGGCAGGGGGGCCGCCGAGGCCCGTGGTGCTGATGGTGCCGTTCTCGCCGCGGCCCGCGACGAGGCGGCCCGCGGCGCCGACCCCGCCGTAGCCGGCGCGGCCGCCCGCCTCGGCGACGCTGGAGACCTGGGGCCTGGCCGTGGGGCCCGCCGTGACCAGGGCGGTGCGTACGACGCCGGAGTCCGGGCGGCGGAAGTACAGGCGGACGCCCGCGCCGTCCGGGGAGGCGGAGAGGGGGACCGTCGTGGCGGGCAGGCCCGTCGGCGAGGGGCCCGCCAGTGCGGAGCCCGGGGCGGGCTGGGTCCAGGCCAGGACCGACTTGGTGGTGGTGGCGTACACGTGGCGCCGGCCGGCGGTGTCGACCGCCGTCACCGGGTCGCCCTGCAGGTCCTCGCCGCCCAGGCGCTGCCAGGGGGAGAAGCCACCGCCCGGCAGTTGGTCCGTGGCGCGCAGGGTGCGGCGGGAGTCGCGAACGTAGACCGTGAGGAGGCCCTGCGCGTCCACGGCGGCCGCCGGGGCGCTGATCGCCGAGGTGCCCTCCTGGTCGCTCCGCTCGGGAGTGCCGAGCGACTGCCACGGTCCGAACGGGCCGTCGGGCGCGGACTGGACGGCGTACACGACGTCGCGCCGGTAGTCGGTGGGAACGGAGCCGAAGGCGGTCCGGGTGGCGAGGACGGCGATGCGCCCGTCGGGGAGCCGGGCGGTGGCCGCGCCCGGGTCGATGCCCGTGCCCGGGAGGAGGACCGGGCCCGCCCAGTCGCCGCCGGGTCCCCGCGTCCAGTACGCCATCTGCCCGTCGAGCGCGGCGAACGCCCAGAGGCGGCCGGCCGTTCCCTGCGTCAGCCAGGAGGTGCTGTCGGCGCGGGTGTAGCGCAGCGACTGGGCCCAGTTGCGCCCGGTCGGGTTGCCCGCGACCTTGCGGTCGCCGCACCCCGAGGGGCTGCCGCAGTGGTCCTGGTGGTCCTGCCAGGCGTAGGTCCGCAGGTAGCCGGTCTTCGTCTCGGCCGTCTGCGGGTCCAGTGAGTGGGGGAGGGTGCTGTTGTGGTAGCCGAGGTAGCTCTGCACCGAGAAGTGGGGGCGGCGCTGGACCTGGGCGGCGTAGGCGGCGGTGGCGGCCTGCACGAAGCGCGCCCCGTACATGTGGTCCTGGTGGTCGGTGTAGCGGCCGTTGTCCCCGTACCGGTTCGGCGTCGGGTCCTGCATCCGTATCGTCGTCGGCCGGTACCGGTCCAGGACTCCGGCTATCGACTGGACGAGCTGGTCCTTCGTGTACGAGAACGGCTGCTTGACCGGGGTGCCGGAGGTGAGCTGGGCGTCCAGCGCGGTTATCCGGCCGTCCCACAGGCCGCGCAGGCTCTCGGGGTTGTCCCCGCCGGTGCTGCGGGCCTCGCGCAGCATCAGCCACACCAGGTTGACCTGCGGCTTCGCTATGAGGACGTCGAGCTCGGCCCGGCCGCCACCGTCGGTGGGTATGACCGTGCGCTTCCACGCGCTGGTGCGGTCGCCGGTGGCCATCTGGGCGTACGCGGAGCGGATGCCGTTCTGCCGGGCCTCCGCGTAGTGGGTGCGGTCGGCGGGCTGCTCGGGGTCCTTGGCCGCGCCGCCGCCGGCCTCGTTGCGGCCGTCGGACTCGCCGGAGGTGAGGTACGCGGTGGTGACCTGGGTGCCGGCCATCAGGGAACGGCTGAGGTCCGGGTTCATGAAGAAGAGGTCGTCGTCGGGGTGTGCGACGACCTGGACGACCGACCCGGCGGTGACGCTCGCGGGCAGGGCGGCGGTCGGGCCCTTCTCCTGGGTGGCCTCGGCCGAGGTCTGCTGGCCGGTGGCCACGGAGAGCACGCCGGTGGCGCCGGCTGTCAGCACGGTGAGCAGGGCCGCGAAGCGGCGACGGGTCACGGGCATCGGGTCACGCCTTGGGTTCGGTCCGGGCGGAGAAACCGCTTGAGCAGTCAGAGAGAGGCCAAATCGGGGAACTTGGTTCACCGATTCGGCCGATGACTGCCACTTTCCGAAAGCGACCGGATGTGACGGCGTCGTATAGGGCTTTGATCCCGGTATGCGAGGGGGATGTGGAGGCGCTTCGTCCGCCTCTGGCCCCTTTCCGCGTCTTCCGTCTGCGCCCCTTTCGGCGCCCCCTTCCCGCGCCCCTTTTCCGCGCCCCCGTTCTGAGGCCTCCGTCTACAAGGGCCCTTCTACGGGGCCGTGTTGCGCGGCCCCACCGGCTGCCACGGCGCCAGGTACGCGTCCGGCGCGTCGGCCGAAGAGGTCACGTACAGCCGCGCGTCGAGCCCCACCACCGCCAGGCTGACCATGCTCTTCCCGGTCATCACGGAGGAGGGCGCGCCCACGAACATCAGCGGGGACCGCTCCCACGGCCGGCCCGGGCCGACCTCCGCGCCCAGCTGCCCGCCCGCCGAGCGGCCCGCCAGCACGTGACCGCTCGCCGTCACCGAGCCGAAGCCCTGGAGCCCGCCGAGGTCGGTCATGTTGTTCAGCTTCAGCCCGCCGTCGCCCGTCATCAGGGCCGTACGGACGTTGCCCGACCCGGGCTTGCGGAACCACAGCCGCACCCCGCCCTCGCGCCCCTCCGCGGTCAGCGGGAGCGTGGTGTCCGGCAGCCCCGTGGGCGTGACCGGGCCCAGCGGGGCGCCCGGCTTCGGCTGCACCCAGCCCACCACCGTCTTGGAGGTGGCGGAGAACACCATGCGCCGCCCGGCTCCGTCGGTCGCCGTGGCCGGGGTGCCGTGCAGATCGGCGCCGCCGTACTTCTCCCAGGGCCCCCAACTCCCGTCCGCCTGCTGCACCCGGCCGCGCAGGGTGTACGCACCGTCGCGGACGTACACGGCGGGCTGCCCGGTGCCGTCGATCGAGACGGCCGGGGAGCTGATGTCGGAGGTCCAGTTCTCGTCCGCGGTCTCGGGGGTGCCGAGCGACTGCCACTCCCCGAACTCCTCGGACCCCGCCCCCTTCTGGACGGTGTGGACGACCTCGCGCTTGTAGTCGGTGGGCTTCGCGCCGAAGGAGGTGCGGGTGCCGAAGACCGCTATCCGGCCGTCCTTGAGGGTGACGGTGCCGACGCCCGGGTCCATGCCGGTGCCGGGCAGCAGGTCCGGCCCCTTCCAGCGGCCGACCAGACCGGGCCGGTGCCAGACGGCGACCTGGCCGTCGAGCACCTTGAAGGCCCACAGCCCGTGCTCCTTGTCGGAGGTCAGCCAGGTGGTGCTGTTGCCGCGGGCGTAGTTGATGGAGTCCGACCACCGGTTGCCGGCCGGATGGTCGGCGACCTTGAGGTCGCCGCAGCCCGCGTCGCTGCCGCAGTGGTTCTGCCGGTCGAGCCAGGCGTAGGTGTCGAGGATGTCCAGCTTCTCCTTGGCCTCGTCCGGGTCCAGCGCGCTGGGGAGGGAGCCGTTGAAGTAGCCGAGGTAGTTCTGCACCGCGAAGTGCGGGCGGTCCTTGACGTCCTTCGCGTAGGCGGCGGTGGCCAGTTGCACGAAGCGGGCGCCGTAGAAGTGGTCCTGGTGGTCGGTGTACCGCTTGGTGTCGGGGAACCGGCCGGGGGTCGGGTCCTGGGACCGGACGGTGGTCGGCTTGTACTGCTCCAGCACGCCGACGAGGCTCTGGACGACCTGGTCCTTCGAGTACGAGAACCTCTGCTTGACGGGCGTTCCGGAGGCGAGCATCGAATCCAGCCGGGCGACCTTGCCGTCCCACAGGCCGTGCAGGCTCTCGGGGACGTCGGCGTAGCCGTGGCCGGACTCGCGCAGTTGCAGCCAGACCAGGTTGACCTGGGGTTTGGCGACGAGGACGTCGACCTCGGCGTGGCCGCCGCCCTTCGTCGGGACGACGGTGCGCTTCCAGGCGCTGCTGCGGTCGCCGGTGGCCATCTTGGCGTAGGCCGCGCGGATGCCGTTCTGGCGGGCCTCGGCGTAGGCGGCCTTGTTGGGGGCGGTGGTGGCCTCCTTGGCGGCGCCCGCGTTGATGCCGTCCGCCTCGCCGGAGGTGAGGTAGACCGAGGTCACGGGGTGACCGGCGGATATGGAGTAATGGAGGTCCGGATTCATGAAGTACAGGTCGTCGTCGGGGTGCGCGATGACCTGGAGCACCCGGCCGGGGTCCGGCGCGTCGGCGACGGCCGCGGGGGCGGAGGCCGCGCTGTCGGGGTCGGCGGTGGAGGCGAGGCCGTCCAGGGCCTCGTTGCCGCGGAGCACGAGCATGCCGCAGGCGGCGGTGGCGGCGAGGAGGGCGACGGCCTTGACGAGGCGGGCCCGGCGGTGGCGGGGGTTCGGCAGCGCAGCGCGGCCGCCGGCCGGCTCGGGACCGTCCCCGTTGCCGGGCCCGTCCCCGGAGCCGTGGCCGGAGCCGTTCCCGTTGCCGGAGCCGTCCTTGCCGCCGGCGCGGCGGCGCCCGCGTGCGGTCTGCGGCGCGGCGGGGGCCTTTGCGCGGCCGCGCCGGCCGCCGCCACCGGTACCTTCGGCCTCACGGGCCAGCCGCGCGGCCTTCCGCCCGCCGGCCGGACCCTCGGCCTCCAGAACCTCGGCCTCCGGAGCCTCCTGGGCCGCATCGGCCCGGCGGGCCCGGCGGGGCGGGGCTCCCTGCGGGACCTGCTGTTGCCGGTGCGCCGCGGCCTGTTCGGCCCGGGGAGAGGGGTAGACGTGCGGGGTCGGCTCCGCCTCGTGGTGCAGGTCGGCCTGGTGGGTCTGATGGGTCTGCTGGGGCCCGTGGTCCCCGGCCTCCCCGGCCTGCTGGGGCGCGTACGCGTGGGAGGCCTGCTCGGCCCCGGGGTACGGGTGGGCCTGGTGGGTCTGCTGGGCTCCGTGAGGCGGGTACGCGTGGGCCTCGGCCTCGTGTGCCGGGTACCCGTGGGCCTCGGCTCCGTGCGGAGGGTGGTTCTGCTCGGCTCGGTAGGCGTGCTGGGTCGGGCCGGCTTGGTGGTACGGGTGGGCCTGCTGGGTCTGTTGGGGCCCGTGGGGCCCGTGGGGCCCGGCCTCCCCGGCCGGGTGGGGCACATGGCCGTGCCGGGCCGGCTCCGCCCCCTCGTACGGGTGGGCCTGCGGGCCCTGTTGGGCCTGCCCGGGCCGGTAGGCCCGGTTCACCCCGGCCTGCTGAGGCCCGTACGCCTCGGGCCCGCCCGCCTGGTGGGGCAGGTGGGAGTGTCGGGCCTGCTGGGCCCCCTGAGGCGGGTACGCGTGGGCTTCGGCCCCCTGCGGCGGGTAGGCCTGCCCGGCCTCGTGGGTCCAATGGGCCTGGTGGGCCTGCCGGGTGGGCTCCGACCCGTGGTGCGGGTAGGCCTGCTGGGCGGGCCCCGCCCCGTGGTGCAGGTCGGCTTGCCGGGTCGGCCCCGACCCCTGGTGCGGGTGGGTCTGCTGGGCGGGCCCCGCCCCGTGGTGCAGGTCGGCCTGCTGGGCGGGCCCCGCCCCGTGGTGCACGTCGGCTTGCCGGGTCGGCCCCGACCCCTGGTGCACGTCGGCCTGTTGGGTCGGCCCCAGCCCCCGGGGAGGGTAGGCCTGCCAGGTGGGCTCGGACCCGTGGTGCGGGTACGCCTGCTGGGCAGGCCCCGGCTCCTGGTACGGGTAGGCCTGGTGGGGCTGCTGAGGTGCGTAGGCGTGGCCGGGCTCGTCGTGCGCGGGGGCGCGCTCGGCCTCGTACGGTGCGTGGCCCGGCTCGGACTGGTGCAACGCGTACGGGTGTTGGTGAGAGTGGTGGGTCGGGTGGGCCGGGTAGGGCTGGAAGGGATCGGCCTGGTGGGTCTGGTAGGGCTGGTGGGCCTCGTACGTCTGGTCGTCCTCGGGCCCGCCGGGCGACGGCCAGGCCTCCGGCCGGCCGTTCCAGCCGGGGCGGGGGTGTCCGTCGGACATCGGGCTCCTCGTGGCCGGTCGGCGGGGAGCGGGCCCCAACACGCATCACACATCAAATATTCGGATAATCCGATAATCCCCGTCATGGTACTGCCGGTGAGTCGAACGCCTGCTCCGGATACGCTCACCCCAGGTACGCCAGGGCAGTGGCAGCGACAACCGCAGGAGGCGGCGGGATGACAGTCCCGGGACGCAGGAGCAGCACCTTCATCCGGCTGCTCCGCAGCGGTTTCACCGACCCCTCCGCCGCGGCCCGGCTCCTCGACGCCGAAGCGCTGGCGGCCGTACGCGCCGATCCGGTGCTGCTCGACGCCCTCGGGGCGACCGCCGACCCCGACCTCGCCCTCCTCGGGCTCGTCCGCCTCGCCGAGGCGCAGCCGTCCGGCGAGCTGCCCGGCCTCCTCGACACGCTCGTCAGCGCCAAACCGCTGCGCGACCGCCTCCTCGGCGTGCTCGGCGCCTCCGAGGCCCTCGGCGACCACCTCGCCCGCCATCCCCGGGACTGGCTGACCCTCGTCACCTACGAGGCCGCCGACCTGCACCCCGGGCTCGCCGAGTTCGAGAGCGGGCTCGCGGACGCGCACGATCCCGTCGCCCTGCGCGTCGCCTACCGCCGCTGCCTGCTCTCCATCGCCGCCCGGGACGTCTGCGGCACCATCGACGTCGCCGAGACCGCCGCCGAGCTCGCCGACCTCGCCACCGCCACCCTCCGCGCGGCCCTGCGCGTCGCCTCCGCCGCCGCCCCCGAGGACGCGGCGCAGTGCCGCCTCGCCGTCATCGCGATGGGCAAGTGCGGCGGCAACGAGCTCAACTACGTCTCCGACGTCGACGTGATCTTCGTGGGGGAGGCGGTCAACGGCACGGACGAGGGCAAGGGCATCCAGGCCGCCACGCGCCTCGCCTCCCACCTCATGCGGATCTGCTCCGAGACCACCGTCGAGGGCACCATCTGGCCCGTCGACGCCAACCTCCGCCCCGAGGGCCGCAACGGGCCCCTCGTCCGCACCCTCGCCTCCCACATGGCCTACTACCAGCGCTGGGCCAAGACCTGGGAGTTCCAGGCCCTCCTCAAGGCCCGCGCCGTGGCCGGCGACCCCGACCTCGGCGGGCAGTACATCGACGCCATAACGCCCCTGGTCTGGCAGGCCGCCGAGCGCGAGAACTTCGTGTCCGACGTCCAGAAGATGCGCCGCCGCGTCGTCGACAACATCCCCGCCGCCCAGGTCGACCGCGAGCTCAAACTCGGCCCCGGCGGCCTGCGCGACGTCGAGTTCGCCGTCCAGCTGCTCCAGCTGGTGCACGGCCGCAGCGACGCCACCCTGCACTCCGGCACCACCCTCGACGCCCTCCACGCCCTCGCCGCCGGCGGCTACGTCGGCCGCGCCGACGCCGCCCAGCTGCACGACGCGTACCGCTTCCTGCGCGCCATGGAGCACCGCATCCAGCTCTACCGGCTGCGCCGCACCCACCTCGTCCCCGAGGACGAGAGCGACCTGCGGCGCCTGGGCCGCTCCATGGGGCTGCGCACCGAGCCCGTCGCCGAACTCAACAAGGCCTGGCGCCGGCACGCCTCCGTCGTCCGCCGCCTGCACGAGAAGCTCTTCTACCGGCCGCTGCTCGACGCCGTCGCCCAGCTCACCCCCGGCGAGACCCGGCTCTCCCCGCGCGCCGCCGGCCAGCGCCTCGAAGCCCTCGGCTACGCCGACCCGGCCTCGGCCCTGCGCCACCTCGAAGCCCTCGCCTCGGGCGTCACCCGCAAGGCCGCCATCCAGCGCACCCTGCTGCCGGTGATGCTCGGCTGGTTCGCCGACTCCGCCGACCCGGACGCCGGCCTGCTGAACTTCCGCAAGGTCTCCGACGCCCTCGGCAAGACCCCCTGGTACCTGCGGCTGCTCCGCGACGAGGGCGCCGCCGCCGAGAACCTCGCCCGCGTCCTGTCCGCCGGGCGCCTCGCCCCCGACCTGCTGATGCGCGCCCCCGAGGCCGTGGCCCTGCTCGGCGACCCCGAAGGCCTGCAGCCCCGTACGCACGAGGCCCTGGAGCAGGAGGTCCTCGCCGCCGTCGGCCGCGCCGAGAACCCCGAGGCCGCCGTCGCCGCCGCCCGCGGCGTGCGCCGCCGCGAGCTGTTCCGCACCACCGCGGCCGACATCATCGGCTCGTACGGTACGGAGGACAACCCGGCCGAGGAGGACCACGGCGCCCTCGTCGACCGGGTCGGCGGCGCCGTCTCCGACCTCACCGCCGCCACCGTCGCCGGGGCCCTGCGCGCCGCCGTCCACAGCCACTACGGCGACACCCTGCCCACCCGCTTCGCCGTGATCGGCGTCGGCCGCTTCGGCGGGCACGAGCTCGGCTACGGCTCCGACGCCGACGTCCTCTTCGTCCACGAACCCCGCGAGGGCGTCGACGAACAGGAGGCCGCGAAGGCCGCCCAGACCGTCATCGCCGAAATGCGCAGGCTGCTCCAGCTGCCCACCACCGACCCGCCGCTGCTCATCGACGCAGACCTGCGCCCCGAAGGCCGCTCCGGCCCGCTGGTGCGCACGCTCTCCTCCTACGCCGCCTACTACCGGCGCTGGTCACTGACCTGGGAGAGCCAGGCCCTGCTGCGCGCCGAACCCGTCGCGGGCGACGCCGATCTCGGAGACCGCTTCATCGAGCTCATCGACCCGCTGCGGTACCCGATGGAGGGCCTCGGGGAGGACGCCGTACGCGAGATCCGCCGGCTCAAGGCCCGTATGGAGTCGGAGCGGCTGCCGCGCGGCGCCGACCCGACCCTGCACACCAAGCTCGGCCGCGGCGGCCTCAGCGACGTCGAGTGGACCGTGCAGCTGATCCAGATGCAGCACGCCTGGGCCGAACCGGGCCTGCGGACCACCCGTACCCGCGAGGCGCTCGCGGCGGCCCACGCGGCCGGACTGATCCCGACCGACGAGGCGCAGATCCTGGACGAGGCCTGGGTGCTGGCGACCCGGGTCCGCAACGCCGTGATGCTGGTCCGCGGCCGCGCCGGGGACACCTTCCCGTCGGAGGCCCGCGAACTCGCGGCGGTCGGCCGCTACCTCGGATACGCCGAAGGCACGGTCGGGGAGATGCTGGACGACTACCGCCGCATCACCCGCCGTGCCCGGGCGGTGGTCGAAGAGCTGTTCTACGGGGCGTAGCCGCTCCCGGGCGCGCGGTTCGCCGTGCGCGAGGGCATACCGCAGCGGGGCCCGGCCCCCGCGGGGGGGGGGGGGGGGCGGGCCCCGGGGGGCGGGCCCCCCGGGGGGGGGGCGGGGGGGGGGGGGGGGGGGGCGGGGCGGGGGGGGGGGCCCCGGGGGGGGGCCGGGGGGGGCCCCCCCCGGGGGGCGGGGGGGGCCCGGGGGGGGGGCCCCCCCCCCGGCCCCCCGCCCCCCGGGGGGGGGCCCGCGCCCCGCTCTCCCGGGTGCCCGGCCGCGGCGTCAGCGCGCCGTGCCGAAGTCCTGGGTCCAGTAGTTGCCGGGCTGCGCCAGGCCGATACCGATCTCCTTGAAGGAGCAGTTCAGGATGTTCTCCCGGTGGCCGGGGCTGTTCATCCAGCCCTCCATGACCTTCTCGGGCGTGCTGTAGCCGTAGGCGACGTTCTCGCCGTACGTGCTCCACGTGTACCCGGCGCGGGTGATGCGCGCGCCCGGGTCGGAGCCGTCGGAGCCGGTGTGGGACATGTTGCTGTGGGAGGCCATGTCCGCACTGTGGTCCTGCGCGGCCTTCGTGAGCTTCGCGTTGAGGGCGACGGCCGGGCATCCGGCGGCGGCGCGCTCCTGGTTCACGAGGGCGAGGACGGCGGCGACGGAGCCGGAGGCCGGCGGCGCCGACGGGGCCGAGGTCTTCGGGGGCTGGGGCGCCTGCGGCTTCTTGGTGGCGACCGGCGGCTTCGCCGGCTTCGGCTGCGCGGGCGGGGAGGTCTGGACGACCGGCTGCGCGGGGGCCGCCTCGGGGCTGCTCGGCTCGGCGGCCGGGGGGCTGCTCGGCGCCGTCGGGACGTCCACGGGGGCCGCCGGGGTGCTCGGCGCGGCCGAGGGCGCGTACTGCCACGGGCGCTGGCCCTGGTGGCTCGCGTTACGGGTCCGGCCGCTGTCGTCCGTGTCGAAGCAGGCCATGGCGGCCGTGGGAACACCCACGATCGCGAGGGCGCCGACGCCGATGACTATTTTCCGGTACGGCTTATTCTTCCGATGCTTCTGCATGCGTGACCTCATTCGGTGATCGCGAAGCTCCCGGCGCCGGAACTGCGGGACGCCGGAATAGCGACATTCTTAGAAGCCCGCCAATGACCTGGCAAGTTTCCTCTTCGCGTGCACGCGGGGCATTCGGCACCCGGCTTGAAACGGGCCGATGATCGTGCATGGTCACGATCAGGTCACTTGCACAACCATGTGATGTGTCTTCAGGAGCGCCCGTGACCAGGGAAGTCGACGACAAGTCGGGCGGTAGCGCGGATTCCGTTCCCGCCGGAGAGGGGAATGTCGAATCCAAAACGGACAAATGTCGAAATGTCGATGACGTGGCGCGCCCGGGAAGGAGTCCGGCGCCGAGGTGCGCACCGTGACGCATGTCACGCAACCGTGCATCGGATCGCGGCGTCCGGGGGCGCGGTGAAGAGCGTGCCGAGAGCGTTCCCTTTTCTCGCGGCGGCATTCGGAGGAATTGCCCAGAGGGTCAGAAAAGATCAGCGAGGCGCTTGCCGAGGGCCCAGGCCTCGTCGACGGAGCAGGCGGCCAGATCGCTGTCGCGTTCCACGGCCGCCTCGGCGAGATGCGCGGTGGCATAGAAGTTCACGCGGTCGCAGAAGACTTCCCGGATATCCGCGCCCGTGGCGGGAGCGAGGGTGACCGCCGCGGTGGAGGGACTCAGGTCGAGCACCCCGTCCGGGGTGACGGTGAGCGTGATCGGCTCGCCGGTGGTGGCGCAGCGCGAGGTGACCGTACTCGCCGGCTCCTTGAGGACGACGGGGAACATCAGCACGTCCATGGCGCACCAGCCGTGGACGAGCTGGCCCTGGAGCTGCATGGAGTGGGGACGCCGGTCGTCGAGGGAGACGCCCGCGCCGATGACGCGGCCCCGGTCGTCGGTCTCCAGGTCGAACTCCATGGCGTGGAAGCGGTCCAGGACCTCGTCGGCGGGCCAGTCCAGCAGCCCGCCGGCCTCCTGGAGGCTGAGCGGCCCGTACGCGAGGAGGCCGCCGACCAGGACGGCCCCCGCGGCCATCAGTTCGACGCCCTGCGGCGAGGTCCACTTGGCGACCAGCTGGTCGGACAGCTGCTGCACGCGAGCACTCGGCATGTCGGTCCTCTTGTCGGTCCTTTCCCGTGGAGCGAGCCTCGCTCTCGGCCCGAGGGAGCGCGGAGCGACGCGTCCGGGGCCACCCCCGTCTCATTCGTTCGGGGATGGCTGCCATGATCATCCGATCATGCGGCAGCCTGATGGGCTGGCGGCGAACCAGGGGGAACGGGAATGCAGTTGAGGTCGGGCAGCGGTTCGACGGCGGCGGTCCTGATGGCGCTGGCGGCCTTCGCCACCGCCTGCGGAGGCGGCTCCGATCCGACGGCAGGCGCGACTGCAGGCGCGACCGCGGGCACGGGAGCGGATGCGGGCAAGCCGAAGGGCGGCGCGGTGGACTTCGACACCGTGTTCAAGACCGAGGACCGCTTCCGGCAGGCCCTTCCCGACCCGGAGTCGATGAAGGGCTGGAAGCCGAAGACCGGCCGCGCGAACGTCGAGGAGCAGCCCAAGTCCGCGGCGGAGTGCGGTCCGGACACGCACTGGGACTGCACCCGCATCGCGAACGGCTCGGTGAAGTTCGAGGCGTTCGGCGAGTTCGCGTACTTCGACATCCAGTCCTACGCCGACAAGACGGCCGCCGGGGCCGCGTGCCGCAAGGAGAAGGACTGGTCGGCCAAGTACACCAAGGCGGAAGTGGCGCCGGTCCCCAGCGTCGAGGGGCACGCGTACTACCGCAACGCCGGTGGCCTGGACGGCCTGAACCTCACGATGTGCCTGGGCACGGTCATCGCCCAGGTGAGGCTGGAGGACGGGGGAGGCAGCTCCCTGGATCCGGACACCGTCCACTCCTTGGCCCAGCTCTTCGTCCCCCGCATCCAGAAGGCCGCCGCAGCCTCCTGAAACACGCCGATGCCGCCCCCGTGGGCGTCCAGGGCCTGAGCGGTCTCGGCGAGAATCTGCTCGCGCCGGTCGGAGTGCAGGATGCGGTAGCGCCGGCACTCCTCCTCGGGCCGGCCGGGCAGCCCTGCCCAGCGCGGAGGCCGGCTCACTGTGCGGGGCACCGGCCATCCCGTGCCGGCGGTCCACCTCGGCCAGGGCGGCGTGCAACTCCGCATCGTGCACCCCTTGCGGGTTCCAGAACAACGCCACCGCGCCGCCGGGCGCGAGGGCGGCGAAGGCCGAGTCGGCTATTCCAGGGGTTTGCGGGCCGCCGCCACGATTCGCTCCAGCGCCGAGGCGTGCCGCTGGAAGGCCTGGCGCCCGTGCGGGGTGAGGCGGAGGTGGGTGTGCCGGCCCGTGGGGGTCCGTGTTTTCCGGACCTCGACGTATCCGGCGTCCGCCAAGGCGGCGATCTGCTTGGACAGGGCCGAGTCGCTGGTGTCCACCGCGTCCCGGACGAAGCCGAACTCCACCCAGTCGGCCGGAGCCAGGAGCGCGACGACCGAGAGCCGCGCCGGAACGTGCAGGAACTCGTCGAAGTCGGGATCCATCAGCCGTGGCCGTTGCCGCGGACGATGCTCTCGACGACCGGGCGCAACGCGTACGAGCCGACCACGGCCGCCAGGGCGGTGACGGCCGCGGCGAGCGTGTGGCGCGCCGGCAGGCCGAGGAAGTAGGCGCCGATCGCCACCGTCCAGAAGAGCCCGACGAGGAGGACCCCCACGGCCGCGTAGAACAGCGCCTCCGAGCCGGTGGTCTTCCGGCGGACGGGGGCCCGGCGCTGGTGCACGAACAGCCCGCCCAGGACCAGGCCGTTCCCCGCCAGGACGGCGGCGGTGTTCCACGGGTTCGGCAGATCGAAGGACGAGCACACGGCGAACAGGCCCAGCGCCGCGACGATCGCGTAGGGGCGGGACTGGGCGTGGCGCACGTATGCGTCAAGCGTCTGTTCCCGGCGGTGGTGTATGGCGTCGAGGGCGGTCTGGGCGTCGTAAGCGGTCATGGGTGGCGTCCCTGGTCGTCGATCTTCCGAGTACTTGCGCGTAAGGAAAGTACCACTTCTTTCCGGAGAGGAAAGAAGGTGGGGGCGGCAGGCGCCGCCGTGGCCGTCGGGGCTGTCCGCAACGACCGGTGCAAGAGGCCACTTGGGCAGGGAAAACGCAACTTCGACAGGTGCCGCAGAGGCGGCTACCTTCACCTGATCTTCGGCGATCGCCCACGGTCGCACGGGAGTTCATTCAGGCTGAGCCAACCAAGGAGAGGCGTATGCCCCATCTTGCTCTGTACACCTTCGGCGTCCTGCAGTTACCTCTCGCCGATCCAGGACCTCTCACGCGCGAGTTCTACGACCGTGGTGAGGCCGTCTACCGGAAGATCGGTCAGCACCCCGGGTACCTCGCTCGTGCCGAAGCGGCAGGCGGTGACCGGGGCATGCTCTTCGAGGCGGACTGGGGCGCATGGGGAGAGTTCGCCGTACCGACCTGGTACGACAAGGGCCGTACGGTGGAAACCACCGCCCTGGCCACGACCCTCTCACTCTGGACCGACCTGCGCCCCGCCTTCGACGCCGTCTACACCGGTCTGCACCGTGAGGCGCTGAACAGGCGCTACGACTGGTTCGAGAGGTCCGGGCACCCGAATTACGTGTGCTGGTGGGTCTCCGACGGCGTGATACCCACCTGGCAGGACGGGGTTTCCAGGCTGGAACACCTCCACGACCACGGCTCCGCGCCGCACGCCTTCACCTTCCACCACTCGTTCGCCCCGGAGGGGACTCCGGCCAGGCTCAAAGAAGCGGCGTGCCGGACCGGCCATTGATCCACCGGGTCGTGGAAAGAGGTCCAGGTCCTGGACATGCGCTATGGCATGATCCGGGCACAGGCTCTGACGCCACGTCCACGTCCACGTGCACGTGCGCCGCTGACGCTCATCGCGAAGGTACTGGGGGAGACATGAGCAGCTACAGCACGGCCGCCCGGGCCGGGTTCGTCGCCCGCGCCGTCGCCTCGTGAGGCGGCTGGATCTCGCCGTCGAGGCCGTGTACCGGTACCGGCGGCCGGATCCGGCGTGCTGGGACGCCGTCGTCGAGGCGGTCTGTTCCCGGGAGTCGAGCTACCACGCCGATCGCGCGTTGGTCCAGGCGGGCCGGGCCGTTGCCCGGCATGCCGACCGGATCGCCGCGTCCCTGCGTCAGGGGCGGGGGTTCTACGGGACCGCCGTCGACCGTGACGTGGAGGTGCTCGCGCTCGCCCTCGCGGGCACGGGTGACCCGCGGGGGGTACCGGCCCTGCAGCGTCTCGGAGAGCACGGCGGTTTTCCCACCCAGCGCCCGTGGGCCTGCGTCCTGGCCGAGTCGCCCGCCGCCGGGCTCCTCCCCATCGTGCGGGCCGTGCTGCGAAAGACCCGCCACCGGCCGGAGGCCGGCCTCGAAGTGCTCGCGGGCTGGGGGCCCGACGCCGCGCCCGCCGTGCCCGAGGTGACCCGGTTCCTCGACACCGACCTCGCCTACGACGCCCTGCGCGTTCTCGGCCGGATCGGGCCCGCCGCGGCCGGGACGGCGAACCGGCTCGTCGACTTCGTCACCGGCCGCGCCCCACGGGCCGGCCGTCACCACACGCGGTTGGCCGCCTGGGCGCACTGGAAGGTCACCGGGGACCCGGCCCTCGCCCTCGACGTGTGCGGCGCCGCCGTGACATCGGGGAGCGGCAGCCACGCGCTGCCCTACCTCGCCGATCTCGGCCCGCTGGCCGCCGCGCAGGCGGACACCGTGCGCGGCCTGATGGAGTCGTCGCCCGGAGCGTGGACCAGGGTGTTCGCCGCGCACGCGTACTGGCGGATCACCGGGGAAGCGGAGCCGGCCGTACCGGTCCTGCTGGCGGAGGCGGATCCGGACTGGACGGGCCTGCAGGCCCTGCCGACGCAGGAGGCCGTGCGCCGGCTCGGGGAGATCGGCGCCCCGGCGGCCGTGGCGGCGCCCCTGCTGCACCGGATCCTGGCCGCGGAGGAACGTCTCAGCGACCCCTACGAGACCACGCGCATCCTGATCGACACGTCCTACACCCGCACCCTCACCGAGGCCTTGAAGCGGATCGCTCCGGGTACGGCCACCCCCGGAACGGAGCTCGTGCCGGCCGTCGGGCGGGTGCGGCTACGGGGGCTGCGCGGCTGGTGACCCGGACCGGGGCAGGTCCGCAGGCGCGGGTCTTCAGGCAAAGGTCCTCAGGCGCGGGTCCGGAAGCGGTTCAGCAGTTCCGCCGCCGGGTGCGGACCGGCGGGCTGCGGGTGGCGCGGCAGGCGGTGCGGCATCGAGCCGTACCAGGACCGCGAGACCGTGTAGCCGAAGGCCAGGCAGATCATGCCGCCCACGGCGTCGAGCCAGAAGTGGTTGGCGGTGGCCACGATGACGACGAGGGTCGCCGTCGGGTAGAGCAGACCCAGGATGCGGGCCCAGGGGGCCGAGGCGACCGCGAAGATCGTCAGCCCGCACCAGAGCGACCACCCTATGTGCATGGACGGCATCGCAGCGTACTGGTTCGACATCTGCTTGAGGTTCCCGGAGGCCATCGAGCCCCAGGTGTGGTGGACCAGCACGGTGTCGACGAAGTTCTGCCCGTTCATCAGCCGGGGCGGCGCGAGCGGGTAGAAGTAGTAGCCGACCAGGGCGACACCGGTGGTGGCGAAGAGGACCAGGCGCGTGGCGGCGTACCGCCCCGGATGGAAACGGTAGATCCAGACCAGCACGCCGATGGTCACGATGAAGTGGAGCGTGGCGTAGTAGTAGTTCATGCCCACGATCAGCCACGTCACGGAGTTGACGGCGTGGTTGACCGACTCCTCGATGGCGATGCCGAGGTCCTGCTCCACCCCCCAGATCCAGTCGGCGTTCGCCAGGGCGATCGTCTTCTGTTCGGGCACGGCGTTCCGGATCAGCGAGTACGTCCAGTAGCTCACCGCGATGAGCAGGACCTCGAACCAGATCCGCGGCCGGCGCGGGGCGCGCAGCCGGGAGAGGACGGCACTGTCGGAACCCGGGCGGGTCTCCGTCTCGACCGCAGTGGGTGAGGAGACATCCGTACTGGGGGTACCCCCGGCGGTAGCTGGGGGAGTTTCCAGTGTCTTCACGCTCGATTCACCCATGGGGAGAGAGTCTGCCAGATGCGCTCTCGCCTCCGATCATCCCTCGGGACGGTCTTCGGCGCAGCCGGTCCGTCTCAGGTACGAGACGCCGCGCGCCGCTGCCCCGGGCCGGAGGCCGTGGAGCCGCGCACCACCAGTTCCGGCAGGAACACGAACTCGCTGTGCGGGGCCGGCGTACCGCCGATCTCCTCCAGCAGGGTCCGCACCGCCGCCTGCCCCATTGCCTGCACGGGCTGGCGGATGGTGGTCAGCGGCGGGTCCGTGAACGCTATGAGGGGGGAGTCGTCGAAGCCGACCACCGACACGTCCTGCGGCACCCGAAGCCCCTGCTGGCGGGCGGCCCGGATCGCACCGAGCGCCATCATGTCGCTCGCGCACACCACTGCCGTGCAGCCCCGCGAGATCAGCGCGGCCGCGGCGGCCTGGCCGCCCTCCAGCGAGTAGAGGGAGTGCTGGATGAGCTCCTCGACCTCGGCCTCGCCGAGTCCGAGCCGCTCCTTCATGCCGAGCCGGAAGCCCTCGATCTTGCGGAGGACCGGCACGAAGCGCTTCGGGCCGACCGCGAGGCCGATGCGGGTGTGGCCGAGCGCGGTGAGGTGGGTGACGGCCAGGACCATCGCGGCGCGGTCGTCGGGGGAGACGAAGGGGGCCTGCACCTTGTCGGAGAAGCCGTTGATCAGGACGTACGGGACGCCCTGCCCGCGGAGTTGGTCATAACGGCCCATATCGGCCGTGGTGTCGGCGTGCAGGCCGGAGACGAAGATGATCCCGGAGACCCCGCGGTCGACCAGCATCTCGGTCAGCTCGTCCTCGGTGGACCCGCCGGGCGTCTGCGTGGCCAGCACCGGCGTGTACCCCTGCCGGGTCAGGGCCTGACCGATGACCTGGGCGAGCGCCGGGAAGATGGGGTTGTCCAGTTCGGGCGTTATCAGACCGACGAGCCCGGCGCTGCGCTGGCGCAGGCGTACGGGCCGTTCGTAGCCGAGTACGTCGAGCGCGGCCAGTACGGATTCACGGGTGCCGGCGGCCACACCGGGCTTGCCGTTGAGCACGCGGCTGACTGTGGCTTCGCTGACCCCCGCCTGGGCTGCGATGTCGGCTAGCCGTGCGGTCACGGGATTGGACTGTACCGGGCGGAGGCTCAAATTGCCCACCACGTGCACGAATCCGGCGGAAGGCGGACGGTGCGGCCGTCCGTCTCCACGGGGGAGCTGGAAAGTACGGGACGTCCGGGCGCGGGAAGCTCGACCGGGTCGGGGCGGCTGTTGAGGGTGCAGGCGAAACCGGGGCGGGTGAAGAGGAGCACCCCCTCGGGCGCGGGCAGCCAGTGCATCCCCGAGCGGTACGGGGCTTCGGCGGCGGGACCGGTGCCGGTGCCGGCCTCCGGGGCGCCGAGGCCGGGCATCGCCCGGCGCAGTTCCAGGGCGGCGCGGTAGAGCTCCAGGGTGGAGTGGGGGTCGCCGGTCTGGGCGGCGACGGTGAGCCCGCCCCAGCCGGCGGGCTGCGGGAGCCAGCTCCCGGTCGGCCCGAAGCCGTACGGCGGCTCCGCACCACACCAGGGAATCGGCACCCGACACCCGTCACGCATCCCGTCCTGCCCGTCGGCCTCCGGCCCGGTCTGCGGATTGACCTCCGGCCCGGTCTGCGGATCGACCTGCGGTCCGGCACCCCGCCGGGCCTCGGGCCCGGTGCCCGGCCCGGCCTGCGGCTCGCCCTGCCGGTCGGCCTCCGGCCCGGTCTGCGGGTTGGCCCCCGGCGCGCCACCTGCTCCGGCCTGCGGCCCGGCGCATCCCTGG
Organism: Streptomyces sp. NPDC090045; assembly: GCF_044747975.1. Classification (NCBI taxonomy): domain Bacteria; kingdom Bacillati; phylum Actinomycetota; class Actinomycetes; order Kitasatosporales; family Streptomycetaceae; genus Streptomyces; species Streptomyces sp. NPDC090045. Next base: position 742,815 of record NZ_JBIVFA010000001.1, read on the forward strand.
GCCTGCGGCCCGGCGCCCGTTCCGGCCTGCGGTCCAGTGCCGGCCCCGGCCTGCGGTCCGGTAATCGGCCCGGCCCCCGTTCCGTTGACCGCCCCGGTCTGCGGTCCGCCGGCGGGTCCGGCCTGTGCGGACACGGAGGCGGTCCGGCTCGTGGCCGCGTGCGTGGCAGCGGCGGGGCCGGCGCCTGGTCCGGCCTGCGGTGCGGTGGCCGGTTCGGTGGCGGCATCGGCCCGGTTCGGGGTCTCGGCCTGGGTGCCGGTTCCGGCGGGGGCTTCGGGGATCTGCGGGCGGCGCCCGCGGCGGAAGGCGGGGTCGCGGCGGGATTCGTCCGGGAGGTCCAAAACCTCCGGGAGGCCCAGTTCCTCGCCCTGGTAGAGGTAGGCCGAGCCGGGGAGGGCCAGCATCAGGAGGGCGGCGGCCCGGGCCCGGGCCAGGCCGCGGGCTCCGCCCCCGTACCGGGTCACATGGCGTACGACGTCGTGGTTGGACAGCACCCACGTCGTCGGGGCGCCGACCGAGGTGGTGGCGGCCAGGGACTCGTCGATGACCGTGCGCATCGCGGCGGGGTCCCACGGGCAATTGAGGAAGCGGAAGTTGAAGGCCTGGTGGAGTTCGTCGGGGCGGACGTACAGGGCGAGGCGCTCGGAGGTGGGCGCCCAGGCCTCGGCGACGCCGATGCGGTCGCCCTCGTAGGAGTCCAGGAGCCGGCGCCACCCGCGGTGGATCTCGTGGACCCCGTCCTGGTCGAAGAAGGGGAGCGGTTCGGTCCCGATCAGGGTGGCCTGCGCGCCCCGGCCGATGTCCGGCAGGCCCGGGGCCTTGACCATGCCGTGGGCCACGTCGACGCGGAAGCCGTCGACGCCGAGGTCGAGCCAGAAGCGCAGGACGGACGCGAATTCGGCGGCGACCTCCGGGTGGTCCCAGTCCAGGTCCGGCTGCTCGGGGGCGAAGAGGTGCAGGTACCACTCTCCCCCCGCCTCCGGCCGGGAGGTGCCTCCATCGCCTGCCGGCGCCGGGACCCGCGTCCACGCCGGGCCGCCGAAGATCGACTCCCAGTCGTTCGGGGGCTCCGAGCCGTCGGCCCCCCGCCCCGGGCGGAAGAGGTACCGCGCCCGCGCCGCCGGATCCCCGGCGAGGGCGGCGCGGAACCACGGGTGCTGCGCGGAGGTGTGGTTCGGCACCACGTCCACGATGACCCGCAGCCCCAGCTCGTGCGCGGCCCGGACGAGCTCGTCGGCGTCGGAGAGGTCCCCGAAGAGCGGGTCGACGGCCCGGTAGTCGACGACGTCGTAGCCGCCGTCCGCCTGGGGGGAGACGTAGAAGGGGGTGAGCCACACGGCGTCGACCCCGAGGCGGGCGAGGTGGGGGAGGCGGGAGCGGACCCCGCGCAGGTCGCCGACGCCGTCGCCGTCGCTGTCGGCGAAGGAGCGCACGTACACCTGGTAGATGACTGCATCGCGCCACCAGCCACCGCTCGCGGTCGCGTTGCTGGAAGAGCTTGCAAGCTGGACGGCCGTCGACTCGTGGGTCATATCGGGGTCAACGCGGGTACACACCCCCTGGTTGCGGGCCCGGGCAGTCGAAGGTGACTCGAACTAACAGCAAGCTGCGGCAACCGTACGGACACACGGGTGTAACGATCGCCTCCGCTTGCAGAAAGTTTGCGCAAGCTCTTTCGGTCCTCTTTCAGTCTTGTTACGTTCCTGGCAACTCAGGACCGCGAGGGCGCGGCCGGGATCATCGAAGGAGTTCATATGCGGCGTGGCATAGCGGCCACCGCGCTGGTCGCGACCCTGGCGCTCGCGGCGACGGCTTGCGGTGGGGACACCAAGGACGACGGTGAGGTCAAGGCCGGCGGCGAGCTTTCCGGCACGGTCACGTGGTGGGACACCGCGAACGACGCGGAGAAGGCCAGCTTCCAGAAGATCGCCGAGGCGTTCACCGCGAAGCACCCGAAGGTGACCGTCAAGTACGTCAACGTCCCGTACGGCGACGCGCAGAACAAGGTCAAGAACGCCTTCAGCAGCGGCTCCGACGCTCCTGACGTGATCCGCGCCGACGTCGGCTGGGTCGCGGACTTCGCCTCCCTCGGCTACCTCGACGAGGTCCCGGCGGACATGGCGAAGAAGGTCGACAGCGAGTTCCTGCCGCAGGCCGCGGCCAGCGGCAAGTACGAGGGCAAGACCTACGCCGTGCCGCAGGTCATCGACACCCTCGGCCTCTTCTACAACAAGAAGATGCTCGCCGACGCCGGCGTCCAGCCCCCCAAGACGCTGGAGGAGCTGAAGACCGCCGCCGCCGCCATCAAGGGGAAGACCGGCAAGGCCGCTCTCTACCTGCGCGGCGACGACTCCTACTGGTTCCTCCCGCTGATCTACGGCGAGGGCGGCGACCTCGTCGACGCGAAGAACAAGACGGTCACCGTCGACAACGCGGCGGGCGTCAAGGCCTTCAAGACCGCCCGCGACCTGGTCACCTCCGGTGCGGCGATCACCAACGCCACGGACGGCTACACCAACATGCAGACGGCCTTCAAGTCCGGCGAGGCCGCCATGATGATCAACGGTCCGTGGGCCGTCGCCGACACCTACGCCGGTGACCAGTTCAAGGACAAGGCCAACCTCGGCATCGCCGCCGTCCCGGCCGGCTCCGCGAAGGCCGGCGCCCCGCAGGGCGGCCACGACCTCGGCGTCTACGCCGGTTCCAAGAACCGGGCCGCCGCGCACGCCTTCGTCGAGTACATGACCTCGCAGGAGGTCCAGGTGCAGTCCGCCAAGGAGCTGAGCCTGCTGCCGACCCGTACCGCCGCCTACGAGCAGCCGGACGTCAAGAGCAGCGAGATGGTCCAGTTCTTCAAGCCGGCCGTGGACAAGGCCGTCGAGCGCGCCTGGATCCCGGAGAACGGCTCCCTCTTCGAGCCGCTGAAGGTCGAATACACCAAGGCGATCACCGGGGCGTCGAGCCCGGAGGACGCGGCCAAGACGGCCGGCGTCGAGTTCCGCAAGATCCTCAAGGGCTGGAAGTAACGAAACCATGGCTGCTCACACCAGCCAGTCGGTGGCGAAGGCCGCGGGCGACGACGTCGAGAACGACGTCGCCGCCCGCGGCCTGAGCCGCAGGACTGACAGCAAGGACCCCGGTGGGACCAAGGGCGGGCTGAAGCGCGCCCTCGCCACCCACTGGTACGCCTGGACGATGATCGCCCCGGTGGTGCTCGTCCTCGGCGTGATCATCGGCTGGCCGCTCGTCCGCGGCATCTACCTGTCGCTGACCGACGCCAACGAGCGCAACGTCTCGCGCACCATCGGCGCCCGCCACATCGAGGCGACGTACGAGTTCGTCGGACTCGACAACTACGTGGACGTCCTCAGCGACCCGGTGTTCCTGCAGCGGCTGGTGTGGACGGTGATGTGGACCGTCGCGTGCGTGTCGATCACCTTCACGCTCGGCCTGGTCCTGGCCAACATGCTCAACCGGGACTTCAAGGGCCGCGCCGCCTACCGGATGGCGCTGATCCTGCCCTGGGCCGTCCCCGGCTTCGTCTCGGTCTTCGCCTGGCGGTTCCTCTTCAACCGCGACAACGGCATCCTCAACAAGATCCTCGACGGCGGCGGCATCGCCGCGATCCCGTGGCTCGACGACCCGACCTGGGCCAAGTTCTCGGTCGTCGCCGTCAACGTCTGGCTCGGCGTCCCCTTCATGATGGTCGCCCTGCTCGGCGGACTGCAGTCCATCCCCGGTGAGCTCTACGAGGCCGCCGAGATGGACGGCGCGAGCGCCTGGCAGCGGTTCCGGCACATCACCCTGCCCGGCCTGCGCGCGGTGAGCATGACGGTGATCCTGCTCTCCACCATCTGGACCTTCAACATGTTCCCGGTGATCTTCCTGCTCACCCGGGGCGGACCGGGCGACTCCACCGAGATCCTGGTGACCCAGGCCTTCCGCGAGGCCTTCGTGTCGAGCCCGCGCGACTTCGCCGGCTCCGCCACGTGGGGCGTACTGATCCTCGCCCTGCTCATGATCTTCGCGCTGGTCTACCGGCGCTCGCTGCGCAAGCAGGGAGAGGTGTGGTGACCATGACCAACGCTCGTACCCGGGGCAGCCGCTCCCCGCTCGCTTCCGCGGGCCTGCACCTCACCCTGCTCGGCGCGTCCGTCATCGCCGTGTTCCCGGTGCTGTGGATCCTGCTGACCTCGCTCAAGCCCGCCGAGCACGCGGTCACCACGGACTTCATCAAGGAACCGTCGCTCGGCAACTACACGTACCTGCTGGAGTCGAGCCACTTCCTCAGCTGGTTCGCGAACTCCGTCCTGGTCGCCGGCGTCACCACCGTCCTCGGTGTGTTCATCGCCGCCACCACCGGATACGCGGTCAGCCGCTTCAAGTTCCCCGGCATGAAGCCGCTCATGTGGACCCTGCTCATCACGCAGATGTTCCCCATGGCCATCCTCATCGTGCCGCTCTACAACCTGATGGGCGACCTCGGCCTGCTCAACCAGCCGGTCGGTCTGATCATCACGTACCTCACCATCGCCGTGCCGTTCTGCGCCTGGATGATGAAGGGCTTCTTCGACACCATCCCGGTGGAGATCGACGAATCCGGCCGGGTCGACGGGCTCAACCCCTTCGGCACCTTCTGGCGGCTGATCCTGCCGCTGGCCAAGCCCGGTCTCGCCGTCACCGGCTTCTACGCCTTCATCACCGCCTGGGGCGAGGTCGCGTACGCCTCCGCCTTCATGGTCGGCGAGGAGAACCTCACGCTGGCCGGCGGCCTGCAGACCTTCGTCACCCAGTACACCTCCAACTGGGGTGCGATGAGCGCCGCCTCGGTCCTCATCGCCATCCCCGCGGCGATCTTCTTCGTTTTCGCCCAGCGCCACCTCGTCGCCGGGATGACCGCAGGCGCCACCAAGGGCTGACCACCCGCCTGTTCCCGCATCACCGGCCCGACCTCTCCAAGGACGACATGACCCAGCACCTCGCCGACGCACTTCCCACCTCCACCGGCACCCTGCCCGGCTGGTGGAGAGACGCGGTGATCTACCAGGTCTATCCGCGCAGCTTCGCCGACTCCAACGGGGACGGCATGGGGGACCTCGAAGGCATCCGCAGCCGCCTGCCCTACCTCAAGGAGCTGGGCGTCGACGCCGTCTGGCTCAGCCCCTTCTACGCCTCCCCGCAGGCCGACGCCGGCTACGACGTCGCCGACTACCGGGCCATCGACCCGATGTTCGGCACCCTGCACGACGCCGACGCCGTGATCCGCGAGGCCCACGCGCTGGGCCTGCGCATCATCGTCGACCTCGTCCCGAACCACTGCTCCGACCAGCACGAATGGTTCAAGCAGGCGCTGCGCGAAGGCGCCGGGTCCCGGCTGCGGGAGCGCTTCCACTTCCGTCCCGGCAAGGGTGAGAACGGCGAGCTGCCGCCCAACGACTGGGAGTCGATCTTCGGCGGGCCCGCCTGGACCCGGGTCGAGGACGGCGAGTGGTACCTGCACCTCTTCGCCCCCGAGCAGCCCGACTTCAACTGGGAGCACCCGGCCGTCCGGGACGAGTTCCGCTCGATCCTGCGCTTCTGGCTCGACCTCGGCGCCGACGGTTTCCGCGTCGACGTGGCCCACGGCCTGGTCAAGGCGCCCGGCCTGCCCGACCTCGGCGCCAGGGACCAGCTCAAGCTGCTCGGCAACGACGTCATGCCCTTCTTCGACCAGGACGGCGTCCACGAGATATACCGCTCCTGGCGCCGGATCCTCGACGAGTACGAGGGCGACCGCGTCCTGGTCGCCGAGGCGTGGACCCCGACCGTCGAGCGCACGGCCCGCTACGTCCGCCCCGACGAGATGCAGCAGGCGTTCAACTTCCAGTACCTGACCAGCGACTGGGAGGCGACGGCGCTCCGCGAGGTCATCGACGGCTCGCTGGCCGCGATGCGCCCCGTCGGCGCCCCCACCACCTGGGTGCTGTCCAACCACGACGTCACCCGGCACGCCACCCGCTTCGCCAACCCCGCGGGCCTCGGCACCCAGCTGCGCGAGCCCGGCGACCGCGAGCTCGGTCTGCGGCGGGCCCGCGCCGCGAGCCTGCTGATGCTGGCGCTGCCCGGTTCGGCGTACGTCTACCAGGGCGAGGAGCTCGGCCTGCCCGACGTCACCGACCTGCCGGACGAGGTCCGCCAGGACCCGTCGTTCTTCCGCGCGGCGGGACAGGACGGCTTCCGCGACGGCTGCCGGGTCCCCATCCCGTGGTCGGGTACGCAGGCCCCGTACGGCTTCGGCACCGGCGGCAGCTGGCTCCCGCAGCCGGAGTCCTGGGCGGAGCTGAGCGTGGAGGCGCAGACCGGCGACCCGTCCTCCACCCTGGAGCTGTACCGGGCCGCCCTGCGGCTGCGCCGCGAGCGTCCGGACCTGGGCGCGGGCGAGTCGGTGGACTGGCAGGAGGCTCCCGCCGGCGTCCTGGTCTTCCGCCGCGGGGACTTCCTCTGCACCGCCAACACCACCGGCACGGCGGTACGGTTCCCCGTCGCCGGCAAGGCCCTGCTGTCCAGCGGTGCGACGGTCGAGGACGGCGTGCTGCCGGCCGACACCACGGTGTGGTGGCAGGTGACGTCGGGGTGACCTCCCCCCTCCGGCTGACGGACATCGCCGCGCAGGCCCAGGTCAGCGAGGCGACGGTCAGCCGTGTGCTCAACGGCAAGGCGGGCGTCGCGGCCGGCACCCGGCACAAGGTGCTGGCCGCGCTCGACCTGCTGGGCTACGAGCGACCCGTACGGCTCAAGCGGCGCAGCAACGGCCTGGTCGGGCTGCTGATCCCGGAGCTCACCAACCCGATCTTCCCGGCCTTCGCGCAGGTCATAGAGCAGGCGCTGGCCGGGCACGGGTACACGCCGGTGCTGTGCACGCAGACCCCCGGCGGGGCCACCGAGGACGAGCTGGTGGAGCAGCTGGAGGCGCGCGGGGTCACGGGGATGGTCTTCCTGTCGGGCCTGCACGCGGACTCCCACGCGGACCCGGCCCGCTACCAGCGGCTCGCCGCGCGCGGGGTTCCCTTCGTGCTGATCAACGGCTTCAACGAGCAGATCAGCGCGCCCTTCGTCTCCCCGGACGACCGCGCGGCGGCGGACATCGCGGTGCGGCACCTGGAGGACCTGGGCCACCGGAGGATCGGTCTGGCGATCGGCCCGACGCGGTACGTGCCGTCGGCGCGCAAGGAGCAGGGGTTCCTCGCCGCCGTGCCGGACGCGGAGGCCGAAGGCCTGATCCAGCGCACCCTGTTCACGGTGGAGGGCGGTCACGCGGCGGGCATGGCCCTGCTGGACCGCGGCTGCACGGGCATCGTGTGCGGCAGCGACCCGATGGCGCTGGGCGTCATCCGCGCGGCGCGCGAGCGGGGCCTGCGGGTGCCGCAGGACGTGTCGGTGGTCGGCTTCGACGACTCCCCGCTGATCGCGTTCACGGACCCGCCGCTGACGACGGTCCGCCAGCCGGTCCGCGCGATGGCGACGGCGGCGGTGGGCGCCCTCCTGGAGGCGGTCTCGGGCACCCCGGTCCAGCGCACGGAGTACGTCTTCCAGCCGGAACTGGTGGTCAGGGGCTCCACGGCCCAGGCGCCGTAGACCTTCCGGCGGGGCGGTGCGGGCCTGTTCCGCCCCGCCGGGAGCCCGTCGGGTGATCGATCCCGTCAGTGGCCGTGGCCGCCGTGCCCGCCGCCGTGTCCGCCGTCGCCGCCCGGTTCCCCCTCGGGGGCGTCCGGGGCGTCGGGGTCGACGATCGTGAACGGACGCATCAGGTCGTCGTCCTCGTGTTCGAGGAGGTGGCAGTGGTGGACGTACGTCGCCGGGAGTTCGGTTCCGCTGTTCGCAATGCCCGCGATCGGCTCCATCGGCGGGCTCCAGACATCGGTGACGATCCGGGTCACCGTCTCCGGGTAGGACTTGAACGTGTCCTTGTAGGACAGGGCCTCGTCCGGGTCCGGCGGGATCGGCGGGCCGGTGAAGTACTGCGCCAGCACCGGCTTGTCCGCCGCCTTGCGGCCACCGTCGATCCACTTCTCGTAGTCCGCCTGGTAGGCGGCGGCGTCGATCGGCTGCCGGTTCAGCACCTGGAAGTTGACGAGGTGGACGTGCATGGGGTGGGCGTCGTGGTTGGGATTGACGTACTCCCAGATCTCCCTCGTACCGGCCTTGACGAAGTCCTGGGACGGCTCCATGAAGGGCACCGCGTTGAACGTCATGGTGCTGAAGAGCTTGTGCTGGTACAGGACCCATTCCCGGCGGCGGATCTGCGGTTCCGGCTCGATGGGCACGACCGCCGGCAGCTTGAGCTGCCTGGGCGGCGTGCTCCTGTCCGTACCGGACAGCTCCTTGGTGACCTGGAACTGCATGACCTCCGAGATCTCCGGTCCCAGGCCGGGCACTCCGGGGTAGTGCACCGGTGCGTGGTAGTTCGTCAACGTGAACTTCGAGCCCATGGGCATCCCGCTGAAGTCGACGATCAGGTCGTAGCGTTCGGCGGGTCCGATCAGGAAGTTCAGCATCTGCAGCGGGGCGCGGAAGCCGCCGTCGGTGCCGATCAGCCAGAACGGGAGGTTGGGCTGGAGCACCACGTCCCGGGGAGGGTCGATCCGCAGCCGCCAGAAGCGCTCGTTCGAGGCGTTGAGGATGCGCAGCCGGTAGCGCCGCGGCTCGACGGCCAGGAAGGGGTACGCCTTCCCGTTGACGACCGGGGTGTCCTCGCCCTCCCGCTGGGTCATGGTGTAGGCGAGGGAGCCGTCCGCGTGGAAGGTCCGGTCCTGCAGGATCAGCGGGATCTCGAACTCGCCCTGCGGCAGGCCGAGCCGCTCGTCGGCGGGGTCGCGGATGAGGTAGAGGCCGGCCAGGCCCGCGTAGACGTTGATGCTGGTCATCCCCATGCCGTGGTCGTGGTACCAGAGCAGGGACGAGCGTTCGTGGTTGGTGTACGCGCAGATCGCCTCGTTGCGCTTGACGCGGTCCGGCTCCAGGGTCGTGTAGGACTCGGCGTGGATGCCGTCCGGGCTGAACGAGTGCAGCGGCATGCCGTCGGACTGCGGCGGTGTGAAACCGCCGTGCTGGTGCACGACGTTCCACACGTTCACGTTGTCGGGGAAGGGCGGCTGGCTCTCGTAGGGAGGCGGGGCGATCGGGGCGAGTTCGGGGTCCCCGCTGCGGATCGCGTCGATCACGAACTGGAACAGGTGGGTGGTCGGCAGCTTGTTGCGGTACTTGACGACCGTCGGCTGGTCCTTGATCACACTGATGGTGGGGCCGAGATAGCCCATGCCGATCGGCTCGTGGCGGTCGTGCGGGTTCTTCGCCCAGTAGCCCCACACGTTCGCGGGCCCGAGATCCCGGTGGAAGCGCCAGCTGCCGGGCCGCATCGTGAGCTCGTAGTAGTCGGCTCCCGGATAGGCGGAGGTGTCGGGGACGGCCGTCTCCGGAACGGGCAGCGGGTCGACGAACTTCTCCAGCGGAGGGGTCTGCGTCACCGGCGGGTCCGTGGGCGCCGGTTCGTGACCGTGATGACCGCCGGGACCGGGATCCGCGTGCGCCGGTGCGCCCGGACCGCTCCCCGTGAACAGGGCCGCACCTCCGGCGGCACCGGCCATGAGGAAATTCCTTCGCTCGACCATCGTCTCCAGCCTTCCGCAGACGCCGCGTGTCCCCGAAGGCATACCGCGCCGCTTCCCGGGCGTTGCCACAGCGCGCCGGTCCGGTTCGAGAAGCGCTCAATGAGCCCATATGGGCAGTAAGTGAGCAGGAATTGGGATCGAGTGATTGTCGCCGGTCCGGGGAGCCCCGTCCGGCAGGGTGGGACACGCCTCGGAAACAATTCTGCAATCTCTTGCGCAAACTCTTGCAGCGCTCCTACCTGGCCCCTACGGTCGCTCCAATCCCCACCTCTCCCGCCAGGAGGCCCCCCGCATGCCTGCCAGAGCCGCCAGAGCTGCAACTCTTTTCGCCACCACCGCACTTGCCGCCGCCACGCTCACGACCCTCGGGCCGCAGGCAGCCGCCACGCCCCCCGGCGACAAGGACGTCACCGCCGTCCTCTTCGAGTGGAAGTTCGCCTCGGTGGCCACCGCCTGTACCAGCACGCTCGGGCCCGCCGGGTACGGCTACGTGCAGGTCTCGCCCCCGCAGGAGCACATCCAGGGGCCCCAGTGGTGGACCTCGTACCAGCCCGTCAGCTACAAGATCGCCGGGCGGCTCGGCGACCGCGCGGCCTTCAAGGCCATGGTCGACACCTGCCACGCCGCAGGTGTGAAGGTCGTCGCCGACTCCGTCATCAACCACATGGCCGCCGGCGACGGCACGGGGACCGGCGGGAGTTCGTACACGAAGTACAACTACCCGGGCGTCTACTCCGGTTCCGACCTGGACGACTGCCGGGCCACCATCTCGAACTACCAGGACCGCGCCAACGTCCAGAACTGCGAGCTCGTGCAGCTCGCGGACCTGGACACCGGCGAGGACTACGTGCGGGGCCGGATCGCCGGGTACCTCAACGACCTGCTCTCCCTCGGCGTCGACGGCTTCCGGATCGACGCCGCCAAGCACATGCCGGCCGCCGACCTCGCCAACATCAAGTCCCGGCTGACCAACCCCGGCGTCTACTGGAAGCAGGAGGCGATACACGGTGCCGGCGAGGCCGTCTCGCCGAGCGAGTACCTCGGCAGCGGGGACGTGCAGGAGTTCCGGTACGCCCGGGACCTCAAGCGGGTCTTCCAGAACGAGAACCTCGCCTACCTGAAGAACTTCGGCGAGGCCTGGGGGCACATGCCCAGCGGCCAGGCCGGGGTCTTCGTCGACAACCACGACACCGAGCGCGTCGGCGACACCCTCAGCTACAAGGACGGCTCCGCCTACACCCTCGCGAGCGTCTTCATGCTGGCCTGGCCCTACGGCTCCCCGGACGTGCACTCCGGCTACGAGTGGACCGACAAGGACGCCGGCCCGCCGAACGGCGGTGCGGTGAACGCCTGTTACGCCGACGGCTGGAAGTGCCAGCACGCCTGGCGGGAGATCTCCTCCATGGTCGGCTTCCGCAACGCGGCCCGCGGCCAGTCCGTCGCCAACTGGTGGGACAACGGCGGCGACCAGATCGCCTTCGGCCGCGGCTCCAAGGCGTACGTCGCCCTCAACCACGAGGGCTCGGCCCTCACCCGTACCTTCCAGACCTCCCTTCCCGCCGGCGACTACTGCGACGTCCAGAGCGGGCGCGCGGTCACCGTGGGCGCGGGCGGGCAGTTCACCGCCACCCTCGGCGCCGGTACCGCCCTCGCCCTGCACGTCAACGCCCGGACCTGCGCGGGCACCCCGGCCGGACCCGCCGGGGCCTCCTTCGCCGTCAACGCCACCACCGTTCCGGGCCAGAACATCTACGTCACCGGTGACCGGGCCGAGCTCGGCGCCTGGAACACCGGCGCCGCCCTCAAGCTCGACGCGGCCGCCTACCCGGTCTGGAAGCTCGACGTCACCCTCCCGGCCGGCACGTCCTTCGCGTACAAGTACGTCCGCAAGGACGCCGCCGGCAACGTCACCTGGGAGAGCGGCGCGAACCGCACCGCCTCCGTCCCCGCGAGCGGCAAGGTCACGCTGACCGACACCTGGCGCAACTGAGCCGCCGCTCCACCGACCAGGGCCGCCCGGCACCCTTTCTCCCCGCCACCGCCGGGCGGCCCTCATCCGTGCGACACGTACACAAGGAGACCTGCCTTGATACGCCCTGCCGCAGGAGTGCTCGCCGCCGCCCTGGCCGTGACGCTCCTGCCCGCCCTCCCCGCCGCGGCTGCCGCCGCCGCGAAGCCGCCCGCCCCGCCCTCGGACGCGAAGCTGGCCGCCGAGCCGGCCCGGCACGACCTGACCCGGGAGCAGTTCTACTTCGTGCTCCCGGACCGGTTCGCGAACGGTGACCCCCGCAACGACCGGGGCGGCCTGACCGGCTCCCGCCTGCAGACCGGCCTGGACCCGACGGACAAGGGCTTCTACCAGGGCGGCGACCTCAAGGGGCTCACCGACCGGCTGGACTACATCAAGGGGCTCGGCACCACCGCCATCTGGATGGCGCCGATCTTCAAGAACCAGCCGGTGCAGGGCAAGGGCGACGACGTCTCCGCCGGCTACCACGGCTACTGGATCACCGACTTCACCCAGGTCGACCCGCACTTCGGCACCAACGCCGACCTGGAGCGGCTGATCGACACGGCGCACGGGAAGGGGATGAAGGTCTTCTTCGACGTCATCACCAACCACACCGCCGACGTCGTCGACTACCGGGAGGCCTCCTACTCGTATCTGTCGAAGGGGGCGTTCCCGTACCTGACGAAGGACGGCGTGCCCTTCGACGACAAGGACTATTCCGACGGGAAGGCGAAGTTCCCCAAGGTGGACGGGGAGTCCTTCCCGAGGACGCCCTTCGTGCCCGACGCGAAGAAGAACCTCAAGGTCCCCGCCTGGCTCAACGACCCGACGATGTACCACAACCGGGGCGACTCCACGTTCGCAGGCGAGTCCTCCGAGCAGGGAGACTTCTTCGGCCTGGACGACCTGTGGACCGAGCGTCCCGAGGTCGTCGAGGGGATGGAGAAGATCTACGAGAAGTGGGTCAAGGACTTCGGGATCGACGGCTTCCGGATCGACACCGTCAAGCACGTCAACACCGAGTTCTGGACGCAGTGGGCGACCGCCCTCGACCAGTACGCGGCCAAGCGCGGCCGTGACGACTTCTTCATGTTCGGCGAGGTCTACTCCGCCGACACCGCCGTCACCTCCCCGTACGTGACCCGCGGCCGCCTCGACGCCACCCTCGACTTCCCGCTGCAGGACGCGATCCGCGCGTACGCCTCCCAGGGCGCGGGAGCCGGCCGGCTGGCCTCCGTCCTGGGCGACGACTACCGGTACACCAGCGACAAGGCCAACGCCTACGAGCAGGTGACCTTCCTCGGCAACCACGACATGGGCCGCTTCGGCACCTTCCTGAAGCAGGACCGGCCGGGCGCGGGGGAGCAGGAGCTGCTGGACCGCTACCGGCTGGCCAACGAGCTGATGTTCCTCTCCCGGGGCAACCCGGTGATCTACTCCGGTGACGAGCAGGGCTTCACGGGCGCCGGCGGCGACAAGGACTCCCGCCAGCCGCTCTTCGCCTCGCAGGTCGCCGACTACCTGGACGACGACCAGCTCGGAACGGCGCGCACGCACGCGAGCGATGCCTACGATCCGGGACACCCGCTCTACCAGCAGATCAGTGCTCTCGCGAAGCTGACCAAGGCCCACCCGGCCCTGCGCGACGGCGTCCAGAGTGAACGTTTCGCCGACGGCTCCGTCTACGCCTTCGCCCGCACCGACACCAAGACCCGCACCGAGTACCTGGTCGCCGCCAACAACGGAGCCGAGTCCCGCACCGTCGAGATCGACGCCCCGGCCGGCGCCCAGTACCGCACCCTCTACGGCGGCACCGCGCTCATCCGTGCCTCCGCGGCCGGCAAGCTCACCGTCCCCGTCCCGGCCGTCGGCTCCGTCGTCCTCCAGGCCGTGACCCCCGCCGCCAAGCCCACCGCCAAGCCCGCCCTCACCCTCAAGGCCCCGGCCCCCGGCGCCGCCGGCACCGTCGAGCTCTCCGCCGACGTCACCGGCGGCGGCCTGAACCGGGTCGTCTTCGCCGCGCAGAGCGGCAACGGCAAGTGGCAGGTGCTCGGTTCCGCCGACCACGCCCCCTACAAGGTCACCCAGCACGTCACCGCCCCGGCCGGCACCGCCCTGCGCTACAAGGCCGTCGTGGTCGACGCCGCCGGCCGCACCGCGAGCGCCCTCGCCGAGTCCGTCGCCGGCCAGGCCCCGCCCACCGAGGCCCCCACCGCCACCCAGCGCGACTACGCCGTCGTCCACTACAACCGCCCCGACGGCGACTACGCGAACTGGCGCCTCTACGCCTGGGGCGACCTCGCCGACGGCGAAGCCACCCCCTGGCCCGAGGGCCACGGCTTCACCGGCCGCGACGCCTACGGCGCCTTCGCGTACGTCCGGCTGAAGCCCGGCGCCTCCTCCGTCGGCTACCTCGTCATCGACAAGGACGGGAACAAGGACGTCGCCGCCGACCGCACCATCGACGTGACGAAGACCGGCGAGATCTGGCTGGAGCAGGGCAAGGAGCCCGCCCGCACCGACCGCCCCGCCTACCCGCCGCAGGACCAGGCCAAGGCCGTCCTGCACTATCAGCGCCCCGACGGCGCCTACGACGGCTGGGGCCTGCACGTCTGGACCGGCGCCGCGACCCCCACCGACTGGTCCAAGCCGCTGCTCCCCGCCCGCACCGACTCCTACGGCGCGGTCTACGAGGTCCCGCTCGCGGCCGGCGCCACCAGCCTGAGCTACATCCTCCACAAGGGCGACGAGAAGGACCTCCCCTCCGACCAGTCCCTGGACCTGAAGGCCACCGGCCACGAGGTCTGGATGCTGGGCGGAAAGGAGAAGTACCTCCTGCCGCAGCCCGCCGGCTCCTCGGCCGCCCTGGACCTCACCAAGTCCCAGGCGGTCTGGATCGACCGCGACACCCTCGCCTGGAACGCCCCCGCGGCCGCCGCCTCCGTACAGCTCCTCGCCTCCAGTGAAGGCGCCGTCAAGGCGGAGAACGGCACCCTGACCGGCCGCGCCCAGTGGCTGCGCCTGGGGGCCCGGACCGAGCTGACCGCCGCCCAGAAGCAGAAGTTCCCGCACCTGGCCGCGTACGGCGCGCACACCGTCGACCCGCGCGACCGCGACCGGGTCCGCGAGGCCCTGCGCGGCCAGCTCGTCGCGAGCGCCCGCGCCGCGAACGGCGCCGTCCTCGCCGCCACCGGCGTCCAGCTCGCCGGCGTCCTGGACGACCTGTACGCGACGACCGCTGCCCTCGGCCCGGTCTTCAAGGACGGCCGCCCCACCCTCTCCGTCTGGGCCCCCACCGCCCAGCAGGTCTCCCTCGAACTCGACGGCCGCACGGTCGCCATGCGCCGCGACGACGCCACCGGCGTCTGGTCGGTGCGCGGCGAACGCTCCTGGACCGGGAAGCCGTACCGCTACGCCGTCACCGTCTGGGCCCCGACCACCGGACAGATCGTCCGCAACCTGGTCACCGACCCCTACTCCACCGCCCTCACCGCGGACTCCACCCACAGCCTGGCCGTGGACCTGGCCGACCCGAAGCTCGCCCCGCCCGGCTGGAAGACCCTGCGCAAGCCCGCGGCCGTCCCCTTCACCTCCGCCCAGATCCAGGAACTCCACATCCGCGACTTCTCCGTCGCGGACCGCACCAGCGGCCACCCCGGCCAGTACCTCGCCTTCACCGACACCGCCTCGGCGGGCATGCGGCACCTGCGCGACCTGGCCACCGCCGGAACCTCGTACGTCCACCTCCTGCCGGCCTTCGACATCGGCACCATCCCGGAGAAGGCCGCCGACCGCACCGAGCCCGCCTGCGACCTCACGGTGTACGCGCCGGACTCGCAGGAGCAGCAGGCCTGCGTGGCGGCCGCGGCCGCGAAGGACGCGTACAACTGGGGCTACGACCCGCTGCACTACACCGTCCCCGAGGGCAGCTACGCGAGCGACCCGAACGGCACGGCCCGCACCGTCGAGTTCCGCAGGATGGTCCAGTCCCTGAACGGGTCCGGACTGCGCACGGTGATGGACGTGGTCTACAACCACACCGTCGCCGCCGGCCAGTCGGACAAGTCCGTGCTCGACCGCATCGTCCCCGGCTACTACCAGCGGCTGCTGGCCGACGGCACCGTCGCCACCTCCACCTGCTGCGCGAACACCGCCCCCGAGAACGCCATGATGGGCCGGCTCGTCGTGGACTCGGTCGTCACCTGGGCGAAGGAGTACAAGGTCGACGGTTTCCGCTTCGACCTGATGGGCCACCACCCGAAGGCCAACATCCTGGCCGTCCGCAAGGCCCTCGACGGCCTGACCCCCGCCAAGGACGGGGTCGACGGCAAGAAGATCGTGCTCTACGGGGAGGGCTGGAACTTCGGCGAGATCGCCGACGACGCCCGCTTCGTGCAGGCCACGCAGAAGAACATGGCCGGGACCGGCATCGCCACCTTCTCCGACCGGGCGCGCGACGCGGTCCGCGGCGGCGGCCCCTTCGACGAGGACCCGCGCGTCCAGGGCTTCGCCTCCGGTCTGTTCACCAGCCCCAACTCCTCGCCCGCCAACGGCACCCCGGCCGAGCAGAAGGCCCGCCTGCTGCACGCCCAGGACCTGATCAAGGTGGGCCTGTCGGGCAACCTCGCCTCGTACGCCTTCACCGACACCACCGGCCGCCGCACCAAGGGCTCCGAGGTGGACTACAACGGCGCCCCGGCCGGCTACGCGGCCGCCCCCGGTGACGCCCTCGCCTACGCGGACGCCCACGACAACGAGACCCTCGCCGACGCCCTGACCTACAAGCTCCCGCCCGCCACGAGCACCGCGGACAAGGCCCGCATGCAGGTCCTGGCCATGGCGACGGCCACCCTCTCGCAGGGCCCGTCCCTCTCCCAGGCGGGCACCGACCTGCTGCGCTCCAAGTCCCTGGACCGCAACTCCTACGACAGCGGCGACTGGTTCAACGCGATCCAGTGGGACTGCCGCGGCGGCAACGGCTTCGGCCGGGGCCTGCCCCCGGCCCCCGACAACGCCGCGAAGTGGCCCTACGCGAAGCCCCTCCTGACGGCACCGGCCCCCACCTGCGGGGACATCACCGCCACCGCGGCCGCCCACCGCGACCTGCTGAAGATCCGCACCACCGAGCCGGAGTTCGCCCTCACCACGGCGGAGGCGGTCCAGTCGCGGCTGGCCTTCCCCCTCTCGGGCAAGGACGAGACCCCGGGCGTGATCACCATGACCCTGGGCGACCTCGTGGTGGTCTTCAACGCCACCCCCACCGCCCAGCCCCAGCGCGTCCCCTCCCTCGCGGGCACCGCCTACCGGCTGCACCCGGTCCAGGCCGCCGGCTCGGACCCCACGGTCAGGCGGTCCGCCTACGACACCACGACAGGAGAGTTCACCGTCCCCGCCCGCACCGTCTCGGTCTTCACACGACGCTGAGCCGGTCCAGCCGCTTCTCCAGCAGGATCACCCCGTAGGTCCTGCCGTCCTTCCCCTCCTTGTTGGGGAGCTCCCCGACCACCCGGTAGCCCGCACCCCGGTAGTACGCGAGCAGCCGGGGGTTGGTGGAGACGCAGTCAAGCCGCGCCCGCTCCCGTCCGGTCCTGGCGATCCGCCGCTCGGCATGTTCGAGCAGGCGGCGCCCGGCCCCGGCGGGGGCGGCCTCGCGTTCCACCATCAGGCGGTGGACGTACCCGGCCACCGGAGGCTGGACGCCCCAGGCCTCCTCGTCGGACCACCACAGCTCGTACGCCCCGACCACCCGGCCGTCGGTGTCGCCGCCGAGCCACACCTCGCCGTCGCCCATGCGCGAGCGGAAGTGGGCGGCGTCCTTGTCACCGGGCTTCCACTGGTCGATCCCGTGCTTCCGCATCCAGCGGGCGGCCTGGTCGTACAGCCGCACCAGCGTGCCGGCGTCCTTCTCCGCGGCCCGCCGGAACAAGATCCCGTCGTCAATGATCACGCGGGCATTATCGGTGATCAGGTGCTGCCGATGATCAAGGGCCCGGAACGAGCGCGGCCAAGCGCCCGACCAGTTCCCCGAACGGTCCGTCGGCCGGCTCGTCGGCCAGGATCCGTACGAGGATCCCCGCCATCTCCGCGTCGTACGCCGCGCTCACCGCGGCCAGCGCGGCGAAGTCGTGCACCAGCTGCAGTTCCAGTTCGCCCCGCGGGATCCTGCGCCCGTCCAGCCAGATCAGCGCCGTGGACTCGGCGAGCGAGACCCAGGAGCGCACCACGAGCTCCAGCCGGGCCGGCACCTCGGCGAGCCCGATCCCCAGGTGCGTGAGGATCTGCTCGTACGCCGCCTGCCGGACCTCGTCGATCATCGCGTTGGCCCGGCTGCTGCCGGCCGCCGGACCGCCCCGCATCAGCGCCGAGAAACCCGGCCCGTGGTCGTCGACGAAGGCGAAGAACCGCCCCATCACCCGCAGCAGCCGCGCCCCGAGAGGCCCCTCCCGGGGCTCCACGAACCGCTGCGCCAGCTCGTCGGCCGCCCGCCGCAGCGCCGCCTCGTACAGGCTCAGCTTGCCGGGAAAGTAGTGGTAGACGAGCGGCCGGGATATCCCCGCGGCCGCCGCGATCTCGTCGATCGACACATCGTCGGGAGAGCGGTGGCTGAACAGCTCCAGGGCCACCCCGATCAGCTGTTGCCGCCGCTCCTCGACACCCATCCTGCGTCGCACCCCGGTTGTCATGCGGACACCCTACTGGGGAGCGTTCACAGGTCCAGGACGAGGCGGTCCCCCTTCGCGCGCGAGACGCACAGCAGCATCGACTCCGCCCGTTCCCGGTCCGTGAGCAGCTCGTCGCGGTGGTCCACCGCGCCCGACAGGACCCGGTGTTGGCAGGTCCCGCAGAAACCCTGCTCGCAGGAGTACGGGGTGGCGGGCAGCTCCCGGCGCACCGCGGCCAGGGTGGTCTCGTCCGCCGCGACCTCGACGACCCGTCCCGAGCGGCGGAGTTCGACGGTGAAGGACTGCGCCGGGCCGGGCGCCGCCGCCGGCGCGAAGCGTTCCAGGTGGACCGCCGCCGGGTCCGGGGCCGCCGCCGTGACGGCCAGCATCAGGGGCTCGGGTCCGCAGCAGTAGACGCGCGTGCCCGGTCCCGCCGCGGCCAGCGGTGCCAGGTCGGGCCGGCCCGCCTCGTCCTCCGGGACGACCGTGACCCGGTCTCCGTAGGCCGCGAGTTCCGCCAGGAAGGGCATCGAGGCGCGCGAGCGGCCCCCGTACAGGAGGGTCCAGTCGGCGCCCGCCGCCGTGGCGGCCCGGAGCATCGGCAGGATCGGGGTGATGCCGATGCCGCCCGCGACGAAGACGTACGAGGCCGCCGGGACCAGCTCGAAGCGGTTGCGCGGCGGGCGCAGCTCCAGCTCGGCGCCCTCGACCAGCTGCTCGTGCGCCTCGCGGGAGCCGCCGCGGCCGTCCTCGACCCGCCGGATGGCGATCGTGTACCTGCCGCCGTCCGCCGGGTCGCCGCACAGGGAGTACTGGCGGACCAGACCCGAGGGCAGGGTGACGTCCACGTGCGCGCCCGGGGTCCACGCCGGGAGGTCCGGGGATTCCAGGGCCAGTTGCAGCACGCCCTCGGCCGGCTCCGTACGGGAGACGATCAGGGCGCGCAGCGCGCGGCGCGGGGAGTGGCCCGAGACCGGTGTCTCCAGGGCGGGCAGGGGCCAGAGCGGGGACGTCCCGATGCGGCGGTTCAGGGCGCGCCGGGTCAACCAGGCCGCGCCGGCCACCGCCGTGACGGCGAGGGCGCGCCTCATGGCCGCACACCGCCGTTCGCGCCGGGGGAGGTGGCGAGGTAGGCCACCGCCTGGGCCGTCGAGCCCTCCTGGGAGGGGTGGTACGTGCGGGAGAGGTACTTCGGTATGGACTTCAGCATGGCGCCGGTGGACGGCAGGACCCCCTGCTGCCCGGCCCGGAAGAACTGTCCGAAGGAGGCCTTGGAGGCGAGCGGCTGCGGGTCGTTCTCCATGAAGAAGCGCACGCCGCGCTGCCACAGGAAGACCAGGGCCGTGAAGGCGGTGGCCCAGGTCCGGGCCCGGCGGCGGTAGTTGCCGTCCACGTGCATGAAGAGGTCGAAGGCCACCGAGCGGTGCTCGACCTCCTCCGCCCCGTGCCAGCGCAGCAGGTCGAGCATGGTGGGGTCGGCGCCCCGCCGGTCGAGGGCGTCGGCGTTCAGGATCCAGTCGCCGAGGAACGCCGTGTAGTGCTCGATCGCCGCGATCATCGCGACCCGCTCCATCAGCCACCAGTGCCGGGCCCGGCCCGGCGGGAGGGTCCGGTCCCCGAGCAGCTTCTCGAACAGCCAGTCCACCTGCGCGGTGTACGGGGTGGGGTCCAGCCCGAGCCGCTTCAGGTGCGGGAGCACGTCGTCGTGCGCGGCGGCGTGCATGGCCTCCTGGCCGATGAAGCCGACCACGTCCGCGCGCAGCCGCTCGTCCTTGATGTGGGGGAGGACCTGCTTGTAGACGTGCACGAACCAGCGCTCGCCCGCGGGGAGCAGCAGGTGCAGCACATTGATCATGTGGCCGGCGAAGGGTTCGCCGGGCAGCCAGTGGAGCGGGGTGTCCTCCCAGCCGAAGGACACGTTCCGGGGCCTCAGGTCCACGTGTTCCGACGCCACGGGGGCGGGCACGGGCGGCGTATTAGACATGGTGTCAATGTACTGATGGGTACTGGGGGTGAGAAGCCCCCTGCGCCGACTTCTCGCAGGGGGCCGCCGTACGCCGTCGTCGCCGCCTTGTGCGGCCTTGTCAGCCTTGTGCCGCCGTACGCCGCTGCCGCGCGGCTAGCGCGCGGTGTTGCCGCTCGCGAGCGCCCACTCGCGGTTCAGGGAGCCCAGCGGGATCTTGCGCTCGAAGGCGGGGGTGCCGAACAGGGACAGCTGGAGGTGGAGGTTGCCGCTCAGGTCGAATCCGCCGTACACCGCCCAGGCGCCCGTGAGGGAGGTCTTGCCGTCGCTGGACGCGGTCGCCTTGGCGTCGGCCTCGCCGCGCAGGTAGGGGGCGAAGTCGGCGGTGACGCCGACCGCGCCGTAGAGGCCGACCGACGCCTCGGCGCCGAGCGCGCCCTTGACGCGGCCGGTGGCGGTGACGGTCGCCTGGACCGGCGTGCTCTGGACGTTCGACGTGCTGACCGGAGTCCAGCCCTTGCCGAAGGCGTAGCTGCCGCCGACCTTGAAGTCGCCCTTGACGTCCTGCTGGACGTCGAGGGTCACGCGGCCGTCGGCCTCCACCTGGATGTAGCAGGTCAGGTCGAGGTTGACGACGACCGGAACCGGGCCCACCTGGATGACCGGGGAGCTGTGCAGCTTGGCGAAGGGGATCCGCTTGGGGGCTCCGGTGCTCGCGGCGGCGCGGCCCTGCAGCTTCCACTGCGAGGACCAGTCGCCGCTCATCCCGAGGAAGGCGCCGCGCGGGCCGGCGCCGCCGCCCTGGGTGCCGTCGTACTGGAACTCGACCTGCGGGGCGAGCTGGACGAAGCCGGAGACGGAGGCGCCGGCCGAGGCGGGCGCGTCCGGGGCGGTGTCGACGGAGGCGTTCACGTCGAGCCGGAGGTTCCCGAGCGGCAGCTTGGCGCCCTCGGGGCCGAACTTCAGGCCGTCGCCCTTGGCCCAGGAGAAGGTGACGCCCTTCATCAGGGGCTCGACGGTCACCGATGCCGGGTCGACGGGGACCTTGCCGTCGGCCTTGTCGTCGCCCAGGACGGAGTTCAGCGTCGTGGCGGCGGTCTTCACCTCGGTGCCGCGGTCGGTCTTGCCGACGACCTCGGTGACCTTGGCGAGCAGGCCGTTGGGGGCGCCCGGTGCCGGGGCGCTGGCGATGACGTCGCCCGCCGCCACGGGCTTGGCGGCCTCGGGGGACTTGCCCGGCGCCTTGTCCGGTGACTTGCCCGGTGACTTGCCCGGTGACGGTGCGCCGGCGGGCCCCTCGGGGGCCGTGGATATGACGGCCCGTCCGCTCTTGGCGTCGTAGGAGGCGACCTTCAGCGAGGACTTCTCGGTCCTGCCCTTGCCGTCGCCCCGGGACACGGCCGCGGGTGTGGGGGAGCCCTGCGGCGCCGCGGCCACGTCGAGCTGCTGGGACGTGCCGTCGGCCGACGGGGTGAGGGGGGCGGGGGCGGCCGGTTCGGCGGCGCCGGTGTGGGATGTCGAGGAGCAGCCGGTGGCGGCGAGCGCGAGGGCGGTCAGGCCGGGGAGCAGGAGGCGTCGGGCGAGCATGCGCACGTGGTTGACCTTCAGGCGGGTGAGGGGTGTGGGGGATTACCGATCGGTAACCGGAATCCGATCATGCCATGTGCACGCTACGACCGTCATGTCCGGATCCCGCCAACTCCTCGACCGGGCTTGGTCGTTGAATCTTCACCCGCCTCTGCGGACCGGCCCGGTCTCCACTCCCTGCGCGGCGTCCACGCCCTGCGCGGTGCCCCGCCTAGTGCAGCGTTCCCGCCTTCGTCCCGTCCGTCAGCCTGCCCGACAGGTCGACCTGCGCGCCGGCCGGAGCCTTGACCGCCAGCCGGTTGCCGTTCGCCGCCCCGTTCACCCCGCCGCCCGACACCGACAGCGAGGCGAACTGCGCACTGCCCGCCGCCAGGACGTACCACTGGCCGGCCCGCGACTTCCACAGCACGCCCGCCAGTACCCGCGGCTCCCGCGGCCCGCACGCCGCGGACCCCTCGGACTTGGCCGCCTGCGCCGCCGTCGCCGAGCCCGGGGCCAGGAACTGCGCCTGCACCCGGTCCGCCGCGCCCTGCCAGGTCTCGGCCCGGGTGCAGAGCCAGGTCGCCGTGCCGTCGCCCTCCGGCAGCGGCTGCTTCGCGTACGTCCAGGCGTTGACCGTGTGGACCCCGTGCGAGCGGACCGAGGGCAGCAGGCAGGCGATCTTCGACCAGTCGCCCAGTTCCGCGGCCTCCGTCACGTCCTGCTCGGCGCCCGGTGAGCCCGACGTCAGCCGGGCCGGGGTCAGTTCGCCGAGGTCGGTGATCAGCCGGGTGGTGCCGTCGCCGGTCAGGGACAGGGCGTTCCAGCTCGTACAGCTGCCCGCCGGGGCCGGGCCCGCGACCGGCGGGGTCACCCCGTCCGGAGCCGGCTTCAGGGCCGCCGCCGGGCCGCCGGGCTTGAGCAGGTCCCGCAGGGAGGCGCCGGTGACCCAGGGCGCGGTGAGGTAGCGGACGTTGCCGTCGACCCGGCTGAGTACCAGCGCGGTCGCCGTGTCGGCCGAGGCCCCGTCGGTCCGGGCGAAGTCGAGGGCCGCGCCGGCGGTCCCGGTGCGCGGTTCGGCGTAGCGGACCACCCGCAGGCCGTCGTGGAACAGGACCACGACGGCCTGGTCGACGGCGCCCGCGAACAGCAGCTGCGCCGGTCCCATCGGCGGCCCGGCGGGTGACCCCGGGGTGGCCGAGACGACCACGGAGGAGCCGGGCCGGGCCCAGACCGCCAGCGCCCGGCGCAGCAGGGCGGTGTCGTCGGTGCGGTCCCCGCGGGCGGGCCAGGTGGAGAAGTCCGTACGGGAGGACGTGCGCCAGAGCGTGGGCGCGGCCCGGACCAGCTTCCCGGGATCCAGGGCCTGCTCGGCCGCGGCGTTGCGGGAGTAGAGCGGGGCGGTGGCCCCGTCCGAGCCCCAGCCCCCGCCGGGCAGGGCGAGCAGCGCCCCGCACACGGCGAGGGCGGCCGCGGCGGCCAGTGCGGCCCGGCCGAGCCGGCGCCGCCGCAGCAGGTCGGTGGGCCGGGCCTGCAGCACGCACGGGTCGAACTCGGGGGAGGCGAACAGGGCGTCGTTCGCCGGATCCCCGGACTCCCGGGCGGCGGCGGCCGGATCCGGCACCCCCGCCTCGTCGAGCACCCGGAGCACCTCCGGCTCGGGCAGCCGCTCCAGGGCCCGCAGCACGCAGGCGGCCCGGCCGGGCCCGTCGAGGGTGGCCAGCCACTGGTCGAGGGCGAGCTCCTCGGCCCCGCCCGAGCGGGGGAACAGCCGCAGCCCCCACACCTGGGGGAGCAGTGGCGGGAGCTGCGCGCGCCGGGGCAGCGCCCGGAAGGTCAGCGGAATCCCCGCCTCCAGGGCGGCGCGCAGCACGCGCAGCCGGACGTAGGCGTAGCCGGAGTCGTCCGTCCCGGCCCGCTGGCCCGGAACCCCGCCCTGCACGGCCGCCGCGGCCGCCGCCGAGTCCCGCCGCCCGCGCGGCAGCGCCCGCTGGACCAGCGAGTGGGCGGTGAGCACCCGCCGGTTGCGGCCGAGGGCGGGCGGCAGCACCAGATAGGCGAGCCGCACCAGCCGCGGGTAGTGCTCGACGATGGCGGCTTCGGCCTGCTCGACGTCCGGCGGCACGGGAGACACGGGAGGCAGGGGGCGGGTGGCGGTATCCGGCGCAGTCACGTTCAGCAGAACGAGCGAATCGTCGGATGGTCACCCGTCCGGAGGGCCTCCCCTCCCCGCGGCTGGCGGGGTGCCGGGGTCAGGCCACCAGGCGGGCGCGCAGGGCGTCGACGGTCTCGTCGGGGACGCCGAGTCCCTCGCGGACGTACTTCTCCATGGAGCCGTAGCGCGTCGCCACCTCGTCCAGCGCGGCCTCCAGGTAGGAGGGGAAGACGCCGATCAGGGCGAGCGCGATGTCCGGGTCGCCGCCGGCCGCGGTGAAACCCTCGATCATCGGGGCGAAGGCCTGCTTGACCGCAGGGTTGACGGAGAGGTATTCGGCCATCAGGGTCTCGTCGTCCGCGCCGAGCAGCGCCAGGATGACCGTCGCGCCCCAGCCGGTGCGGTCCTTGCCGGCCGTGCAGTGGAAGAGCAGCGGGCCCGCGGTGGGGTCGGCGGCCTCGGTGAGCAGCATCCGGTACGCGGCCTGCGCGGAGCCGGAGTTCACGAAGGACCGGTAGGTCTCGGCGAACAGGGCCTGGGCCTTGCCCCCGCCCAGGTGCTCCTCGGCCACCGCCGGGTCGGACAGCAGGTCCTTGAGCTGCGACGCGGCGGGCTTCTTGCCGGCCTCGCTCAGCTTGTCCGCGAGCACGTCGCCGATCAGCAGCCGGGCCCCGCCGGGTATCCGGTCGGGGTGGTCGGCGCGCTCGGCGTCGGTCCGGAAGTCGATGACGGTCCGCACGCCCAGGGCGGCCACCACCGGATCGGCGTCGAGGTCGAGCCGGTCGAGCTGGCCGGAGCGCAGCACCAGGCCGGGGCGGACGGTGCGGCCGCCGGGGAGCGGGGTGCCACCGAGGTCGCGGAGGTTGGCGACGGTGGTGGAGGGAGTGGCGGTCATCGTGGCGGCTCCAGCGGTACGGTCATGCAACGATTCAGGCAATTTTCTGATGTTTCGTCCCGGAAAGACAATCGAAGGCCAGCGAGACCCCGATGCCGATCCCGAGCGCCGCCAGGTGTCCGGCGTCGGTGAAGGTCCGCCCGCGCTTCAGCACGGGCGCCGCGGCGAGCGCGAGCAGGCCGGCCCGGGCGGCCGTGCGGACCGCCCCCCGCGGCAGGGCCGAGGTCAGTGCGCCGAGCACGGCGTTGAAGCCGTAGCTCGTCCCCACGTCCAGGGCCCCCCGGGTTCCCGGATCGGTCGTCCTGCGCAGGGCGCCGTACACGAGGAGGGTCGCCGTGGCGTGCCCGAACAGGAACACCGCGGCCGTCCACCAGGCGCCGTACGCGTACTCGGCGTACCCGAGGACCGCGACGAGTAGCAGGGCGTAGGGCAGGGGCATCGGCTCCTCGACGACGACGGCGCTGCTCAGCAGCGTCTCCCAGCGCCCGGCGGCGAGGTTGTCGACGTTCGTCGAGCAGGTGCGGAGCAGGTGCTCCCGCTCCGCCGCGCCCATCCGCTCCAGGGCGTACGCCCCGAGCTGGACTCCGCCGGCGTACACCGCTCCCAGGGGAATTGGATTCACGCTGCCATGATCGGATACCGCCCTCTGGCGGACACCACCGGGCCCCGTGCGAACATGTCCCGGCCATGTCTGAAAAAACCGCGCCCCTGCGCGCCATGCGGGCCGCGATATTCGCGGCGGTGTGCGTGGCTTTGGGTGCGGTGGGGCATTCGTACATGTCCGGCACGGATATTCCCCTGATCGGCCTTCTGAGTGCTTTCGCCGTGACCGGCGGGGTCGCCTGGCTCGCCGCCGGGCGGCGGCGCGGGCCCGTGGGGATCACCACGGCCGTGCTCGCCGTCCAGGGCGTGCTGCACCTCGTCTTCTCGGGGGGCCGGGCCGCGGGACACGCCGCCGTCGCCCCCGCGGCGGAGGGGCACCACCACATGCGCGCCGCCGAGGCGGGCGACGCGGCGGCCGCCGGCGGCCCCGGCCTGGCGGGCACGGCCGACATGGCGGGCATGGCCGGGACGGCCGGGGCGGCGGACGCGGCCCGGATGACGGACACCGCCGGCATGGGAGTGATGGCCGACATGGCCGACCTGGCCGGGATGATCGCCCACGGCGGCCTCGGGATGATCGCCGCGCACCTGCTCGCCGGACTGCTCTGCGCCGCCTGGCTGGCGCGCGGCGAGGCCGCCGTCTTCCGGCTGGCCCGGGTCCTGGGCGCCGCCGCACTGCACGCGGCCCGGCCGCTCGCCCGCGCACTCGCCCTGGTGCGGGCGCGGGTGGCCGCCGTACCGGCCCCACCCGCCTTCCCCACGCCCTGCGAGCGGCCGCGCCGCCTGCGCGGAGCCGTGCACGCCCATGCCGTGGTGCGCCGCGGGCCGCCCGGATCCGGCCCGTTCCCCCGCTTCACGGCCCCCGGCCGTCCTGCTCGCGCCTGACCGGCGCCCCCTCGGCGAGAGGGGTGGCGAGACCTGGGGCCGATGTCCCCATGCCTTCGCCGACACCGAGGAACCACCATGTCTCTTGACGAGGTTCAGGACGTCCGGACCCCGGACACCGACCCATCCGACATATCCAAGAGCCGCGGCGGCTGGGCCGCCCTGCGGCCGCTGCTCCTGCGCATGCACTTCTACGCGGGCCTGCTCATCGCCCCGCTGCTCTTCCTCGCCTCCGCCACCGGGCTGCTCTACGCGGCCTCCTGGCAGGCCGAGAAGATCGCCTACTCCGACGAGCTGACCGTCGCCCGCGTCGGCGAGAGCGTCCTGCCGCTCAGCGCCCAGGTCGAGGCGGCCAAGGGCGCCGCACCCGAGGGCTCGGTCGTGTCCGTGTGGCCGGCCCCCGACGCCGAGGCCACCACCCGGGTGATCATGGAGAGCGAGGGGCTCCCGGAGGGCGAGACCCTCACGGTGTTCGTCGATCCGTATACGGCCGAGGTGCGCGGGCAGATCGAAACCGTCGGTGACGCGCTGCCGCTGCGCGCCTGGCTGAGCGAGTTCCACTCCAACCTCCAGCTCGGGGAGTTCGGCCGGAACTACAGCGAACTCGCCGCGAGCTGGATGTGGGTGGTCGCGCTCGGCGGGCTCGCCCTGTGGATCGGCCGCCGCCGCAAGCGGAAGTCCCAGCTCGTCCTCCCGGACCGCAAGGCCACCGGCCGCCGCCGCACCCTGTCCTGGCACGGGGTCGTCGGCCTGTGGTCCGTCGCCGGGCTCGTCGTCCTCTCCGCCACCGGCCTGACCTGGTCGAAGTACGCCGGCGAGAACATCGGGGAGCTCCAGGACAGCCTCGGCGGGGCCACGCCGGCCGTCTCCGCCAAGCTGAACCCGGGGGCGGAGTCCGGCGCCGACGAACACGCGGGCCACACCATGCCCGAGGGCACGCAGATGCCCGCCCCCGTGCCCACGGCCGACGTCGGCATCGACCGGGCCGTGGACGCCGCCCGGGACGCCGGAGTCACCGAGGCGATCCGCGTGACCCTGCCCGCCAAGGGCAAGGGGTACGTGATCAAGGAGGCGGACAAGCAGGTGCCGGTGCACTTCGACGCGGTCGCGGTCGACCCCGCCGACGGCCGGGTCATGGACGAACTGCGCTTCGCCGACTACCCCCTGCTGGCCAAGATGACCCGCTTCGGCATCGACCTGCACATGGGCCAGACCTTCGGTCTCGCCAACCAGATCGCGCTGGCCGCGCTCGCCGTCGCCGTGATGTTCCTCGTCTTCTGGGGCTACCGCATGTGGTGGCTGCGCCGGCCGACGAAGGACCGCAAGCTGTCCGTGGGCCGGGCGCAGCCGCGCGGCGCCTGGCGGAAGCTGCCGGCGACCACGCTGCTGCCGCTGGCCGCGGTGACGGCCGTGGTCGGCTGGTTCATCCCGCTGCTCGGCATCAGCCTGGCCGTCTTCCTCGTGGTCGACGTCCTGCTGGGCTTCGTCGCGGGCCGGCGCGCCAAGGCCGCGGCCCGGGCCGCCTCGGCCGCCTGAGCCGTCCCGGCCGCCTGACCGGCTGACGCACGCGGGCCCGTACTCCCTCCCGGAGTACGGGCCCGCCGCGTACGGTCGACCGGCCGGTCAGGGCGCGTACTTGTAGCCCACCCGGCGCACCGTCTGGATCGCAGCGCGGTGGGAGGCGCCCAGCTTGCGGCGCAGGCGGGCGATGTGGACGTCCACGGTCCGGCCGTCGCCGACGTGGCCGTAGCCCCAGACCGTGGTGACCAGCTGGTCCCGGCTGTGCACCCGGTGCGGGTGCTGCACCAGATGGGCCAGCAGCTCGAACTCCAGGTACGTCAGGTCGAGCACCCGGCCGTCGACCTCGGCGGTGCGCTGCGCCGGGTCGATGCGGACCAGGGCGTCGCCCGTCACGGCCGTCGCGGCCGGGGCGGGGGACGGGGCGGGAGCGAGCGGGGCGGCCACGGTGTGCGGGGCGAACCCGATCGGCGGCTGCTGGTCGGCCGGTACGAGCACGAGGTAGCCGACCATCGGCGGCTGCCCCGGGAGCGCCGGGAGGGTGTGCTGCGGCGCGGGCAGCCAGGTGGCCCCGGGCGGGAGCAGGTCCACGACCCGGGCCACCTCGTCCCGGTCCACGGATCGCAGCCGGTGGCGCGGATGGGGCGGATGGGTCAGGGAGGCGGTCGCAGCGGAGGCGGAGGTGAGGGTACGGGTGTTCGCCATGAGTGGTCAGCTCTTTCACGCGGAGAGGTCGGCAGGGAGACGTACGTACGTCATCGATGTCGCACCGCGCAGACCGAAGGCCTGGGGGAAGGTCGGAAGGAGATCCCGGAGGCTTTAGAGGGCCGGCGCGTTCTTCGCGCGGCAACACTCCCGGTCGTAGTCGTGATCCTGACGGGAGGGCCAGAACGGCTCGAGGTCGCTGCGACCTGACGAGGTGTGCGAATGGCTGGCCATGGCCCCATTCAAGCAGATGTCCTCCCTCCCGGGCAGGCCACGTCTCATATCATGGATCGGAATCTCATATTCCACACCAAGCGCCCACCAAACCAGGACAATCCATCAACCCCCCAGCCGCTTCCGCCAGTCCAGCCCGACCACCCGTATCGCATCGTGGGCAGAACCGTCCCACGCCCATGTGAGCCCCTCGGCCTCCAGCGCCGCGACGACCTCCCGCCCGACCGAGGCCGTGAGCGCCTCATCGGGCTCGAACCCCCCGTACAGCAGGAACAGGTCGTGGCCCGCCACCGCCCCCTCGGTGCACTGGGAGTGGAAGAACACGAACCCGCGTGCGTCCTCGGCGCCGTCCGCCCAGATCTCCGCGAGCCCGCAGCCGCGGCAGCAGGTGAAGTTCTCCCGCGCCGTGATGCCCGCCCCCTCCAGCGCGGTGAACGCGCGGGTGATGCGCTCCGGATCGGTCTCGCCCACCCAGCCGGCCTGCTCCGCCACCCGCTCCCGCCAGAGCCGGTCCACCAGCAGCTCCGCCTGGGCGGGGGAGACCGGCCGGACGTCGCCGTCGACGAGGTACTCCTCGGCGGACTCGGCGAGCAGGTCCCGCCCGTCGTAGCCGCAGCGCAGCCAGCCGCGCACCGCCTCCGCCAGCTCCCGCTCCACCTCGGGCGCGAGCGGCGCCACCTCCCCGCCGGACGCGGGCCGCTCGTGGGGCCCGCCGCGTTCCGTCTGCATGCTGATCGCCGTCATGCGCACACCGTGGCACGCGGCACTGACAACGCCCGCCGGGCCTGTGGGGGCTCGGCGGGCGTTGGGGTGGGATCGGGGGACCGGGTGGTCAGACCAGGTTGTCCTTCTCCAGGCCGGTGCAGCAGGTGTCCGTGATGAGGCGGGTCACGACGTACGGGTCCACGTTCGCGTTCGGGCGGCGGTCCTCGATGTAGCCCTTGCCGTCCTTCTCCACCTGCCACGGGATGCGCACCGAGGCACCGCGGTCCGAGACGCCGTAGCTGAACTCGTTCCAGGGGGCGGTCTCGTGCAGGCCCGTCAGGCGCTCGTCGATGCCGGCGCCGTAGTTCTTCACGTGGTCGAGCGGCTTGCTGCCCTCGCCCAGGGCCTCGCACGCGGAGATGATCGCGCGGTAGTCCTCGCGCATCGCCTTCGTGGAGAAGTTGGTGTGCGCACCCGCGCCGTTCCAGTCGCCCTTGACCGGCTTCGGGTTCAGCGTCGCGGAGACGTTGAAGTCCTCGGCGGTGCGGTAGAGCAGCCAGCGCGCGATCCACAGCTGGTCGGAGACCTCCAGCGGGCCGACGGGGCCGACCTGGAACTCCCACTGGCCGGGCATGACCTCGGCGTTGATGCCGGAGATGCTCAGGCCCGCCGCGAGGCAGTGGTCCAGGTGCTTCTCGACGATGTCGCGGCCGAAGATCTCGTCCGAGCCGACGCCGCAGTAGTAGCCGCCCTGGGCCGCCGGGAAGCCGTTGACCGGGAAGCCGAGCGGGCGGGTGCCGTCGAAGAACGTGTACTCCTGCTCGATGCCGAAGATCGGCTCCTGAGCGGCGAACTTCTCGGCGATCGGACGCAGCAGCGCGCGGGTGTTCGACTCGTGCGGGGTCATGTCGATGTTCAGGACCTCGCACAGCACGAGGACGTTGTCCCCGCCGCGGATCGGGTCCGGGCAGGAGAAGACCGGGTTGAGCACGCGGTCGGAGGCGTGGCCCTCGGCCTGGTTGGTGCTCGATCCGTCGAAGCCCCAGATCGGCAGCGCGTCGCCGTCCGCCAGGATCTTCGTCTTGGAGCGAAGCTTCGCCGTCGGCTCGGTGCCGTCGATCCAGATGTACTCAGCCTTGTAGCTCACGGGCCCCATCCTCAGACTCTGCGGGTGCTGCTGGTCGCTGCTTCATCGCTGCGGTGATGACCGCAGCGTGCCCGCCCGCGATTTCTCTTCCGTTGCCCGCGTGTGAACCCCGTGTTACCGAGGTTTACGCCGCAGGTCGGGTGGGTTGTGCGGGGCGCGAGCGGGTTGGTGGCGGAGCGCCCGTCCGGGTGGGGCAGACTGAACGCGTGAGCATTTCGTCTGATTTGAACCCCACCGGAGACCCCCGACCGCGGGTCGGGCTGCTGGGCACGGGCCCCTGGGCCCACCGCACCCATGCGCCCGCCCTCGCCGCGCACCCCGGCTCCGACTTCGTCGGAGTGTGGGGCCGCCGGCCCGAAGCCGCGGCCGAACTGGCCCGCGCGTACGACGTGAAGGTGTACGAAGACCCCGACGAGCTGTTCGCCGAGTGTGACGCCGTGGCCTTCGCCCTGCCGCCCGACGTCCAGGCCCCGCTCGCCGTGCGCGCGGCCGCCGCCGGCTGCCACCTGCTGCTCGACAAGCCCGTCGCGACGACGGTCGAGGAGGCCAGGGCCGTCGCCGACGCCGCCACCCGCCACGGCGTCGCCTCCGTCGTCTTCCTCACCCTGCGCTTCGCCGAGCCCACCGCCGGCTGGGTCGCGGAACAGGCCGGGCGCTCCGGCTGGTTCACCGCGGCCGCGCACTGGCTCGGCGCCGTCTTCCCGCCCGACGGCACGCCCAGCGCGTACGCCGACTCGCCCTGGCGCAAGGCCAAGGGCGGGCTGTGGGACGTCGGCCCGCACGCCCTCTCCGTGCTGATCCCGGTCCTCGGCGACGTCACCGGGGTCAGCGCCACCCGCGGCCCCTCCGACGTGGTCCAGCTGGCCCTGCGGCACGCCTCCGGCGCGGCCAGCACCGCCGTCCTCAGCCTGGGCGCGCCGCGCGCCGCCGCCGGCGTGGGCCTGGAACTGCGCGGCACCGAGGGCGTGTACGAGCTGCCCGGCTGGAGCGACGTGCCGGGCGCCTACGGCCGCGCCCTGGACGCGCTGCTCACCGCGGCCCGCACGGGCGTGCCCGATCCGCGCGGAGCGGAGTTCGGGGCCCGGCTGACGGAGATCCTCGCGGAGGCGGAGGCGCAGCTCCCCGGGTGGCGCGGA
This sequence comes from Streptomyces sp. NPDC090045, assembly GCF_044747975.1. NCBI lineage: Bacteria > Bacillati > Actinomycetota > Actinomycetes > Kitasatosporales > Streptomycetaceae > Streptomyces > Streptomyces sp. NPDC090045. The sequence continues at coordinate 774,647 of NZ_JBIVFA010000001.1, forward strand.
GGCCGCGCTACTTGATGACCGCGTTCGCCACGATGATGGCCAGGCCGATGGTGGCGTCGGCCAAGCCGATCAGCAGGGCGGAGGTCATCCCGTAGCCCACGCGGAGCGCCACGACCGAACCCCACGCGAACAGCAGCGCGGTGTTCAGGCCGAGGCCGACGGCGGTCACCCCGTACGAGTCCCAGTCGGCGATCCCCGAGGCGACCAGCAGCAGGACCGTGGGGAGGGTGGCCGCGATCATCGGCCACTCGTGCCACAGCGCCAGGACCAGCAGCCGCCACCGGTGCGAGGCGGAGTCCTGCTGGTGGGAGGCCATGTGGTGCGCGTAGCCGTGCGCGAGCGCAGCCGTGGCCGCCGTGACGAGCACCCAGCTGGCGTCGTAGTACGGGGTGAAGTCCCCGCCCTTCTGGTCCAGCGCGGCCAGCAGCCCGCTGGCCAGGACCGTCCCGTACACCCCGCCGAACATCCAGTCGGCCCCCCGCCGCCGCGGCGCGACCGGAGGTACGCCGGGGCTGGTCTGCGGCTGCTGCTGCTCGCTCACGACGGTTCCTTTGGTGTGCTTCGTCCCTCTTTGGTACGGATGCCACCCTACGAGGTGCGAGGTGGGGGCGAGATGAAGGCCGTCGCGCCAGCCCCCGCGAAGACGGTGTGGGTGGCCGTCAGGAAGCGGCGTACGGTGGCCCGTTCGGCCGGGTCGAAGTCGTCGAGCACCTGGAGCACCCCGTCGATCAGGGGGCCGAAGAACTCCCGGCCCAGGCGGATCGCCGCCGGCTCCACGCGCAGCAGGATCCGCCGCCGGTCGTGCTCGTCGCGGATCCGGGCCACGTGGCCGAGCCGTTCCAGCCGGTCGATCACGGAGGTGGTGCCCGCCGAATTGAGCCCGAGCCGGGCGCCGAGCAGGCCGGCCGTGGCCGGTTCGCCCGCGCGGGCCGCGTCGAGCAGGCAGATCAGGGCCCGCACGTCGGTGGCGTGCATGCCGTTGCGGGCGGCGAACTCCGCCTGGCGCAGGCCGAACTCGACGGTCACCGCCCGCAGGAGGTGCACCAGCTGCAGGTTGTCGGGTGCCTGGTTGTCAGCTGCCTGGTTGTCGTCCACATCGCCTCCGTCTAGGATCTCTCGCTGAGCGAGATTATCGCCCAGCGAGACATCGGAGCCCGTCATGTCCCGGACCTCCTCCTTCCGCGCCGCCTACGACGAGGTGCTCGGCCAGTGGCCCGGGCCCGTCGAGACCGCCGACCTGCCCACCCCGTACGGGGTCACCCGCGTCAACAGCTGCGGCCCGGCCGGCGCCCCGCCGCTCGTGCTGCTGCCCGGCGGCGGGTCCACCTCCACCGTGTGGGGTGCCTGCGCCGCCGCCGGGGCGGCCCGCACGCACCGGATGCACGCCGTGGACTTGATGGGCGACCCCGGGCTCAGCGTCCCGGCGCCGGGGCGGGCGCTCCGGTCCGTCGCGGACCTGGTCGGCTGGCTCGACGCGGTCCTCGACGCGCTCGGCCCGGACGGCCCGACCGGCCAGCGCGGGCCGGTCGCGCTCGGCGGGCACTCGTACGGGGCGTGGATCGCCGCCCACTACGCCGCCGCGCGCCCGGCCCGGCTCGGCCGCCTCGTGCTGCTCGACCCGACCCAGGTCTTCGCCGGGCTCCGCCCCGGGTACGTGCTGCGCGCGCTGCCCGTACTGGTGCGGCCCACCCCGGAGCGGATCCGCTCCTTCCTCGGCTGGGAGACCCGCGGCGCCGCCCTCGACCCGGCCTGGCTGCGGCTGCAGGACGAGACCGCCCGCTTCCCCTCCGTACGCCCGGTCACCGGGCCGCGCCCGGACCTGGGCGCGCTCGGGCAACGGCCGGGCGCGCGGGTCGACGTCCTGTTCGCGGAGCACGCCCGCTGCCACGACGCCGGCCGCGCGGCCCGGGCCGCCCGCGAGGCGCTGCCGGGCGCGCGCGTCGAGGTCCTGCCGGGCCTCGCGCACCACGCACTGCCGCTGACGGCGGCCGGGGAGCTCGCCCGCCGGCTCGCGGCCTAGTCCGCGCCGCCGGGCCGGCGCGGACTAGGCCTTGCGGGAGAGGGCCTCGCGGACGGCGTCCTCGGAGCGGGCTACCACGGCCGTGCCGTCCTCGGCGGTGATGATCGGGCGCTGGATCAGCTTCGGGTGCGCGGCCAGGTGGGCGATCCACTGCCCGCGCGCCGCGTCGGTCTCCTCGCGCGGCAGCTCCCGTACGCCGGTCTCCTTGGCCAGCGGGTCCGACGTGCGCGTGATGTCCCACGGCTCTAGCCCGAGCCGGCCGAGCACCTCGCGGATCTCGTCCTCGGAGGGCACGTCCTCCAGGTACCGGCGCACCGTGTAGTCGGCGCCCTCGGCGTCCAGCAGGGTCAGTGCGCTGCGGCACTTGGAACAGGCGGGATTGATCCAGATCTCCATGCCGTCAACCCTACCCAGGGCCTGTCTGGCCAGGGGCTTTTGTCAGTGGTCCCCGGTAAAATCGAGGGAGAACGACAGGAAGCCAACTACCGTTTGGGAGGCTGTAGATGGCCACTGCCACCACCGTCCAGCCCGTCAAGAAGAAGCCGCTGCCGGCGGGCCTGCCCCGCGAGTGGTACGAGAGCCACAACCGCCGTCTGAAGGCGATGCGGCTGGCGATATCCCTGCTCGACTCGGGGACGTACGACCCTCGGCGCGCCACCAACCGGAAGATCCGGACGATGGCCGTCCGGACGGGGATCCACCGCCCGTCCAATGTCACCTGCAAGATGGTGCGCGCGTTCATCAAGGAGTCGTAAAGGAGCGGTGCCGGCCCGCCGGGTCATCCCGGCCCGTCCAGGGAGAGCAGCAGCAGGGCCACGTCGTCGCGCGGACCGCCGTCCGTGAAGGCCGCGAGGTCCCGCCACACCGCCCCGACCAGGCCCCCCGGGTCCCGTGCCAGTACGGGGACCCGGGCGGCCAGGGGGTAGAAGTGCCCCGCCGCGTCCCGGGCCTCCGTCACGCCGTCGGTGTGCAGCAGCAGCTGGTCCCCGGGCCGCAGCGGCAGCTCCGCCACCGCCGGCAGCGCCGGTCCCGCGAAACCCAGGCCCAGCGGCGGGCCCGGCTCCACCACCAGCTCCTCCACCGCCGCCCCGCGCAGCCGCAGGGCGGGCGGATGCCCGCACGACACGATCCTCACGAGGTCCAGCCCGGGCGGGAACTCCAGCAGCACCGCCGTCGCGAACAGCTCCGGGTGCTCGACGGACGCGGCCCTCGCGTCCGCCACCAGCCGCCGGTCCAGCCGGCCCGCGACCGCCGCCAGCCCGGCGTCGTCGATCACGCCCTCGCGGAAGGCCCCGAGCAGCGCCGCCACGGTGCCCACCGCCGCCAGGCCGTGCCCCTGCACGTCCCCGACCAGCGCCCGCACGCCGTGCGGCCCGGCCCGTACGTCGTACAGGTCACCGCCGACCAGGGTGCCGCGCTGCGCCGCCCGGTAGAGGCCCGAGCAGCGCACCGCACCCACCCGCTCCGGCACCGGCGGGAGCACCGCCAGCTGGGCCGCCTCCGCCACCGTCCGCACGCTCACCAGCTGGGCGTCCCGGCGCTGCCGGACCCAGGCGATCACCACGCTGAGCACCCCGACGACGGCCACCGTCGCCAGGTCAGTGCCGCGGGCATGGCCGACGCCGAGGGCCGGCAACCCCAGCAGCAGGAGGACGACGGCCGCGAAGACCGCCGTCCCGGCCGCCCCGTACGCGAAGGCCGCCACCGGGGGCAGGCCCGCCAGGAAGAACCCCAGCTCCGCGTCCGGGGTGAGCGCCTGCGCGAGCACGAGCGCCACCAGGGCCGCCGCGGGCGCGATCCGGGCCCAGCGCGGCGGCGGCTCCCCGCGCAGCCTGCCCGGCTCCTCGCGTCCGCGTTTCACCCTTCCACCCTGGTACCCGGGCCGGACCCGCGCACCCCGGACCGGCCCGCCGGGTGGCCTCGTACGGCCGGTGCCACGACAGTGGTGGCGTGACAGACAGCGAGGGCCGGGGCAAGGCGCCCACCCAGGCACACATCGAGGCACACGGCACGGGCGACGGGGCGCAGAGCGCGGAGATCAGTACGCGGCTCAACTGGCTGCGGGCGGGAGTGCTCGGCGCCAACGACGGGATCATCTCCACCGCGGGCCTGGTCGTCGGTGTGGCCGGGGCCACCACCTCCCGCTCCGCGATCCTGGCGGCGGGCGTCGCCGGGCTGCTGGCGGGCTCGCTGTCGATGGCGGCGGGGGAGTACGTCTCCGTCAGCTCGCAGCGGGACTCGGAACGGGCCGCGCTGGACCTGGAACGGCGGGAGCTGGCCGAGGAGCCGGAGGCGGAGCTCGAAGAGCTGACCGACCTGCTGGCCGAGCGGGGGCTCAGCCGGGACGTGGCGCGGGAGGCGGCCGAGCAGCTGACGGAACGGGACGCGCTGCGGGCCCACGCCCGGGTGGAACTCGGGATCAACCCCGACGAGCTGGCCAACCCGTGGCACGCGGCCTTCGCCAGTCTCGTCGCGTTCACGGTGGGGGCGCTGCTCCCGCTGCTGGCGATCGTCCTGCCGGTGGCGTCGGCGCGGGTGCCGGTGACGGTGGTCGCGGTGCTGGCGGCGCTCACGCTGTGCGGGGTGCTCAGCGCGCGGCTCGGCGGGGCGCCGCCGCTCCGCGCGGTCCTGCGGAACGTGGCCGGGGGCGCCCTGGCCATGGCCGTCACCTACGCGGTGGGCACCTGGCTAGGCACGATCTGACCGTGCTCCGTCCGCCCCCGGGGCTCCGCCCCGCACCCCGCTCCTCAAACGCCGGAGGGGCTGAAAGATCGGGGCTCCGCCCCGGACCCCGCTCCTCAAACGCCGGAGGGGCTGGATGGTGCGGCGAGGCTGAAAGATCCGGGCTCCGCCCCGTGCCCGGCTCCTCAAACGCCCGCGAGGCTGGATGGTGTGGCGGGGCTGGATATTCCAGCCCCGCCGGCGTTTGAGGCGCGGGCGCGGAGCGCCGTGGGGTGGCGGGCGGAAGGGCACGCGCCGCGCCCGCGAACGGCACTTGGTCCGCTCGGCCACCCGCCAGGGAGAATGACCGCATGCGTATCGCAGTCACCGGCGCGACCGGGCTCATCGGCAGTGCACTCGTCCGCTCCCTCCGGGCAGACGGGCACGAAGTGGTGCGGTTCGTGCGGCGGGAGCCGGTCGGCGCGGACGAGGCGCGGTGGGATCCGGCGCGCGGCGACGTCGACCCCGCGGGCCTGGCCGGCTGCGGGGCCGTCGTGCACCTGGCCGGGGCCGGGGTCGGGGACCACCGGTGGACGGCCGCGTACAAGAAGGAGATCCGCGACAGCCGGGTGCTCGGGACCGCCGCGATCGCCCGCGCCGCGGCCGCGCTCGACGAGCCGCCCGCCGTGCTCGTCAGCGGTTCCGCCGTCGGCTACTACGGGGACACCGGCGACCGGGCCGTGGACGAGGACGCCCCCGCCGGGCAGGGCTTCCTGCCCTCGGTCTGCGTGGAGTGGGAGGCGGCCGCCGCGCCCGCCCGGGACGCCGGGATCCGGACCGCGTTCGCCCGTACCGGCCTGGTCGTCGCCCGCGAGGGCGGGGCCTGGGGCCGGATGTTCCCCCTCTTCCGTGCCGGTCTCGGCGGCCGGCTCGGCAACGGCCGCCAGTACTGGTCGTACATCTCCCTCCGGGACGAGGTCGCGGCCCTGCGCCACATCATCGACACCCCCGGCATCGAAGGCCCCGTCAACCTCACGGCCCCCGAGCCGCTGACCAACCGTCAGGTCACCGAGGCCATGGGCCGGGTGCTGCGCCGGCCCACGCTGCTGTCCGTACCCGCGCCGGCCCTGCGCATCGTGCTCGGGGAGTTCTCCGGGGACGTGCTGGGCAGTCAGCGGGCCCGCCCCGCCCGGCTGCTGGAGTCCGGATTCGTCTTCCGCGACCCCGGCATCGAGCAGGCCATTCGCGCCGCCCTCTGAGCCACGGGCCCGGGACCCCGCCGCGTGCGACCGCCGTGCGACCGTTTGTGACCCGGATGCGACCGTCGTGCGACCGGAGTTGACCGTAATACCCGGCCGAACTCGGGTTCCCATGGAGCCGGTTGGGGGAAGGAGGATCCCCACACAGCCGCGCCGACCTCGGGGAGGGGCACGTGCTCAGCAGCGCACACCATGCCGCGCACCATGCGGACGTCGTCATCGTAGGAGCCGGAGTCTCAGGACTCGCGGCAGCGCAGCACCTCATCGCAGCGGGAGTCACGGTCACCGTCCTGGAGGCCGCGGACGACCCGGGCGGCCGGATGGCCACCGAGTCGGCCGACGGGTTCCGGCTGGACCGGATCGGCCAGCTGCTCAACACCTCGTACACGGAGCTCGAACGCACCCCCGGCCTGCAGGCCCTGACCCTGCGCCCCTTCGTGCCCGGGGTCCTGGCCCACACCGACGGCAAACAGCTGCGGGCCGGGGCGCTCACCCCGGCCCGGGCCCTGGCCAGCGGCTCCCTCGACCAGGCCCGGCTCAGCGCCGCGCTCGGCCGGCTCGCCGCCCTGCCCGAGGACAAGCTGCTCGCCCGTCCCGAACGCACCGCGCACACCGCCCTGCGCTCGCGCGGGCTGCCGCCGCGCACCCTCAACGGGGTGCTCCGGCCCCTGCTCGCCGCCCTGCTCCGCGATCCGCACCTCACCACCTCCAGCCGGGTCGCGGACCTCGCCCTGCGCACCTTCGCCCGCGGCCGCCTCGCGGTGCCCGAGGGAGGCGCGGCGACCCTGCCCGACCTGCTCGCCGCCGCCCTGCCGCCCGGAACCGTCCGGACCGGGGTCCGGGTCCGGTCGGTGGCGACGAACCTGGTCACCACCGAGGAGCACGGCGACTTCGGCTGCCGCTCCGTCCTCCTCGCCACCGGCGCCCGCGCCGCCGCCGAGCTGCTGCCCGGCCTGCGCGTGCCCGCCTTCCACGAGGTCACCGTCCTGCACCACGCCACCGCCACCCCCCTGCCCCGGGACGGCTCGCTGCTCCTGGACGGGGACCCCGACTGGCCCGTCTCGCACACCGCCGTGATGAGCGCGGTCGACCCGGCGCGGGCTCCGGCCGGCCGGAGCCTGGTCACCACGACCGTGCTCGGGCCGCCGCCGCCCGTGCGCACGGTCGCCTCGCGCCTCGCCCGGCTCTACGACACCGCCACCCGGGAGTGGGAGCTGCTGGCCGTCCACCACACCCTGGAGGCCGTCCCCGCCATGCCCCCGCCCCACGACCTGCGACGCCCGGTACGGGTACTGGCCGGGCTGTACGTGTGCGGCGACCACCGCGACACCAACACCGTCCAGGGCGCCCTGCGCTCGGCCCGCCGGGCCACCGGCGCCCTCCTGCGCGACTTCGGCATCCCGCTCCCGGCCGCCCCGGAGCCCGCACTTCCGGTGGCGGCCTGAGAACCACTCGGCCCGGGCCCGGTCCCCCTCGGGGGGCCGGGCCCGCACAGCGTCACGACAACGCCGCCACCCGGTCCCGGTAGGTCCGCACCGCCGACGCGTCCCGGTACGGCTCCAGCCGCCGCTCGAAGTCCCGTACGTACTCCACCGCGCGCACCGACCGCATCTCCGACGCCTGCTGCGCCGCCTCCGCGCCCAGCGCGCACGCCTGGTCCAGCTCGCCCAGCCCCAGCCGGGCCGTGGCCAGCACCACCCGGCAGAACAGCCGGGAGCGCGCGTACGCCGGAGCCCTCAGCTGCAGGGACCGCTCCGCGTGCTGGGCCGACGCCCGGTACTGCTGGAGGTCCCGGTGGCAGTGCCCGAACTCGTCCGCGAGCTGTGCCTCGTCGTAGAAGCGCGCCCAGTGCGGTACGTCGTCCCCGGGCCGGGCCGCGCCCAGCGCGCGCTCGGCCCGCACCAGTGAGGCCGTCGACGCCCGGACCTCGCCGAGCACGGCGTGCCCCCGCGCCTCCGCCGAGTGCAGCAGCGCCTGCACCACCGGCGGCGGGCCGGAGCCCACGCCCTGCTGGGCCACCCGGGCCAGCTGCACCGCCTCCCGGCCGTGGCCGAGGTAGACCGCCTGCCGGCTCATGGTGACCAGCACGTACGAGCCGTAGGGGCGGTCGGCGGCCGCCTGCGCGAGCCGCAGGGCCTGCACGAAGTACCGCTGGGCGAGTCCGTGCGCGGCGATGTCGTACGAGGTCCAGCCCGCGAGCCGGGTCAGATCGGCGGCGGCCGAGAACAGCCGCCGCCCGGTGGTCTCCCCGTAGGTGCCCCGGAGCATCGGCTCGGCCTCGTGCTCCAGGTAGCGCACCAGCGCCTGCCGGGCGTGCCCGCCGCCGTAGGCCTGGTCCAGGGTCCGGAACAGTTCGCTCACCGATCTCAGCGCGGCGATGTCCCCGCCGGTCACCCGCTGCCCGGGGCCCCGGTCGATCTGCCGCTGCCGGGGCACCGTGGCGCGCCCCTGCACCGGGACGCGGGCCGCCGCCTGCTCCGCGCCCCGGCCCACCCGCTCGTCGGCCCGCCCGATGAGCCAGTCCCGGCTCGGCACGACCAGCCCGGCCGGGGTGAAGGCGATCTTCCGCAGCTCGGCGTGCGAACCGGAGTCCTTGCGCCACAGCCCGCTCGCGATGTCCACGGCCTCCTCCGGGGTGGCCGCGAACTCCAGCCCCGCGTACACGGGCGCGCAGGCGTCCAGCCCCAGGTCCTGCGCGGACAGCCGCCGCCCCAGGCGCCGGGTGAAGACCTCGGCGATCAGCGCGGGGGTGGTCCCGCGCGGCTGCTGCCCGCGCAGCCATCGGGTCACGGAGGTCTTGTCGTACCGCAGATCGAGACCGTGTTCCAGGCCGAGCTGATCGACGCGGCGGGCGAGCCCGGCGTTGGAGAACCCGGCTTCCGCGATCAGCGCCGCGAGCTGCCGGTTGGGGACGCGCTGGGCAGGTCGTTCCGTCATCGGCTCCACGGTCTCCTGACGTGACGGACCGGGGTCCCGGCCCTGTGAACGGCGTGAATGTAGCGGCGAACTTCCCTCATGCCGCCCTCTCTGCCCCACATTCATCCGATCGTGTGCAGAATGCGGAGGGCTCTTTACGGACCGGCCCCCTCCGCACGCATAGGCTGCGGGCCATGACCCCTCGGCCCCACGGGGCGCACCTCCCCGAGGAGCGAACCGAATCCACCGCACCGCTGCCCCCGCCCGAGCTGACCGAGGCGGAGTGCCGGCGCTGCGGCACCTACATCGCGGGGCTCGACGGCCGGTACGCGTGCGGGGTGTGCGGGTGGGTCAACGACCACTCGGAGGGGCACCGGCGGCTGCCGCGCGCCGACGAGGACCCGGACCGGCCGCCGAAGGGCCGGCGCCGGCCGAAGCAGCTGCCGTGGCCCCCGCCGCCGCCCGGCCTGGAGCCCGCGCCGGAGCCCCCGCCGAGGCCCTGATGTGGCCCGCCGCGGGGCCCGAACCGGAGCCCGGCCCGGGGCCCTGAAGGGGCCCGCGCGGGTCGCCGTACCCTTGCTCAGTGAAGTACGTGCACACAGCAGGTTCAATGAGGAGGCGCTGCGGTGGCTGAGCTTGGGTTTGTCCATCTGGGCTTCGGACCGGAATCCGTCGAGTACACCCGGGCCTGGGAAGAGCAGCGCAGGGTGCACGCCGCCCGCTTCGCGGACGAGGTCGAGGACACCTGCCTGCTGCTGGAGCACCTGCCGGTCTACACGGCGGGCCGGCGCACCGACCCCAGTGAGCGCCCGCTCGACGGCACGCCCGTCGTCGACGTGGACCGCGGCGGCAAGATCACCTGGCACGGCCCGGGCCAGCTGGTCGGCTACCCGATCATGAAGCTGCCCCGCCCGGTCGACGTGGTCGCCCACGTCCGCCGCCTGGAGGAGGCGCTGATCCGCACCGCCGCCGAGTTCGGCCTGGAGACCACCCGGGTCGAGGGCCGCAGCGGCGTCTGGGTGCTCGGGGACCCGGTCGAGGACCGCCCCATGATCGGCGGGCTCTCCCTCGACCTCGACCCGCGGCTGCACGACGAGGAGTTCGACGCCCGGCTCAACGGCCCCGAGTACGCGCCGTCCAACGCCGGACAGCGCCGCGAGGACCGCAAGCTCGCCGCGATCGGCATCAGGGTCGCGAAGGGCGTCACCATGCACGGCTTCGCGATCAACGTGAACCCGGACAACACCTGGTTCGACCGGATCGTGCCCTGCGGCATCCGGGACGCCGGTGTGACCTCGCTCTCCTACGAGCTGGGCCGCGAGATCACCATCGCCGAGGTGCTGCCCGTGGTCGAACGGCACCTGAAGGACGTACTGGAGCAGGCGGAGCTGCGGCCCCGGGAAATAGAGCCGGCAGCGGGGGCCTGACACCCCGGGAATGCGGCCGGACCCTCGCAGGTTGGCCGACGTAAGAGCGTACGAAATTACGGGCGTACCCTGGTGGGCGCCCGAACAATCGAAGTCACAGGGAGCCGGTCGTGTCCGCAGTCGCACCCGACGGACGCAAGATGCTGCGCCTTGAGGTCCGTAACGCCCAGACGCCCATCGAGCGCAAGCCCGAGTGGATCAAGACCCGGGCGAAGATGGGTCCCGAGTACACCAAGATGCAGGCCCTGGTGAAGGGCGAAGGACTGCACACGGTGTGCCAGGAAGCCGGCTGTCCGAACATCTACGAATGCTGGGAGGACCGCGAGGCCACCTTCCTCATCGGTGGCGACCAGTGCACCCGGCGCTGTGACTTCTGCCAGATCGACACGGGCAAGCCCGAGGCCCTGGACCGGGACGAGCCGCGCCGTGTCGGCGAGTCCGTGGTCACCATGGACCTGAACTACGCCACCATCACCGGCGTCGCGCGCGACGACCTGGCCGACGGCGGCGCCTGGCTGTACGCGGAGACCGTGCGCCAGATCCACCAGCAGACGGCGGGCCGCGAGAGCGGGCACACCAAGGTCGAGCTGCTGGCCCCCGACTTCAACGCGGTCCCGGAGCTGCTGGAGGAGGTCTTCGCCTCCCGCCCCGAGGTCTTCGCGCACAACGTCGAGACCGTGCCGCGGATCTTCAAGCGGATCCGCCCCGGCTTCCGCTACGAGCGCTCGCTCGACGTGATCCGGCAGGCCCGCGCCTACGGCCTGGTCACCAAGTCGAACCTCATCCTGGGCATGGGCGAGGAGCGCGAGGAGGTCTCGCAGGCCCTCAAGGAGCTGCACGAGGCCGGCTGCGAGCTCATCACCATCACCCAGTACCTGCGTCCCTCGCCGCGGCACCACCCCGTCGAGCGCTGGGTGAAGCCGGCCGAGTTCGTGGAGCTGGCGAAGGAGGCCGAGGAGATCGGCTTCTCCGGTGTGATGTCGGGCCCGCTGGTCCGCTCTTCCTACCGGGCCGGGCGTCTCTACAACCAGGCGATGGAGAAGCGCGCCGCGAACGTGTGAACTCGCGCACAAAAGCTTACTAGTCGGTAACACCGCGTCGACGCGGCCCCTAGGCTCTTTTCAGGAAGAGCCCGGCGGGCCGCGTCAATGTTTCGTCACGTTTGACCGACAGGTCATGCGCTGGTAACACCAATCAGTGACGCTGGATCCACACACCGCACACACCGCAGTACGCAGATACCGCAGGACGCACGCACGCTCCCCGCACTGCCCGACGCGAGTTCCGTGAAAGGGATCGACATCATGCAGGCCGCGCCCGTACGCGCCATCGCCATCCCGTCCCTCTCCGACGCCTTCCGGGGCATCGAGTCCCTGCTGATGAGCGGGGCCCGCCGGAACGCCTGGACGGCGGTGCTCGAGGACCGCCGCAGGGCCAAGGACCGGGTCGAAACCGAACATGTACTTGAGGCCGCGGCTACCCGAACCCCGCAGGCCACGTAAACTCGCTGTATGGCGAGGAAGTCAAACGCAGAGACTGCTGCGAACACTGGGCGACTGAAGCAGATCGCCCTCACGTACAAGATGACGCGCAAGGCCGACCCGAAGGTCGGTCTGATCGTCGCGGGCGTGGGAATTGTCACCTTCGGTGTCCTTCTTGCGATCGGCTTCCTGATCGGGCACGAGCTCTACCTGGGCATCCTGGGCTTCCTCGTGGCGTTCCTCGCGATGGCGATCGTCTTCGGACGACGGGCCGAGCGGGCTGCCTTCGGGCAGATGGAGGGACAGCCGGGCGCGGCCGCGGCCGTACTGGACAACGTCGGCCGTGGCTGGACGACCACCCCGGCCGTCGCGATGACCCGGCAGCAGGACATCGTCCACCGGGCCGTCGGCAAGGCCGGTGTCGTGCTGATCGCGGAGGGCAACCCCAACCGGGTGAAGCCGCTGCTCGCGAACGAGAAGAAGAAGCTGGCCCGGATCATGCCGGACGTGCCGGTGCACGACTTCATCGTGGGTACGGGCGAGGGCGAGGTGCCGCTCAAGAAGGTGCGCACCACCCTGCTCAAGCTGCCGCGCGTGCTGGCCGGTCCGCAGATCACCGAGATCAACGACAAGCTGCGTGCCATGGGCGACCTCATGAGCAACATGCCGCTGCCGAAGGGCCCCATGCCCAAGGGCATGAAGATGCCGCGCGGCGGAAAGATGCGCTGACCCGCTCACCTGATTTTCGTATACGACACAGGGGCGCCCCCCGGCGCCGGCGGGGGGGGGGGGGGCCGCGGGGCGGCCGGGGGGGGGGGCGGCGGGGCCGCCGGCCCCCACCCCCGCCCCCCGCCCCCGGTCTTTTCGCTCCCGCCCCCGGGGCCCCCCCCCGCGCGGGCCGGCCCGGGGGGCGCCCCTGTGTCACGTGGTGTCGCGTGCTGCGCGTCCCGCTGCCGCTAGATCCGGACCTGGACGGCGCGCGCCAGCCGGTCGTGCAGGCCGCGGCCGTCGCGGTCCCAGATCAGCGCGGGGATGAACAGGGCCAGCAGGGCCGTGCGCAGGAGTACCCGGACGATGCCCAGGCGGCCGCCGTTCTCCGAGATCACCCGGAGGCCGAGGATCCGCTTACCGGGGGTGAAGCCCACGGTGCCGATCGTCAGGACGCTCAGGGTCAGGAAGAGCCAGAGGGTCCAGCTGCCCGCGGCGCCCAGGTTGCCGCCCGTGATGAGCCCGTACGCAATGACCTGGCAGCCGATCCAGTCGATCGCGACGGCGCCGAGCCGGCGCCCGAAACGTGCCACCGAGCCGGGCCCCTGCTGGGGCAGGCCCAGCCGCTGACCCGGATAGCCGAAGTCGACACCCATATCCTCGGCGGCCGCGCGGGGGCCGGAGAGCCAGGATCCGATTGCCTGTCTGTTGTCCACCCGACCACGGTACCGGTGGCGTCGCACGGCACTCCGGCGGGACCCTGGTTAACTTGTGCGAAACAAATGGGTCATGCTTGAGAAATCCCTTGTGCTTATGGTCGGGTCAGCGTGCGGCACCGCACTGACGCACCACGAGCTATAAAGCCCGCCCTGCCCCGGGGCCGGGAGTAGGAGGAGTTGGATGTTCCAGAACGCCGACGAAGTGAAGCAGTACATCGAGGAGAACGACGTCAAGTTCGTCGACGTCCGCTTCTGCGACCTGCCTGGTGTGATGCAGCACTTCACCATCCCGGCGCGGGCGTTCGACCCGGCCGAGGAGCTCGCCTTCGACGGCTCCTCGATCCGTGGCTTCCAGGCGATCCACGAGTCCGACATGGCGCTGCGCGCCGACATCACCACCGCGCGCCTGGACCCGTTCCGCAAGGACAAGACGCTCAACATCAACTTCTTCATCCACGACCCGATCACGGGTGAGGCCTACAGCCGCGACCCGCGCAACATCGCGAAGAAGGCCGAGGCGTACCTCGCCTCCACCGGCATCGCCGACACCGCGTTCTTCGGCCCCGAGGCCGAGTTCTACGTGTTCGACAGCGTGCGCTTCGCGACCTCCGCGAACGAGGGCTTCTACCACATCGACTCCGAGGCCGGCGCCTGGAACACGGGCTCCGAGGAGAACAACCGTGGTTACAAGGTCCGCTACAAGGGTGGTTACTTCCCCGTAGCCCCGGTCGACCACTTCGCCGACCTGCGCGCCGAGATCTCCCTCGAGCTGGACGCCCAGGGCCTCCAGGTCGAGCGTCAGCACCACGAGGTCGGCACCGGCGGCCAGGCCGAGATCAACTACAAGTTCAACACGCTGCTCGCCGCGGCCGACGACCTGATGCTCTTCAAGTACATCGTGAAGAACGTCGCCTGGCGCAACGGCAAGACCGCGACCTTCATGCCGAAGCCGATCTTCGGTGACAACGGCTCGGGCATGCACGTGCACCAGTCGCTGTGGGCCAACGGCGACCCGCTGTTCTACGACGAGGCCGGCTACGCGGGCCTGTCGGACACCGCCCGCTACTACATCGGCGGCATCCTCAAGCACGCCCCGTCGCTGCTGGCGTTCACCAACCCGACGGTGAACTCCTACCACCGCCTGGTGCCGGGCTTCGAGGCGCCGGTCAACATGGTGTACTCGCAGCGCAACCGCTCCGCCGCCATGCGCATCCCGATCACGGGCTCGAACCCGAAGGCCAAGCGCGTCGAGTTCCGCGCGCCGGACCCGTCCTCGAACCCGTACCTCGCCTTCTCGGCGCTGCTCCTCGCGGGCCTCGACGGCATCAAGAACAAGATCGAGCCGATGGAGCCGATCGACAAGGACCTCTACGAGCTCTCGCCCGACGAGCACGCGAGCGTCCCGCAGGTCCCGACCAGCCTCGAGGACGTCCTCAAGGCCCTGGAGGCCGACCACGAGTACCTCTTGGCCGGCGGTGTCTTCACCCCGGACCTGATCGAGACGTGGATCGACTACAAGCGCACGCACGAGATCGCCCCGATCGCGCTGCGTCCGCACCCGCACGAGTTCGAGCTGTACTTCGACCTCTAGGCCGCGATCGCTCGGAACGAGCGTCATGCCTGATGGGAGGCCCCCCGCCACTCTCCACGGAGAGCGGCGGGGGGCCTTTCCCTTTGACAGGCCGCCCGGGCGGAGTAAGGGTGGAAATGACCTAAAGGCCTAATAAGCGAGACATGTTCGGAGGTGCATGAGAATGCGCCGTAGGATCGTTGCGGCAGCCATGACCGGAGCCGCAGGAATCGCCATCGGTCTGCTGCCCGTCGCCAGTGCCTCGGCCTCGGTCGTCACCGGTGGTGGCGGCGGCGGGAACGGCGGCTACGACTGCTACCGGTACCCCTCGAACCGCTCCGACGCCCGGTGGGACTACTGCTGCAACCGCGACTGGCGCGACCGGCCCAGCTGGTGCTGGGACAACGCAGGCGTCGGCGGCGATCGCGGCTACTGGCGCGACAGCAACTGGAACGACTCCGACTGGCGCCACAACAACTGGCACGACGCGAACTGGAACGACTCCGGTCGCGGCGGCAACGGCAACTGGAACGACTGGGGCAACGGTCGCGGCGGCAACGGCGACTGGGGCAACGGCCGCGGTGGCAACGGCAATGGCGACTGGGGCGGCGGCGGTGGCGGCAACGGTGACTGGGGCGGCGGCGGTGGCGGCGGCAATGGTGACTGGGGTGGCGGTGGCGGCGGCAACGGCGGCGACGGCGGTGGCTGGGGCGGTGGCGGCGGCAACGGCGGCGGTGGGGGCGACGGCGGCGGCTGGGGTGGTGGCCGCTGAAGCCGATCAGACCCCGTAGGGCCGTGGGTCCGGGCCGATGTCCCTGCCGCGCTGGACTCAGCGCAGCAGGGGCATCGCGCCGGTGAGGTCGCGCAGGCACCGGAGCGCGAGCTCGGCGGGGGAGCCGGGGCCCGAGACCGGGGCGTCGGTGGTCGACCACAGCTCCAGCGCGACACGGATCGCGTCCGTGGCCGCCGCGGCGAGCAGGCGGACCTCCAGCGGATCGGCGTCCGGCCCGGCCAGCCGGGAGATGACCGGGACCAGGTGCTCCTCGGAGTCCTGGTTCACGCGGTACCAGACGGCCCGCAGGGCCTGGTCGCCCGCCGCCGCGCGCAGCAGGCCGCGGGTCACCTCCAGGCCCTCCTCCACCGCCTGCATCTCGGTCAGGGACCGGGTGACGGCGCGCTCCAGCGCCTCGGCGAGGGGCGTGCCGGGGTCCTCCTCGGCGAGCAGCGCGCGCCAGGCGTCACCGCCGCCCGCGAGCAGCGGTGCCACCGCCTCCTGCTTGTTGCGGAAGTAGCGGTAGAACGTGCGCAGTGCCACCCCGGCGCGATGGGCGATGTCCTCGGCGGTGGTGCCGTCGGGGCCGTGTTCGGCGAAGAGTTCGCAGGCCGCGCGAGCGATGTCGAGCTGGGTGGCCGCTTTGCGGCGCTCGGTCAGCGACTGGGCTCCGGGGCCGGCCTGGGGGGAGTACGGGCGAGGGGATCTCACGGGGTGAAGCGTACCTCCCGCGCGCCCCGGTCATGACATGTGATGACAGCATGGCAAAACATGCCACCTCTCGGTACGCTCGCGCCATGAACCGTTACGAAGGACGTCGTGTCCTCATCACCGGCGGCGGCTCCGGCATCGGCCGGGCCACCGTCCACCGCATCCTCGCCGAGGGCGGCCGGGTCCACACCGTGGACGTCAGCGAGGCCGGCCTGAAGGCCACCGCCGACCGCGCCGCAGCCGACGGCCACCAGGACCGGCTCACCACCGCCGTGCTGGACATATCCGACGAGAACGCGGTCAAGGAGGGCGTGGCCGCCGCGACGCTCGCCCTCGGCGGCATCGACGTGCTCGTCAACGCCGCGGGCATCCTGCGCTCCGCGCACACCCACCAGACCACGCTCGACCTCTGGAACCAGGTCATCGGGGTCAACCTGACCGGCACCTTCCTGATGATCCGCGAGTCGCTGCCGGCCCTGCTGGCGGGCGACCGGCCGGCCGTCGTGAACTTCAGCTCCACCTCGGCGTCCTTCGCGCACCCCTACATGTCCGCCTACGCGGCCAGCAAGGGCGGCATCCAGTCCATGACCCACGCGCTGGCCGCCGAGTACAGCAAGCAGGGCCTGCGCTTCGTCTCCGTCGCGCCCGGTTCCATCGAGTCCGGCATGACCACCGGCAACGGCCCGGGCCTGCCCGAGGACACCGACTGGAGCCTGTTCGCCAAGCTCGCCCCGGCCCTCGGCCAGGGCTTCGCCGGTCCCGACACCGTGGCCGGCGTCGTCGCGATGCTCGGCTCCGAGGACGGCGCCTTCATCACGGGTACGGAGATCCGCATCGACGGCGGCACGCACTACTGATCGAGAGCGATCAAGCGCGGAACCGGTCCCACAGCCGGGGGAAGCGCTCCGCGAGCACGGCTTCGTTCTCGAAGTCCAGCGGGGCGCCCTCCGGCTCCGCCGCCTGCAGCGGGATGCCCAGGTCGGGTGCCACCGCCCCGGTCAGCTGCTCGTACGCCTCGTCGGCCGCGTACCCCAGCTCCTCGCCGTCCCCGTCGATCTCCTCGTCGAACTCGCCCAGCAGCTCCGCCAGATGGTCCGGATCGTGCACCCCGCCCTCGAAGACCTCCCGCCCCTGCCCGATCAGCCAGCAGCGGAAGTAGTCGAAGGCGTCGTCGCTCGCCCCGTCGAGCAGCACCCAGGCCGCACCCCACAGGTCCCACGTGTACGCCCGGTTGTAGCGCGACTCGAAGTGCCGGGCGAAGTCGAGGACGGAATCCGGGTCGAGCTGGGCCAGCCGCTCCACGAGCAGCTCGGCGTGTTCCTCGGGGTCGCCGTCGGCGGCCTCGCGGGTACGGTCCACGATCTCCCAGAACTCCGTCTCGTCCATCACCGCTCCAGCATCACGGGTGCGCCCCCGCGCCGCCACCGCTCGTACGGCGAAAGGCCGGTGTCCGACCCCCGCGGGGGTGGACACCGGCCTTTCGCACGTCACGCGGAGCCTCAGAGGCCGTAGCGCTCCCGGGCCTCCTTGACGGCGGACGCCGGCACCTCGCCGCGGCGGGCGAGCTGGGCCAGCGCGGCCACCACGATCGACTGGGCGTCGACACCGAAGTGGCGGCGGGCGCCCTCACGGGTGTCGGACAGGCCGAAGCCGTCCGTGCCCAGCGAGGTGTAGTCCTGCTCCACCCACTGGCTGATCTGGTCCGGGACCTGACGCATCCAGTCGGAGACGGCGAGGACCGGGCCCTGGGCGCCTTCCAGCGCGCGGGTGACGAACGGGGTGCGCACCTCGCCGCGCAGCAGCGCCTCGTCGCACTCCAGCGCGTCGCGGCGCAGCTCGCCCCAGGAGGTGGCGGACCAGACGTCGGCCGACACGTTCCAGTCGGCGGCGAGCAGCTTCTGCGCCTCCAGGATCCAGTGGATCGCCGTACCCGAGGCCATCAGCTGGACCTTCGGGGCGTCCGCGGCCGGGGCCGCCTCCGCCAGGTCCGCCGCCGTGTTGAAGCGGTACAGGCCCTTGAGGATGCCTTCCTCGACGCCCTCGGGCATCGCGGGCTGCACCTTCGGCTCGTTGTAGACCGTCAGGTAATAGAAGACGTCCTCGGGCTGCTCGCCGTACATCCGGCGCAGACCGTCCTTGACGATCACCGCGATCTCGTACGCGAAGGCCGGGTCGTAGTTGAGCGACGCCGGGTTCGTGGACGCGATCAGGTGCGAGTGGCCGTCCGCGTGCTGCAGGCCCTCACCGGTCAGGGTGGTGCGGCCGGCGGTGGCGCCGACGATGAAGCCCTTGCCGAGCTGGTCGGCGAGCTGCCACATCTGGTCGGCGGTGCGCTGCCAGCCGAACATCGAGTAGAAGATGTAGAAGGGGATCATCGGCTCGCCGTGCGTCGCGTACGACGTGCAGGCGGCGATGAAGTCGGCCATGGCGCCGGCCTCGGTGATCCCCTCGTTGAGGATCTGGCCGTCCTTGGCTTCCTTGTAGTACATGAGCTGGTCGCGGTCGACCGGCTCGTACGTCTGGCCCAGCGGCGAGTAGATGCCGGCCGACGGGAAGAGGGACTCCATGCCGAAGGTGCGGGCCTCGTCGGGGACGATCGGCACCCAGCGCTTGCCGGTCTCCTTGTCCCGCATCAGGTCCTTGACGAGGCGGACGAAGGCCATGGTGGTGGCCATCTCCTGCTTGCCGGAACCCTTGAGTAGCGGGGCGAAGGAACGGTCGGCCGGAGCCGGCAGGGCGACCTGCTTGACCTTGCGGGCCGGGGCCGGGCCGCCGAGCGCCGCGCGGCGCTCGTTGAGGTACTGGACCTCGGGGCTGTTCGCGCCCGGGTGGCCGTAGGGCACGACGCCGTCGGCGAAGGCGCTGTCCGGGATCGGGAGGCCAAGGAGGTCGCGCATGTCCTTGAACTCGTCGATCGTCAGCTTCTTCATCTGGTGGTTCGCGTTCTTCGACTCGAACCCGGCACCCAGCGTGTAGCCCTTGACGGTCTGCGCCAGGATCACCGTCGGCGCACCCTTGTGCTCCAGGGCGGCCTTGTACGCGGCGTAGACCTTGCGGGGCTCGTGGCCGCCGCGGGAGCTGTGGAAGCACTCGGCGATCTTCGCGTCGGAGAGCACGCCGGCCAGCTGCACGAGCTCGGCGTTGGCGCCGAAGAAGTGCTGGCGGATGTAGGCCACGTCGCGGGTCGCGTACGTCTGGAACTGCGCGTCCGGTACCTCGCGCAGGCGGCGTACCAGGGCACCCGTGGTGTCGAGCTGGAACAGCTCGTCCCAGGCGGAGCCCCACAGCGACTTGATGACGTTCCAGCCGGCGCCGCGGAACTGGGCCTCCAGCTCCTGGACCACGCGGAAGTTGGCGCGAACCGGACCGTCGAGGCGCTGCAGGTTGCAGTTGATGACGAAGGTCAGGTTGTCGAGCTGCTCGCGGGAGGCGAGGGCCAGGGCGGCGGTCGACTCGGGCTCGTCCATCTCGCCGTCGCCCAGGAAGGCCCAGACGTGCGAGTTGGCGGTGTCCTTGATGCTCCGGTTCTGCAGGTAGCGGTTGAAGCGCGCCTGGTAGATCGCGGAGAGCGGGCCGAGGCCCATGGAGACCGTGGGGAACTCCCACAGCCACGGCAGGCGCCGCGGGTGCGGGTAGGACGGCAGGCCGTTGCCGCCGGACTCCTGGCGGAAGTTGTCGAGCTGCTGCTCGGAGATGCGCCCGTCGAGGAAGGCGCGGGCGTAGATGCCGGGGGAGGCGTGGCCCTGGATGTAGAGCTGGTCGCCCGATCCGTCGGCCTCCTTCCCGCGGAAGAAGTGCTGGAAGCCGGTCTCGTACAGCCACGCGGCGGAGGCGAAGGTGGCGATGTGGCCGCCGACGCCGTACTTGGAGCCGCGGGTCACCATGGCGGCCGCGTTCCAGCGGTTCCACGCGGTGATCTTGGCTTCCATCTCCTCGTCACCGGGGAACTCGGGCTCCGCGGCGGTGGGGATGGTGTTGACGTAGTCCGTCTCCAGCAGCTTGGGGAGCGCGAGGCCGGCGGCCTCGGCGTGCTGGAGGGTGCGACGCAGCAGGTATTCGGCCCGGCGTGTACCGGCGGCCTTGGCGACGGCGTCGAGGGAGGCCGCCCACTCGGCGGTCTCCTCGGTGTCGCGGTCCGGGAGCTGGTCGAGCTCGCTCGGAAGCTTTCCTACGGGGTCGGACATCGCTGTGCGCCGCCTTCCGGGTAATGGAGAGGTGGTGAAAAATCCCTGACGGGCAGGACAGGGTTGGCGGACCTGGTTGAGGTCCGCGACGACTGTAAATCGCTGATCGATGATCGATCAAATAAAAGTGACAAAGAAACGTCCATCTGACGAAAGTCGGCACCGCGTGCCAGCCGGAAAGGCACGCGGTGCCGGTCAAATGGGGGTGAAACGGGCCGATCGTCTGGGGATCACGCCCTCGGAGCGCACCCCAGGACGTGCCGCTTCACCAGCAGGCCGATGTCCGGATCCTGACTCCGGAAGGCCTCGACGAGGGCCTCGTGCTCCTCGGCGTACGACTTCTGGACGGTTCCCAGCCAGCGGATCGACAGGGCCGTGAACACCTCGATGCCCAGGCTCTCCCAGGTGTGCAGCAGCACGCTGTTCCCGGCCGCCCGGACCATCTCCCGGTGGAACCCGACGGTGTGCCGCACCTGCGCGGTCCCGTCCTCGGTGCGGTCGGCCTCCCACAGGGCCGCCACGTGCGGCTCCAGCGCCGAGCAGTCCGCCGCCAGCCGCGGCGCGGCCAGCTCGGCCGCGATCTGCTCCAGACCGGCCCGGACGGGGTAGATCTCCTCCAGATCGGCCGCGGAGAGGTTCCGTACGCGCACGCCCTTGTTCGGCGCCGACTCGATCAGCCGCAGGGTCTCCAGCTCGCGCAGGGCCTCCCGTACGGGCGTCTGGCTGACCTCCAGCTCCACGGCGATCCGCCGCTCGACGATCCGCTCCCCGGGCTTCCAGCGCCCGCTGACGATCCCCTCCACGATGTGCTCGCGGATCTGCTCGCGCAGCGAGTGCACGACGGGTGGGGTGATCATCGGCGGTTCATCTCCTGGGTGCGGGTGCAGGGGTGGTCCGGGGCTGATGCGTAGACAATACGGCGGAGTAGGCCGACGCGATGCGTTCCCGGTCAGGGACGCCGGGTGAGGCTGGTTACAGGAAACCGCCGAGGCGGGAGGACGACGGCGCCCCCGCCCGGAGGAAGTTCCGGGCGGGGGCGCCGTGGTGCGACAGCTGGTGCCGTGCGGTGAGCCTTACAGGCCGAGCTCGACCTCGAACTCGCCGGCCTCGAGGATCGCCTTGACGGCCGAGAGGTACCGGGCCGCGTCCGCGCCGTCCACCAGGCGGTGGTCGTAGGACAGGGTCAGGTACGTCATGTCGCGGATGCCGATGTTGGTGCCCTCGGCGGTCTCGATGACCACCGGGCGCTTCACCGTGGCACCGATGCCCAGGATGGCGACCTGGTTCGGGGGCACGATGACCGTGTCGAACAGCGCACCGCGCGAGCCGGTGTTGCTGATGGTGAAGGTCGCGCCCGACAGCTCGTCCGGCGTGATCTTGTTGCCGCGGACCTTGGCGGCCAGGTCGGCGGTCGCCTTGGAGATGCCCGCCAGGTTGAGGTCACCGGCACCCTTGATGACCGGGGTCATCAGGCCCTTCTCGGAGTCCACGGCGATGCCGATGTTCTCCGAGTCGAAGTAGGTGATGGTGCCCTCGTCCTCGTTGATCCGGGCGTTGACGACCGCGTGGGCCTTCAGCGCCTGGGCAGCGGCCTTGACGAAGAACGGCATCGGCGAGAGCTTGACGCCCTCACGGGCCAGGAACGCGCCCTTGGCCTTCTCGCGCAGCTTCATGATCTTGGTGATGTCCACCTCGACCACGGAGCTGAGCTGAGCCTGCGAGTGCAGGGCCTTCATCATGTTGTCGCCGATGACCTTGCGCATGCGGGTCATCTTGACGGTCTGACCGCGCAGCTCGGAGACCACGGCGGCCGGGGCCTTCGCGGCGGGAGCGGCAGCGGCCGGAGCCGGGGCGGCAGCGGCGGCCTTGGCGGCCTCGGCGGCGGCCAGGACGTCCTGCTTGCGGATGCGGCCACCGACACCGGTGCCCGAGACCGTGGACAGGTTGACGCCGGACTCCGAGGCGAGCTTGCGCACCAGCGGGGTCACGTACGCGCCCTCGTCACCGGCGGAGACCGCGGCGGCCGGAGCCGGAGCGGCAACCGGAGCCGGAGCGGCGACCGGAGCCGGGGCAGCCACGGGAGCCGGCGCGGCCACGGGGGCCGGAGCGGCGACCGGGGCGGCAGCGGCGGGGGCGGCCACGACCGGAGCCGGGGCAGCGACAGCCGGTGCGGCGGCAGCCGGGGTAGCGACCGGAGCCGGGGCGGCGGCCGGGGCGGCCGCGGGGGCGGCACCGGCGGCGCCGATGACGGCCAGAACGGCGCCGACCTCGGCGGTCTCGTCCTCGCCGATCCGGATCTCCAGCAGCGTGCCGGAGACCGGGGCGGGGATCTCGGTGTCGACCTTGTCCGTGGAGACCTCGAGCAGCGGCTCGTCGGCCTCGACGGACTCGCCGACCTGCTTCAGCCAGCGGGTGACGGTGCCCTCGGTGACGGACTCGCCCAGGGCGGGGAGCACGACATCGGTGCCGGACGCGGCCGGGGCAGCGGCGGCGGGGGCCTCGGCGACCGGAGCCGGGGCCGCGGGGGCCTCGGCGACGGGGGCCGGAGCGGCGACCGGGGCGGGGGCGGCGGCCGGCTCGGCAGCCGGAGCCGCGGCGGCGGCCGGGGCGCCGGAGCCGTCGTCGATGACGGCCAGCTCGGCGCCGACCTCGACGGTCTCGTCCTCGGCGACCTTGATGGAGGCCAGGATGCCGGAGACGGGCGACGGGATCTCGGTGTCGACCTTGTCGGTCGACACCTCGAGCAGCGGCTCGTCGGCCTCGACGCGCTCGCCCTCGGCCTTCAGCCAGCGGGTGACAGTGCCCTCGGTGACGCTCTCACCGAGCGCCGGAAGGGTTACGGAAACCGACATGGTTTCAGTTGCTCCTAACGAATGTGCGGAAGTGGTCGTCGCGCCCGTGACGATTAGTCGTGGGAGTGAAGCGGCTTGCCGGCCAGGGCCAGGTGGGCCTCGCCGAGCGCCTCGTTCTGGGTCGGGTGCGCGTGGATGAGCTGCGCGACCTCGGCCGGCAGAGCCTCCCAGTTGTAGATCAGCTGGGCCTCGCCGACCTGCTCGCCCATCCGGTCACCGACCATGTGGACGCCGACCACGGCACCGTCCTTGACCTGGACGAGCTTGATCTCGCCCGCGGTCTTCAGGATCTTGCTCTTGCCGTTGCCCGCCAGGTTGTACTTCAGGGCCACGACCTTGTCCGCGCCGTAGATCTCCTTGGCCTTGGCCTCGGTGATGCCGACGGAAGCGACCTCGGGGTGGCAGTAGGTGACGCGCGGGACACCGTCGTAGTCGATCGGGACGGTCTTGAGACCGGCCAGACGCTCCGCGACCAGGATGCCCTCGGCGAAGCCGACGTGCGCGAGCTGGAGGGTCGGGACGAGGTCACCGACGGCCGAGATGGTCGGCACGTTGGTCTGCATGTACTCGTCGACCAGGACGTAGCCGCGGTCCATCGCGACGCCCTGCTCCTCGTAGCCCAGGCCCTGCGAGACCGGTCCGCGGCCGACCGCGACCAGGAGCACCTCGGCCTCGAAGGTCTTGCCGTCGGCCAGCGTCACGCGGACGCCGTTCTCCGTGTACTCGGCCTTGTCGAAGAAGGTGCCGAGGTTGAACTTGATGCCGCGCTTGCGGAAGGCGCGCTCCAGCAGCTTGGAGCTGTTCTCGTCCTCGACCGGCACGAGGTGCTTGAGGCCCTCGATGACGGTGATGTCGGAGCCGAAGGACTTCCACGCCGAGGCGAACTCGACGCCGATGACGCCGCCGCCCAGGACGATCGCGGACTCGGGCACGCGGTCCAGGACCAGCGCGTGGTCCGAGGAGATGATGCGGTTGCCGTCGATGTCCAGACCCGGCAGCGACTTCGGCACGGAGCCGGTCGCCAGCAGGATGTGGCGGCCCTGGATGCGCTGGCCGTTCACGTCGACGGAAGTCGGGGAGGAGAGGCGGCCCTCTCCCTCGATGTAGGTCACCTTGCGGGAGGCGACCAGGCCCTGGAGGCCCTTGTAAAGGCCCGAGATGACCTCGTCCTTGTACTTCTGGACCCCCGCGATGTCGATGCCCTCGAAGGAGGCCTTGACACCGAACTGGGCGGCTTCACGAGCCTGGTCCGCGATCTCGCCCGCGTGCAGCAGAGCCTTCGTGGGGATGCAGCCGTTGTGCAGGCAGGTGCCACCGAGCTTGTTCTTCTCGATCAGGGCAACGTCCAGACCCAGCTGGGATGCGCGCAGCGCCGCGGCGTAACCGCCACTGCCACCGCCGAGGATCACTAGGTCGAAAACGGTGCTGGCGTCGTTCGCCACGTCACGTCCTCCATGCATGTGCGCCGGGCACCGGTCCTCTGTGACCGGGCGGCGGCTGGTAATCGGCCGCTTGTTTCTTCGGCCCTGTGGTGGGGGCCCTGTCCTGCCGAGAACCCATCTTCGCATTTGTCGGGGGAACGCGGGACGCCGGGCCCGCACTGTGGACGGAGCTTCCGTCAGAGGCGAGGGTTACCGATGCGTAGAAACGTACGGTTCCCCGATGTTTCGCCATAAGCCGAACGCACCCCGGGCCCTGACCGGCGCCCGGGGTGCGTCACGTCTCACATCCGGGCCGTCAGCCCAGGTCGCCCGTGGCGGTGCGCTCGGCCAGCCGGACCAGGGTGCGCACGGCCGAGCCGGTGCCGCCCTTGGGGGTGTAGCCGTGCGGCGCGCCCTCGTGGAAGGCGGGGCCGGCGATGTCGAGGTGGGCCCAGGTGATGCCCTCGCCGACGAACTCCTGCAGGAAGAGGCCGGCCACCAGGCCGCCGCCCATGCGGACACCCATGTTGGCGATGTCGGCGGTGGGGGAGTCCATGGTCTTGCGCAGCTCCGCGGGGAGCGGCATCGGCCAGGAGGCCTCGCCGACCTCCTCGGCGATCTCGTGGATCGACGTGCGGAAGGCGTCGTCGTTCGACATGATCCCGAAGGTGCGGTCGCCGAGGGCGAGCACCATGGCGCCGGTCAGGGTGGCGACGTCGACGATCGCGTCCGGGGCGTCCTCGGAGGCCCTGGTCAGCGCGTCACCGAGGACCAGGCGGCCCTCGGCGTCCGTGTTGAGGACCTCGACGGTCTTGCCGCTGTACATGCGCAGGACGTCACCCGGCTTGGTGGCGGAGCCCGACGGCATGTTCTCGGCGAGCGCGAGCCAGCCGGTGACGTTGACCCGCAGGCCCAGCTTCGCGACCGCGACGACGGCGGCGAAGACGGCGGCGGCGCCGGCCATGTCGCACTTCATCGTCTCGTTGTGGCCGGCCGGCTTCAGGGAGATGCCGCCCGAGTCGTAGGTGATGCCCTTGCCGACGAAGGCCAGGGTCTTCTCCGCCTTCGGGTGCGTGTAGCTGAGCTTCACCAGGCGCGGCAGGTTCTCGGAGCCCTTGCCGACGCCCATGATGCCGCCGAAGCCGCCCTTGACCAGGGCCTTTTCGTCCAGCACCTGGACCTTGACGCCGTTCTCCTTCGCGGCTGCGGAGGCGACCGCGGCGAAGGCCTCGGGGGTCAGGTCGTTCGGCGGGGTGTTCACCAGGTCACGGGCGACGTTGACCTCGGCCGCGACGACCGCGGCGCGCTCGGCGGCGGCCTTGTGCTCCTTGTCGCGGGGCTTGGCGCCCAGCAGGGCCACCTCGGTCAGCGGCTGCTTCGGAGCGGAGTCCTTGCCGTTGCGGACCTTGGTCTCGCCGCCCTGGTAGGCGGTGAACGCGTACGCGCCCAGCAGCGCGCCCTCGGCGACGGCGGTGACGGCCGAGGCGTCCTCCAGCGGGAGGGCGAAGCCGGCCTTCTTGCTGCCGTGCAGCGCACGGGCGGCGGCGCCGGCGGCGCGGCGCAGCACCTCCTCGTCGAACGACTCGTCCTTCTCCGGGACGGAGCCGAGCCCCACCGCCAGCACGACCGGGACCTTGAGGCCTGCCGGCGCCGGCAGCTTGGTGACCTCGCCCTCGGCGCCCGAGGCGCCGAGTGCGTCGAGGACACCGGCGAGCTTGCCGTCGAAGGCCTGGTCCACGGCCTCGGCGCCCGCGGCGACGATCGCGCCCTTGGGGCCCTTCGCGACGCCGACGACGAGGGCGTCGGCGCGGAGCGTCGCCGCGCCGGCAGTGCTGAGAGTCAGAGCAGTCACGGTGGTGAAGTCTCGCTTCCGTTTGTGTGTGTGGGCCGAGTGGGTGGACGGCCATCCGTAGCGATCGTATTCCGGGCCCGACGGCCGCCAGAAATGAGCCTACGCGTAGGGACTCGCCCGCACGTCACTCGAAGGTTTGGCAAGTTGTTCGATCAAGGGGCCGTCAGGTTCACCCATCCGTGGACTCTGCTCCAGGTTTGCCTCGTAGACCTGACGAGGTCCGAGAGACTCGGTCCACTCTCGCAAGGGGACGCGGGGTTCCTTTGCATGATTTCCACAGAGCCTCCCCGGCCCGGCCGTCCGCCATGGGCCGTGTCGAGGGATGCCTGCGGGGGGAAAGGCCGAAATGGTCAACAAGAATCGGATGAACAGGCTCGCCGCCGTCATGGCCGCCGCAGCCCTGGTGTCCGTGGCAGTACCCGCCTCGACCGCCCAGGCGGCCGAGGCACCGCGGATCGACCTGAAGGTGCTCGTCGTCGACGACGGCGGCAGCTCGGTCCAGGCGGTCACCGCGGAGCTCCGGGACACCGGAGTCCCGTACACCCGCGTCGAGCTGGGCAGCGCGAGCCGCCCGGTCATCAACGCGGCGTTCCTCAGCGACACGCTCGACGGCCGGCCGCGCGCCAAGTACCAGGGCGTCGTCCTGCCGAACGAGAACCCCTTCGGCGAGGGCTCGGCCGAGATGGCCGCGCTCGCCGCGTACGAGACGACGTACGGGATCCGCCAGGTCGACGCCTACACCTGGTCGCACCCGGGCGTCGGGCTGGAATACACCGACAACGGCGGCTACAGCGGCCAGCTCGACGGCACCCAGGCCGCGGTCACCCCGGCCGGCAAGGCGGGCCCCTTCGCCTACCTCGGCGGACAGGTCACCTTCGAGGACAACTCCGCCCTCGTCCCCGAGAGCTTCGGGTTCATGGGCAAGCCGCGCCCCGGCTACACCAGCTACCTCGACGCCCCCGTCGGCTCCGGACGGGCCTCGCTCGTCGGCGAGTACACCCACGACGGGCGCAGCGAGCTGGTCGTCACCTTCGGCTACAACCAGTACCAGCAGCAGTTCCGCCTGCTGGCGCGCGGCATCGTCGACTGGCTCACCCAGGGGGTCCACCTCGGCCAGAGCCGCAACTACTTCGCGGTCCACGTCGACGACGTCTTCGCCCCCGACGCCCGCTGGAACAAGGAGCTGAACTGCACGCCGGGCGACTACGCCTGCGAGGGCGGAGAGGGCAAGGAGAGCACCATCCGGATGAGCGCCGCCGACGCCGTGTACGCGGCGCAGTGGCAGACGTCCAAGAGCTTCAAGCTCGACATGCTCTTCAACGGGGGCGCCGGCGAGGAGTGGAAGGCCGAGAACGGCGGGGTCGACGCCCTGACCGCCCAGCTCGTCGCCGACCGCGCCAAGTACCGCTGGATGAACCACACCTACACCCACCCGTTCCTCGGCTGCGTCCAGAACACCGCCGTCGTCCCCTGGACGTGCACGAAGAACGCCCAGGGCGCCGTCCAGTACATGAGCCGCGCCGACATCGCCGCCCAGATCCGCGACAACAACAACTGGGCCGCCTCCAAGGGCATCACCACCGACCGGACCGAGCTCGTCACCGGTGAGCACTCCGGGCTCAAGACCGCACCGCAGCAGCCCGTGGACAACCCCAACCTGGCCGGCGCCCTCGCCGACACCGGGGTCAAGTGGGCCGGCAGCGACAACTCCCGCGAACCCGCACAGCGGGCGGTCGGCGCGGCCCTCACCGTCCCCCGGCACCCGATGAACGTGTACTACAACACGGGCACCAACGCCGAGATGGCCGACGAGTACAACTGGATCTACACCAGCCGCGCCGCCGGCGGCAGCGGTGCCTGCGAGGACAACCCGGGGACCTCCACCTGTCTGCCGGCCGCGCTCGACGTCAACACCGGCTACCTCCAGTACATCGTCCCGCAGGAGGCCCGGACCGCCCTGCGCCACGTGCTGGCCAACGACCCCCGCCCGCACTACGTCCACCAGGCCAACCTGGCCGAGGACCGGACCCTCTACCCCGTGCTCAACCAGGTCCTCGACACCTACCGCAGCCTCTACGCGCCCAGCGCGCCGATCGTCAACCAGTCCATGAAGGACACGGGCGTCGAGCTCCAGCGCCGCGCCGCCTGGGACAAGGCGCTCGCGGACGGCAAGGTCACCGCCTACCGCATCGGCACCACCGTCACCGTCAAGGCGCCGTCCGGAGTCGTCGCCCCGGTCACCGCCCCCACCGGGACGAAGAAGCAGATGCTGCTCGGCACCGCCGACTTCGGCACCGCTTACGCCGGCACCCGCTCCACCTGGACGGCTCCCGAACTGCTCCAGAGCGCCGTCACGCTCAAGCTGCCCAGCTGACCGTCCGTCACGTTCGGGCTGCCCGGCCGACCGTCCGTCACGCTCACGCCGCTCAGCCGATCGTCCGTCCAGCAAGCCGTCACGAGCAACACCCAGCGCCGGCGCTCCGCACACCCATGGGCGCCGGCCCCTTTTCCGTCCTGGGGGGACACACCGTATGAGTCATGGGCGTCACGTCACCATGCTCACCGAAGGCACCTACCCGCACGTCCACGGGGGAGTCAGCACCTGGTGCGACCAACTGGTGCGCGGCATGCCGGAGGTCGACTTCAACGTCATAGCCCTGACCGGCTCCGGACGCGAGCCGGTCACCTGGGAACTGCCGCGCAACGTCTACCGGCACACCGCCGTCCCGCTCTGGGGTCCGCCCCCCGGACGCGGCCGCCGTTCAGCTCTGCGGGGCAAGGCCCACCGCCGCTTCACCGAGGTCTACGAAACCTTCCTGCTCTCCCTGCTCGATCCCGCGGGCGACCCCGCCCGGCACGGATTCTCCGCGGCCCTGCGCGAACTCGCCGTCCTCGCCCGGGCCGGGAAACTGGCACCGGCCCTGCGCTCCGAATCGGTTCTGCGGCTGCTGATGACCGTGTGGACCCGCCCCGGCCTGACCACCGCCGCGGCCGAGCCCACCATCCACGACGCGCTCACCGCCACCGACCTGCTGGAACACGCGCTGCGCCCGCTCGGCGTACGGATCCCGCCCGACAGCGTCGCCCACGCCGTCAGCAGCGGCCTGGCCACCCTTCCGGCCCTCGCCGCCAAACACCTCGACGGGGTCCCCTTCCTGCTCACCGAGCACGGCATCTACCTGCGCGAGCGCTACCTCGGCTACCGCAGCGCCGGACAGCGCTGGCCCGTCAAGGCGCTCATGCTCGGCTTCTACCGCGAGCTCAACACCGAGGGCTACCGGCAGGCCGACCTGATCACCCCGTGCAACCAGTACAACCGCCGCTGGGAGGAGCGCGGAGGCGCCGACTCCGAGCGCATCCGCACCGTCTACAACGGCGTCGACCCGCACGCCTTCCCCGAGGCCGGCCCGGAACCGGACGTGCCCACCCTCAGCTGGTGCGGCCGCATCGACCCCATCAAGGACCTCGAAACCCTCGTCCGGGCCTACGCCTTCATGCGCGAGGAACTGCCCGCCCTGCGGCTGCGCCTCTTCGGGCCGGTCCCGGCCGGCTGCGAGGCGTACAAGCTCCGGCTGGAGGACCTCGCCGCCGAACTCGGGGTGAGCGACGGGATCACGTACGAGGGCCGCATCGAGCAGGTCGCCCAGGCCTACGCCGCCGGCCACGTCGTGATGCTCTCCAGCATCAGCGAGGGCTTCCCCTTCAGCATCATCGAGGCCATGTCCTGCGGACGCACCACCGTCTCCACCGACGTCGGCGGGGTCCGCGAGGCCGTCGGCGACACCGGTCTGGTCGTCCCGCCGCGCGAGCCCGAGACCATGGCCCGCGCCACCCTCGCCCTGCTCCGCGACGACGAACGCCGCGCCGAGCTCGGCCGGCTGGCCCGCAAACGGGTGGTGGAGAAGTTCACCCTCCACCAGTCCGTGGACGGCTTCCGGCACATCTACCGGGAACTCGCCGGCCAGCCCGTGCTGCCCGTCCACGCCGGAGACAGCTGGACCCAGCGGCTCGCCGATCCCTGGTACCGCGAACTCGCCGCCGACGGGAGCCTGTGGTGAGCGGATCCCTCTGGCTCAAGCCGCCCGGCGCGGGCCCCGGCGCCGACACCCTCCCGGCCATCCCGCGCCCGCGCCGCGACGGCCCCGGACCGGCCGCCGACCCGATGGACGAACTCGCCGAACGCCTCGGCGGGTTCATCTCCGCCGCCGTCCACCCCGACGAGATCGCCGCCATCCTCGAATCCGACGGCATGACGGACGAACACATCCGGCTCACCTACGGCCGGCACGACTCCTTCAGCCTCGCCGAGGAGCTCTACGCCCGGGTCCCCCGCTCCTTCCCGGACCCGGGCGCCGCCCCCGACCCCTGGAAGGTCTCCCTCACCGCCTGCCTGCTGCGCGGGGTGATCTTCGCCCTGCCCGGCCTCGCCTACCTCCTCGGCGCGCCCCTCCTCGAAGGCCCGCAGGACCGGCTCGGCCTGCCGGCCGGGACGCTCACCCTGCTCGCCGGGGCGCTCATCGGCTGGGTCTGGGACCAGACCCTCTCCCACCGGGCCTACTCCTGGCTGGGCCTCGGGGACCGGGCTGCCGCCGGTCGCACCCTGCTCGTCGGCGCCCCCGTCGGATCCCTGCTGGGCACCGCCGCCGCGCTGGCCGTGCCCGGCGGGCCGCCGTTCTCGTACGCCTTCGCCGCCGGACAGGCCCTGTACGTCGGGGCCGCCACCTGCCTGCTGGTCCTCGGCCGGGAGCGGGTGCTGCTCGCCGCACTCGGCCCGATGGCCGCCGGGGCGCTGCTCGTGCTCTTCGTCGACCTGCCCGTGCCGGTACGGGTCACCCTGCTCGTGGTGTCCCTGGTGGCCGCCTGCACCCTGGCCGTACGGGAACTCCCGCTGGCCGACGGGATGCGGGCCGCCGTGCTCCGGATCCGCGGCTGGGCGGTGCGCCGGCCCGGCAAGGGCCCCGTGCGCTGGCAGATGCTGCGCGGCGCCGAGGAGGAACTCGCGGCCCGCGGGCCCCGGCTCGGGGACTCCGTGCCGTACGGGGTCTTCGGCCTCGGCACCGGCCTGCTCGTGCTGTACGCCGCCCTCGGAGAGGTGCTCGCCGGCGGCCCCGCCGAAGCGGTCGCCGCCCCCTCGGCGGTCGCCCTCACCCTCAGCATGGGTCCCGCCGAATGGCTGCTCCACCGCTTCCGCAGCGGCAGCCTCTCCGGGCTCCAGGGCGCCCGCTCGCCCGGCGCCTTCCGGCAGCGGATGCTCGGCACGCTGGCCCGGTGCCTCGCCGTCTACCTGGCGGTGCTGCTGCTCCTCGGCCTGACCGGAACCCTCCTGTGGCCCGGCGCCCCCGGCCTCACCGGAGTCCGGGTCGCCACCCTGCTGCTGCTCGGGGCGGTGATGTGGACGGGGCTGCTCCTGCAGTCCTTCGGAGCGGTCCGGCCCGCCGCCGCGGTCTGCGCCTCGGCCGCCGTCGCCCAGAGCCTGGCCCTGCTGACCGGGCTGGGCCAGCCCCGGGCCGTCCAGCTGGTGGTCGCGGGCACCGCCGCCGCCGTCCTGGCCACCCTGGTCTGCCTGCTCCTCGGCCGCGCCACCGCCCACCGATGACGTCCGACACGTACGAGACGCAGGAGAAGATGGACCCCATGCTGCTGGTGCCCCTCTACGAGCACCCCGCCGACCGGCCCGAGGCCTGGGAGCGGCTCATAGACTCCGCCGGCCGGCTGCACTCGGTGGTGCTCAACCCCGACAGCGGTCCGGGCGCAGCCCCCGACGAGCGGTTCGCCCGCGTCGCCGAGCGGCTGCGCGAGGCCGGGGTGCCCGTCCTCGGGTACGCCGACACCGACTACGGGCGGCGCCCGCACGCCGCGGTGGTGCAGGACCTGCTGCGCCACCGCGACTGGTACGCCACGGACGGGGCCTTCCTCGACCAGGCCTCCGCCGATCCGGAACTCCTCCCGCACTACGGGCGGCTCGCGGTCGCGGCACGGGCCGCGGGCGCCCGCACCCTCGTCCTCAACCACGGGGTCCACCCGCATCCCGGCTACGCCGAACTCGCGGACCTGCTCGTCACCTTCGAGGGCCCCTGGGACGCCTACCGGGACGCGGCCGCCGTACCGCCCTGGACCGCGGACCATCCCGCCCAGCGGTTCTGCCACCTCGTGTACGCGGTGCCGCCGGGCGCGCCCGCCGCCGAGCTCGCCGAGGAGCGGCGGGCGGGCGTGCACTGCGCGGTCCCCGGCACCGGCGCCCACCCGTGGGGGACCCTCCCGTACGCCCTGGAGGCGGCGGTATGAAACGGCTGAGACTCCTGCTGCTCCTGCCGTTGCTCCTGCTCGCCGCCTGTACCGCGGGGCCGCCGGACGACGGCGAGGACGAGCCGTACTTGTGGCCCGACCAGGCGCCGGGGGAGCTCTGGCAGCCCCCGCCGGGCGTCGGCTGGCAGTGGCAGCTCACCGGGAAGCTCGACACCTCGGTGAAGGCGCCCGTGTACGACGTCGACGGCTTCACCACCACCAAGCAGCAGGTCACGGCCCTGAAGAAGGCCGGGCGCAAGACCATCTGCTACCTCTCCACCGGAGCCTGGGAGGACTTCCGCCCCGACGCGGAGGCGTTCCCGAAGGAACTGCTCGGCCAGGGCAACGGCTGGGAGGGGGAACGCTGGCTGGACATCCGCCGGGTGGCCGAGCTGGAGCCGCTGATGGCCAAACGGTTCGACATGTGCCGGGACAAGGGCTTCGACGCGGTCGAGCCGGACAACATGGACGCCTACCGCAACACGTCCGGCTTCCCGCTCACCGCCGACGACCAGCTGCGCTACAACCGGTTGATCGCGAAGCTGGCGCACGACCGGGGGATGGCGGTCGGCCTCAAGAACGACCTGGACCAGATCCCGGAGCTCGTCGGCGAGTTCGACTTCGCGGTGAACGAGCAGTGCGCGCAGTATCGCGAGTGCGAGAAGCTGACCCCCTTCATCGAAGCGGGCAAGGCCGTCTTCCACGTGGAGTACGAACTCCCGACGGCCCGCTTCTGCGCCCAATCGCGCGAACTGAAACTGAGCTCCCTGGAGAAGAAGTACGAACTGGGCGCTTGGCGGCGCACCTGCCGTTAGCCCCGCCGGACGTCACGGTGAAGCAACGGGGTCCGGTGCGGGCGCGCGGCTGTTGATGACCGCGCACGCGTACGACGTGAGGCTGGCGCGCAAGTGGTCCCAGCCTTCTTCGTCGTCGGGCGCGAGGCCTGCCATCAGCCGGCGCTGCTGCTCCACCACGAAGGGCCAGGAGGCGATCCCGATCAGGGTCATCAGCAGATGACCGACCTCTTGGGGCGAGGTGAGGGACAGTGCCTTGCCGAGGGTCTCGTTCTTGCTCAGGTAGTACGCCTGGCGCTCCTCCTCGCCGGGAATCGCGGCGTCCCCGTAGTGCAGGCCCTCCCAGGCCAGGAGCCGCACGAGACTGGTGTCACGGCGGTGGTAGTCGAAGATCCGGCCGACGTAGTGCTCGAGGTCCTCCCGCGTCGTCGGCACCGGCACCTGCTCGCCCAGTTCCCGGTACGCGTGCGCCAGGACGGTGGAGAACAACTGCTCCTTGCTGCCGAAGTAGGAGTACAGGCGCTGCTTGTTCGCCGCGGCCTGCTCGGCGATGCGGTCCACCCTGGCGCCTGCGATGCCGAACTTGGCGAACTCCGCACGGGCCGCGTCCAGGAGACGGGTCGGCGTGTCTCGGGTTGCGTCCTTGGTCATGAACTCAGCTTAGCGGCCAACCAACTGGATGGTTAAAAAACCATCTAGTTGGTTGCACCCTTTCGCATGATCGCTTAGTGTCGGTGACATCAGCCCGGCAGGCACCTCGACAGAGCCGCCGGGCCCTGGTACAGCCCGGCACACAGCCTGGGCCGGGGCCGCGCGGCGCTCGGAACGCCACGGTCTTCGCGCTTCGCACACTCATCACTCTGGTCGCCCGCCGTGGCAGTTCCATGCCGCAGGGCTCCACTACCGAGGAGTTCCAATCAATCAGTCGATCCAGAGCATCGTCCTGGTCGGGGACCGGTTCAGAGGGTTCGCCGTCCAGGAGAACGTGTTCACCGTCTCGCAGTTAGTCGACGACATCCGGCGCGGCGTCTACGCCAAGGACGGCGTTCCGGTCCTCGTCGAAAGCGCCCAGGGCGTGTCCGAGGCCGATGTGTTCGTCATCGTCGAGGAACTGCGCCATCGCGGCCTGGACCGCATGCACATCCGGCTTCAGCCCTCCACCCTCAGCGGAGCCGGCGAGGTCCACAAGCACCAGGTCGCCAACGCCCTGATCGCGGATCTGCACCAGGTGGACGACTCGCTCTTCGGCGCCGGACTGCGGCTGCACAACGACAACGAGCTCCTGCTCGACCACCAGACCGGCCAGCATGTGCAGGGCATGGTCGCCATCGAGGCGTCCCGGCAGATGTTCCTCGCCGTGACCGAGCGGTTCTTCGCCGCCCAGTGGCCGCAGCGCAAGTACTACTTCGTCATCGAGCACATGAACACCGCCTTCGAGAACTTCCTGTTCCCGCTGTGTTCGACCATCGAGTACCGGATCACCGAGTCCCGGACTCAGGACCCGTCCCGGCTCTCCTTCAGCGCCGAGGTCGGCATCCACCAGGCCGGCCGCCGCGCCGCCTTCACCCAGCTGGCCTTCACCGCCTTCGACACCGACGTGATCGAGGCCAAGGAGGACCGGCGCGCCCGCCGGGCCGTCGAGCACACGCTCCGGGCCCCGGCCGACGCCCTTTCCGGCGTCTGACAGACCCCGGCCCCAGGCCGATTCCCCGGCCGCCGCCGCACCCCGGCCCCAGGCCGTTCTCTCCGACCGCCGCCGCATTCCGGCCGTCGGCCGATTCTCCCTTTCACAGATCCCCCGAGGAGCACAGTCATGTCCGCATCACTCATCACCGCCGTGGAACTGTCGGTCAAGCCCGACCAGGTCGATGCCGCCGCCACCGCATGGAAGGCCCACCACGCCGCGTCGGCGTTCGAAGGCCGTGCGCTGTTCCGCAGCCTGGAGGGTTCCACCCTCCTGGAGCTGGCCCCGCTCGCCGGCTGGGAGCAGCTCGGCGCCCTGCGCGCCGACTGGGACCAGCTGTGGGAGACGCTGGCCCCGGCGGCCGAGGGCGACTTCCGCCGTCAGGTGCTGGGCTTCGTCGACGCGCCCAAGCCGGTCGACACCCCGCTGCCGCAGACGGCCTACGTGCAGATGCGCCACATCGAGGTGCCGCCGCGGGTGTACAGCGCGTACCGCGCCTGGCGCGAGGAGACCATCTACGACGTGGTGCGCGGCGCCGACGAGGTCGAGGCCTTCGAGGCGTACCACTCGGTGCTGAGCACCGAACCCGGTGTCATGTTCGTCTCCGGGTTCAACTGCGACCCGGCCGAGTACAACGCGGTGTTCACCTCCCCGCGTTACCAGGAGATCGTCCGCCAGGCCGGTGACCGCTTCATCGCGGGCGGCGAGCGCGGTCTCTACACCACGATCTACGCCCGCGTGGCGTAGGCGCCGCACGCCGACCCGTCGCAGGACCAGAAACCAGATGAGGAGAAGCGGATGGGACCGTCGCGCACCTACCAGCTGAGTCTCACCACCCAGGGGCCGGCCTACCCGCCCAGCGAAGTGATGGACGCGAACGGCGACTTCGTCGTGATCGGTCGCATCAACCGTGACGACGGGGCGGGCGGCGTCTCGAACGGCTGGGGGTGCGCGATCGTCGCCGCCGACAGCCCGCTGCCGGAGTTCGGCCGGAACGAGCCGTACCGCATCATTCGTGAACTGCCGGACCACCCCGGCCAGTTCAGCCCCGCCGACAACGCGATCGTGCTCCACACGCTGCCGCTGCCGCTGCCGTGCAGCAACTACCCGATGGTGTTCGCCCCCGAGCAGTTCCCGGACGCGTCCGAGGTCGTCCGCCCCAGCTACCCGTTCCACCAGGTCGCCGTGCCGGACCTGCGGGCGCAGGACGGGCCGAAGGTGACCGAACCGGTGACGCTCGGCACCTGGGGCCGGGCGCGCGGCGAGCTCGAGGTACGGCTGAGCGACGACAGGAAATCCGGGGAGTTCGGCTTCGAGTTCTCCGGGATGCTGCCGAACAGCCTGTACACGGTCATGTCGCTGCGCGAGCACGACCTGGACCCGGCCGGGCCGACCCGGCCCGGACCGCTCGGGGTGCCCAACGCCTTCGTCACCGACCAGGACGGCAGGGGCCGCTACCGGGCGGTGCTCCCCGACCCCTTCCCGGCGCCCGGCACCGGCGGCAATCGCATCGTGAACGTCGTCGTGCTGTGGATGAGCTACCAGCAGAACTACGGCGGAGCGATCGGCCAGTTCGGTCTGGGCGGGGACATCCACGCGCAACTGAAGCTGCAGGGACCGAGCTTCGGCGAATTCATCACCACCGGCTGACGAGAGGAACCACCACCATGCCGATCATTTCCGTGACGACCTGGCCCAGCGAGGACGACGACAAGTGCCGCGAGCTCGTGGAAGAGCTGACGGAGACCGTGCACCGGGTCACCGGAGCGCCGCGCGACCGGATCACCGTCTACGTCCAGGAGGTGCCGCGAAACCGCTGGTCCGAAGGCGGCGCGCTGGGGTCCGACCCGGATTTCGCACTGCTCAGCCGGGCCGGCGGCGCCTGACACCGCCCGCTCCCGGCACCGGGCACGACGCCCGGCACCGCACCGCACCGCACCAGGAAGGAAGCCCGGCATGAGCACCCCCCGCCCCCGCCCCGGCACCGAGCACGACAACGAGGACGACCGCATGGAGCGCGGGCTGCGGACGCTGCGCCGGATCGAGGCCACCGAGCGGCCCGGCATCCTCGACGGTTTCCAGGACGTGGCCCCCGGCTTCGGTGAGCTGGTCGTCGGCTTCGCCTTCGGCGACATCTGTTCCCGCCCGGGCCTGGAGCTGCCCACCCGCCAGCTCGTCACCGTCGCGGCACTCACCGCGCTGGGCAACGCCGCCCCGCAGCTGGAGTTCCACGTACGGGGCGCACGCAACGTCGGGTGCGACCGCCGCGAGATCGTCGAAACGGTCCTGTGGCTGAGCGGCTACGCCGGTTTCCCCGCGACGCTGGAGGCGCTGCGCGTCGTCCGGTCCGTCTTCGCCGCCGAGGGCGCGGGCGTGCCGTCCGCCGAACGGTCCGAGCGCGGGCCGCGAACGCCGCGGGCCCCGGGCGGCGACGGCGGGGTCTGCGAGCAGGTGCTGGCCTCCGTGCGCGCCCTCGACCCGGACCTCGCGGACGATCTCGTCGAGAGTGCCTTCGGCCACCTCGACCCCGTCACCTCGCGCGGCGGTCTCGACCCGCTCACCCGCGCCATCCTCTCCGTGGCCGCCTGCACCGCCCTGGGCACGCTCCGGCCGCAGCTCACGGCACAGGTGCACGCGGTTCTCGACGCCGGCGGCACACCGCAGGACGCCGTCGAGACGATCCTGCAGATGGCCGTGTACGCCGGTGTCCCGGCGGCCGTGAACGGCCTCAACGTGGCGCGCGGCGTCTTCCGCACGCGATGACCGACGCCGTCACCACGCCCGCCACCGTGCCCGCCACCGTCGCGCGGCGGCCCGGAGCCCGATCCCGCACCAGAAGGAGGGACCCGTCATGACCTCTCGTTCCTACCTTGTCTTCGCCGACGTGGACGAGACCCTGATCCACTGCAAGAGCATGTTCGACTTCCTGCGGTACCACCTGACCGGCCGGCACGGTGCCGCCGGGACGGCCGAGTACGACCGGCTCCTCGCCGGCTTCCGGCGGGCCGCCGACGCCGGCACGCCGCGCGAGCAGATCAACCGCGCCTACTACGCCGCCTACAAGGGCGAATCCGTCGCCACCGTCGCCGCCTGGGGCGAGCGCTGGTTCGCGGACCGCGCCGCGGACGGTCTGTTCATCGACACGACCCGGGACGCGCTGCGCGCCCACCGCGAGGCCGGCGCCGAAATCGTCCTGGTCTCGGGTTCGTTCCCCGCCTGCCTGGACCCCGTCGCGCGGTCCGTCGGCGCCGGGCACCTGCTGTGCAGCCGCCCTCTCGTCGAGGCGGCCGGCCCGGCCGGCCCGGGTGGTGACGGTACCTACACGGGGCTGATCGAGACCCCGATGATCGGTGCGCAGAAGGCGGTCGCGGTCCGTCGGTTCCTCGCCGCCCGACCGGAGATCGACCCGCGGGACTGCTACGCGTACGGCGATCACCCATCCGACCTGCCGATGCTCGAATGCGTCGGCCACCCGGTCGCGGTCGGCGACGACCCCGTGCTGCGAGCCCTGCTCGACGCCCGGCCCTCCGCCACTCCTCTGGAGCACCAGCTGTGACCGTGTACTCACCAGCAACGTCAACCATCGGCATCGTCGGATCCGGCTCGTACCTCCCGAGCGACATCGTGCCCAACTCCGAGGTCGCCGAGCGGGCCGGGGTCACCTCCGACTGGATCGTCCGCAAGACCGGCATTCGCGAGCGCCGCCGCGCCGCGCCGCACGAAGCGACCTCCGACCTGGCCACCGCCGCCGCGCGGGCCGCGATGGACGACGCCGGGATCTGCGAAAGCGACATCGCCTGGGTGATCGTGGCGACCTCCACCCCCGACTACCCGCAGCCGGCCACCGCCTGTCTGGTGCAGGACCGGATCGGCGCGACGCAGGCCGCCGCCTTCGACATCAACGCCGTCTGCGCCGGCTTCGTCTTCGCCCTGCAGACCGGTGCGCAGCTGCTGGCCGGGATCAGCGAGCACAGCGAGGCCAAGTACGCACTGGTCGTGGGCGCGGACGTCTACTCGCGGATCCTGGACCACAGCGACCGCAAGACCGCGGTGCTGTTCGGGGACGGTGCGGGAGCCGTCGTACTCGGCCCGGCCCGGCCGGGATTCGGCATCGTCGGTACCGGTACCAGCACCGACGGCAGCCTCCACGCGCTGATCGGAGTCCAGGCGGGCGGCAGCCGCCACCCCGCCTCGGCCGGCACCCTCGCCAACGGCCAGCACTTCTTCAAGATGCAGGGGCGCGAGGTCCGCGACTTCGTCAACGAGCGCCTGCCGTCCGCCGTCCAGGGGGTGCTCGCCGCGCACGACGTGGATCCGGCCGCGGTCAGGCACTTCGTTCCGCACCAGGCCAACGGTGTGATGGTCGGCGAGGTCATCCCCAGCCTCGGGCTGCCCAACGCCCAGGCCCACCTGCCGGTCGACCTGCACGGCAACACCGGCGCCGCCTCGATACCGCTCGCGCTCGACCAGGCCAACCGGTCCGGCGCGCTGCTGGACGGCGATCTGGTGCTGCTGGCCGGCTTCGGCGGTGGCATGGGGGTCGGCACGGCCCTGATCCGCTGGGACGCCGAGTCCCCCAAACACCTGCCACGCGAGCGCGCGGCGCAGCTCGTCGGGGGCGTCGCCCGGTGAACGGATTCCCCATCAGCCCCGCCCACGCCTTCCGCTCCGCCCCCGTGTCCGACGCTCTGTGCGTCGTGCCCGGATGCGCGATCGCCCACTGGTCGATGGGACCCGACGTCCTGGACGCCGGCCCGTGCCCGCACGGCTGGAGCCCCCGCGCCCGGCCCGACGGCGACACCTCCGCCCTCGTCCTCACCCGAACCGGCCCCGACGGCCCCATCGACGCTTCACCCCAGGGAGACCGACAGCCATGACACAGACCTCAACCGCTCCCGCCCAGGACGGGCAGCGCACCGTCGCACCCGATCCCGGCACCTCACCGCTGCGCGCCTGGCTGGCCGTGATCGCCCTCGGGCTGGGCACGTTCTCCTTCGTCACCACCGAGACGCTTCCCATCGGGCTGCTGCCGTCCATCGGCGCGGGCCTGGACGTCTCCGTGGGCACCGCCGGCTTCCTCGTCACCGGCTTCGCCGCCGTCGCCGCGATCACCGCGGCGCCGCTGACCACCCTGTGCGGGCGCATCGACCGCAAGTGGCTGCTCGCCGGACTCCTGGTGCTGTACGTCGCGGGCAACCTGCTGGCCGTGATCGCCACCTCCTACGGCGTGCTCCTGGGCGCCCGGGTGCTGGTGGCGCTCGCCCACGGCGTCTTCTGGTCGATCGCCGCGGCCATCGCGGTCCGTCTGGTCCCCGAGCGGCACGCCGTGCGGGCCACCGCCCTCGTCCTCGGCGGGATCTCGCTGGCCTCGGTGCTCGGCGTCCCGCTGGGCACCATGATCGGCCAGCGGTCCGGCTGGCACACCGCGTTCGCCGCCGTCGCCGCGATCGGCTTCGTCGTACTGGTCGCCGTGCTGTTCCTGCTGCCCAGCCTGCCCGCCCAGGGCATCGGGAGCCTGGCCGCCCTGCCGCGCGTCCTGCGCAACAGCCGGCTGCGCGCCGCCGTC
Organism: Streptomyces sp. NPDC090045; assembly: GCF_044747975.1. Classification (NCBI taxonomy): domain Bacteria; kingdom Bacillati; phylum Actinomycetota; class Actinomycetes; order Kitasatosporales; family Streptomycetaceae; genus Streptomyces; species Streptomyces sp. NPDC090045. The sequence goes on from NZ_JBIVFA010000001.1 coordinate 815,529, forward strand.
GGGGTCACCGCGCTGGTGATGATCGGCCATTTCCTCGCCTTCACCTACATCGCCCCGTACCTGGAGCAGGTCACCGGCATCAGCGAAGGCATGGTCGGTGTGCTGCTGCTGGTCTTCGGAGCCGCCGGATTCGCCGGCAACTTCGTCGCGGGCGCCGTCGTCGGCCGCTCGGTGCACGGCACCCTGGTGGGCGCGCTCGTCCTGATGGCCGGCTCGCTCGCCCTGCTGTGGGCCTTCGGCGACTCGCGGCCCGCGGCGATCACCCTGCTCGTCCTGTGGGGCCTGGCCTTCGCGGCCCTGCCCGTGGGCCTGCAGACCTGGGTGCTGCAGCTCGCCAAGGAGGAGTCCGACGCCGCCTCGTCGCTGTACGTGGCCGCCTTCAACGGCGCCATCGCCGTAGGGTCCCTGGCCGGCGGCCTCCTTGTGGACTCCGCCGCCGGACCGCGCGCCGTGACCGCCGTCGCCGCCGTGCTGACCGCCTGCGCCCTGCTCACCCTGCTGCTCTCCGCCCGCAGCGCGCGCACCCACAACCCCGCACCGAACGCCTGACCGCACCCTCGCGACCACCGCGACGCACGCCGGCCGGCCCACGGCCTCCGACCGATTCACGAACCCCCGACCCACAACCCGACCCACGACCCGGCCGGAACGCGCGGCCGGAACGAAGGAGTGGCACCCCATGCACCAGCGCACCCTCGGCACCTCAGGACTCCAGGTCTCGGCGATCGGCCTCGGCTGCATGGGCATGTCGGCCTTCTACGGCACGAGCGACGACACCGAGTCGGTCGCCACGATCCGGCGGGCCCTCGACATCGGGGTGACGTTCTTCGACACCGCCGACGTCTACGCGGCCGGCCGGAACGAGGAACTGCTCGGCCGGGCCCTCAAGGGCCGCCGCGACGAGGCGGTGGTGGCGACCAAGTTCGGCATCCGCGGCATCGGGCCCGGTGGCACGGCCGGCGGCGCCGTCATCGACTCCAGTCCCGCCTACGCCCGCCAGGCCTGCGACGCGTCGCTGGCCCGGCTGGGCGTGGACACCATCGACCTCTACTACCTGCACCGCCGCAACCCCGACACCCCGATCGAGGAGACCGTCGGGGCCATGGCCGAACTCGTCACGGCCGGAAAGGTCCGGCATCTGGGGCTGTCGGAGGTCAATGCGGACACCCTGCGCCGTGCCCACGCCGTCCACCCCATCACCGCCCTGCAGACGGAGTACTCGCTGTGGGAGCGCGATGTGGAGACCGACATCGCACCCACGGCACGGGAGCTGGGCATCGGACTCGTGCCCTACTCACCGGTCGGCCGGGGTCTGCTCACCGGAGCCCTCACCTCGCTCGACCAGCTGGACGCGGACGACTACCGCCGCACCGACCCGCGCTTCCAGGGCGAGAACCTCACGCGCAACCTCGCCCTGGTCGAACGGGTCCGGGCCCTGGCCGACCGGATCGGCTGCACCCCGGTGCAGCTCGCCCTGGCCTGGCTGCTGGCCCGTGGCCCGGAGGTCGCCCCGATTCCCGGCACCCGGCGCATCACCCGCCTGGAGGAGAACGCCGGAGCGGCCGACCTGACGCTCACCGCCGCACAGCTGGACGAGCTGGAGCGCTCCGTCCCGGCGACCGCGGTCGCCGGGGAGCGCTACGCCCCGGCGGCGCTGCGCCTGCTCAACACCTGAGGGCGGAGCCGGGTTTCTCCCCCAGCTACCGCTGGGAGGTGCCCCCAGGGGCTCCGCCCCAGACCCTCCCCCAGACTCCGTCCGGGGGGACCCCCACGCCTCAAACGCCGGCGGGGCTGAGGTTGCCCGGGCGGATGTCGAGCGCCGGCGGGGCTGAAATGGGCCGCGGCTATGACACCGGCAGGATCGCGTGGACGCGGTAGCCGCCGCCGAAGCGGGGGCCCGCGAAGCAGGAGCCGCCCAGGGCGCCGGTGCGCTCGCGCATGCCGAGGTGGCCGTGGCCTCCGCCCGGCTCCGCGCCGGCCGCGGCCGGCTCCGCGCCCCCGTCGTCCAGCACGGTCACCTCCACCGAGGGCCCGACCCGGACCACGCTGACCTCGGCCTTGGCCCCGGGGCCCGCGTGCTTGCGCACGTTGGTCAGCGCCTCCTGGATCACCCGGTACGCCGCCAGGTCCACCGCCGCCGGCAGCGGTCCCGCCTCGGGTTCCAGCTGGACGATCACCTTCACCGGCAGCCCGGCGTGCCGGAAGGTGTCCACCAGTTCCTCCAGGACGCCCAGCCCGGGCGCGGGCTCCGTCGGCGCCTCCGGGTCACCGGACTGCCGCAGCAGCCCCACCGTCGCCCGCAGCTCGTTGAGCGCCGACCGGCTGGCGTCCCGTACGTGGGCCAGCGCCTCCTTGGCCTGGTCCGGCCGCTTGTCCATGACGTGCGCGGCCACCCCCGCCTGCACGTTGACCAGGGCGATGTGGTGGGCGACCACGTCGTGGAGGTCCCGGGCGATCCGCAGCCGCTCCTCGGCGACCCGCCGCCTGGCCTCCTCGTCGCGGGTCCGCTCGGCCCGCTCGGCCCGCTCCCGGATGGCGTCGACGAAGGCCCGCCGGCTGCGCACGGCGTCGCCGGCGGCCGCGGCCATGCCCGTCCAGGCGAAGATCCCGATGTTCTCCTGCGCGTACCAGGGCAGCGGTCCGGCGAGCATCGCCACGCCCGTCAGCCCGGCCATGGTCAGCAGCCCGATCCGCCAGGTCGTGGGCCGGTCGGTGCGGGCGGCCACCGTGTACAGCGCGATCACCGCGCACATGGCGACGGGCGCCCGGGGCTCCCCGGTGGTCAGCTCCAGCAGCGAGAGCCCGCAGGTCACGGCGAGCACGGCACGGGGCTGCCGGCGCCGGAACACCAGGGCGGCCGCGCCGAACAGCATCAGCAGCAGCGAGAACGGATCCGGGGTGCGCGTCCCGAAGGTGGGCCCGTGCGGCCCGTGCGGATCGGCGAAGGAGCCGACGACCATGGCCGTGAACGCCCCGAACGCCAGCACGGCGTCGGTGGCGAGCGGATGGGCCCGCATCCACTGCCGGGTGGGGGCGAACCGCCCGCGGTCTGTCGTCACCCCGATACGGTACGGCCTGCTCCGCGGCGGTCAGGGCGGAGGTGGCTGCCCGAGGGCCGCGCGGGGGCGCACCGGGTGCCACTGGGCCCGCAGCACGCACACCGCCATGACCGCGGCGATCGCCGCCAGGTGCTCCTTGCCCGCCAGGTTGTCCTTGACGAGCACCTCGCCGATCATCGCCAGGATCACGAGGGCGCCGGTCAGGTACGCCCGGTAGCGCCAGCAGACGTAGATGGCGAGCCCCACCACCGCGGCCGAGGGCCCGGTGTCGTTGACGATCCGGTCGGACACCGGCAGGCCGAAGGGATGGTCGTGGCCCAGCGCGAGCCCGATCCGCGCGTACGTGGTCCCGGCGAGGGTGGCGACGTAGCCGATCAGCAGCGTGCGCCACCAGCCGATGCAGATCTCCGAGATCCCGAAGACGAGCAGGATCTGCGCGAGCGCCCCCCACACCGGCAGGTCCAGGGCCGGGACGAACAGCGACAGGGGGGTCCGCAGCAGGGCCAGCCAGAGCGGGTCGACGGCCTTGACCGACCCGAGGTTCTGGACCGGCTGGAAGCCCCAGGAGGTGTTCTGCACGATCTGGAAGACCGAGGTCAGGCAGACCGCGCCGATGGTCAGGGGGATCGCCCGCCACTTGTCGCGGACGAGCGCGGTCCGGACGGTCCGGAACAGGGGCCCCCACTCACGGTGGGCGAACCGCCGGAGTGGGGAGGCGTTCCACGCTGTCAACGGCGGGTCTCCAGGTGTCTGCGGTGCAGCCACTTCGGAAGGCCGGGGGCCTCCAGGAAGCCTTCGGCCCGGCCGGCCGCGACACCGATCCGCAGCAGGTCCGAACTCTTCTCGAAGAGCATGAACCGCGGTTCCCAGATCGGCCGGTATTTGGCGTTGGCCCGGTAGAGGGACTCGATCTGCCACCAGCGGGAGAAGAAGCTGAGCAGCGAGCGCCACATCCGCAGCACCGGACCCGCCCCGAGCCGGGACCCGCGCTCGAAGACGGACCGGAACATCGCGAAGTTCAGCGAGACCTGGGTGACCCCGATCTCCTTGGAGCGTTCGAGGAGTTCGATGACCATGAACTCCATCAGGCCGTTCTCGGAGTCCCGGTCGCGGCGCATCAGGTCCAGGGACAGGCCCTTGGGGCCCCACGGCACGAAGGACAGCACGGCCCGCAGGTCGCCGTTGCCGTCGGTGCACTCCAGCATCACGCACTGGCCGTCGGCGGGATCACCCAGCCGGCCCAGCGCCATGGAGAAGCCGCGCTCGGTCGCGCCGTCGCGCCAGTCGTCGGCGCGGCGCACCAGCTCGGCCATCTCCGCGGCCGGGATGTCGGCGTGGCGGCGGATGCGGACCGTGTACCCGGCCCGCTTGACGCGGTTGAACGCCTGCCGGACGGTCCGCATGGCGCGGCCCTCCAGGGTGAACTCGGCGGTCTCGACGATCGCCTCGTCACCGAGCTCCAGCGCGTCCAGGCCGTGCCGGGCGTAGATCTGCCCGGCCTCCTCGCTCGCGCCCATCACGGCCGGTACCCAGCCGTGCTCGCGGGCCTCGGCCAGCCACGGGTCGATGGCGCCCGGCCAGGCCTCCGGGTCGCCGATCGGGTCGCCGGAGGCCAGCGAGACCCCGCCGACGACGCGGTAGGTGACGGCGGCCTTGCCGGTGGGGGACCAGATGACGGACTTCTCGCGGCGCAGCGCGAAGTAGCCGAGCGAGTCGCGGTCGCCCTGCCGGGCCAGCAGGGCCCGCAGCCGCTCCTCGTCCTCCTCGCTGATCGGGTCGACGGCGCGGCGCGAGCGGAACGCGGCGAAGAGCACGGCGAGCAGCAGCAGCATCGACATGACGTTGATGACGACGTCCACCCAGCCCGGCGTGGTGATCGCCTCGTAGGCCCGGTCGTCCGGGGCGAGCGTGATCAGCCGCATCACGCCGTACTTCCAGCGCGCCAGGAACGTGGCCTCGGCGCTGTGCGGGGCGGTGTTCGAGGCGCCGACGAGCAGGGCCGCGACCAGCGAGGTGACGAGCAGGCCGACGGCGGCGACCGCGGTGGCGAGCGCCGGGTTGGAGCGGTCGCCCTTGGCGTAGAACTCGCGCCGGCCCAGCAGCAGGGCGCCGGCGAAGGCGGCGGTCAGGGCCAGGGAGACCCAGTTCTGCGGATGCTCGCGGATCTCCTCGTACGCGTAGAGCGCGTAGGCGAGCAGCAGCGCCAGGAGGCCGCTGAGGACGAGGTTGAGGATCCAGGAGGCGCGCTTGCGGCGGCCGAGGGTGACGGCGAGCAGCAGCGTGAACAGCCCGGAGGCGAAGCCCGCCGTGAGCATGTACGGGGTGTAGAAGTCCTCGACGTTGTGGCGCCGCAGGTCCTGCCCGAGCGAAACCCACACCGCACTGAGGAAGTTGACGAAGGTGACGGCGCGCAGGTACCAGACCGCGAACGCGGCGCCGCGCCGTGAGCGTGGGGTCCCCCGGCCCGATTCCCGTCCGGCCTCCCGGTCCCGTCCGGACTCCCGGCCGCCCCCCGCCGCCTTGCCGGCGGGATCGCCGCCGGTCTCTTTCCTGCCGGATGACGGACCGGTCGCCGGTGAGGCGGTGCGGTCGGTCTCTGCGCTGGTCAAACGGACCTCTCCCATAAAAAGCGATCATATGGGGCGCCGCTGTCCGTGGTTGGGCGGTCGGGGACCACGGCCTGGTCAGGACCGCGGGCCCCGGTGGCTCATTCCGTCGGCTCCGCCGCCGCCCGCTCAGGGAGTTCCGCCGCGAGTGCGGCGGCCGCCTGGACGAGGGGGAGAGCCAGCAATGCCCCGGTACCTTCGCCCACTGTGACGCCGTGGTCGAGCACAGGGTTGAGTGCCATCCGGTCCAGTGCCTTCGCCTGGCCCGGTTCTCCGCTGGCCTGACCGGCCAGCCACCAGTCGGGCGCCCGGAACGCGGCCCGCTGGGCCACCAGTCCGCAGGCGGCCGAGACGACGCCGTCGAGGATGACCGGCGTACGGCGCACCGCGCACTGGAGCAGGAAACCGGTGATGGCGGCCACGTCCGCGCCGCCGACCGCGGCCAGCAGTGCGACCTGGTCGCCGAGCACCGGGCGGGCCCGGCGCAGCGCGTCGCGGATCGCTCCGCACTTGCGCATCCAGGCCAGGTCGTCGATGGGCAGGCCGCCGCGGCCGGTGACCACCGAGGCATCGGTTCCGCACAGGGCGGCGACGAGGGTCGCGGCGACGGTGGTCCCGCCGACGCTGAGGTCCCCGAGGACGACCAGGTCCGTCCCGGAGTCGGCCTCCTCGTCGGCGATCCGCATCCCGAGCCGCACCGCGGCCTCGGCCTCCTCGGCCGTCAGGGCGTCCTCCACGTCGATCCGGCCGCTGCCGCGCCGCACCCGGTGGCCGGTCACCTCCGCGGGGAGCAGCCCGGGATCGCAGTCCAGCCCGGCGTCGACGATCCGTATCGTGGCGCCCAGCCGGCCGGCCAGGATGGCGACGGGGCTGGTCCCGTCCAGCACGCCCCGCACCAGCTCGTGGCCGGTGGACGCGGCCCGCGCGGAGACGCCCGCGGAGGCGATCCCGTGGTCGGCGGCGAACAGCACCACGCGCGGGCGCTCGATCGGCTTGACCGGCACCTTCCCCTGCGCGGCGGCCAGCCACTCGGCGAGCTCGTCCAGCCGGCCCAGCGCGCCGGGCGGTACGGCGAGGCGCTCACGGCGTTCCTCGGCATCACGCCGGACGCCCCCGTCGGGACGCTCGATCAGATCGGAGAAGTCGTCGAGATTCAGCGTGCTCATCTGCCAGAGAGTACAGCCGGTGAGGCACACCCTCAGGCCTTGGGCGAAGGCCCCGCGTTCAGGTCCCGGGAGGCCCGTTCCGGCCCGGCCGCAGGGCGCCGGGACGGACGGGCGGGGCGCCCGTTCCGGTCCGGCGTCCGTCAGTTCACCCCGGCGGTTCCTTGAGCACGCTCGCCTGTCCCGCGACGACCAGCAGCACGTGCTCGCACTCGCCCGCGACCCGCGCGTTCAGCCGGCCCAGCTCGTCGCGGAAGCGGCGGCCCGAGGAGGTCGCGGGGACGACGCCCGAGCCGACCTCGTTGCTGACCAGCACCACGAGACGACGGGTCGCGCGCACCGCCGTCACCAGCTCGGCGGTGCGCTCGCCGAGCTGCTCCTGCCCGTCCTTGGCCCAGACGGCGTCGTCCCAGGCCCCCGCCCGGTCCATCGCGTCCGTCAGCCACAGCGCCAGGCAGTCGATCAGCAGCGGCGGCCCCGCGTCGGCCAGCAGCGGGACCAGCTCGCAGGTCTCCACCGTCCGCCAGCTCCCCGGCCTGCGCTCCCGGTGCAGGCCGACCCGCTGCGCCCATTCCGCGTCCCCGTCCCGGGTGCCGCCGGTGGCCACGTAGACCACCTCGGGGAAGGACTCCAGCCGGCGCTCCGCCTCCACGGACTTGCCCGAGCGGGCCCCGCCCAGCACCAGCGTCCGGCGCGGTGGTTCCGGCACCGCGTCGTGGTCCCCGACGGTCACCGTGGTCCCGTCCGGAACCGCCCGGGCGCCGGCGGTCGCGCACCGGCGCTCCAGCTCCCGGCCCGGCGCGACGTCGTGGTCCAGGTGGACGGCGATCACGTCCGTGGCGGGGCCGATGTCGCCGCTCGCCCGCAGCCGGGCGAGCGCCTCGGGCCGCCCCAGCACATCGGCGAGCACGATGTCGTACGGACGCCGGCCCGTCGCTCCGTTCGTTCCCGCCGGGGCCCCGCCCGGCGGCAGGTACAGCAGCCGGCCGCCGTCCGGGCCGGTCACCTCGTACCCGGTGCCCGGCGCGTCCATCGGCACGGCCCGCACCCGGTGTCCGGAGATCACCGCGAGCTCCCGCCCGTCCGGAACCCGCCCGGCGGCCGGCAGACCGGGCGGCAGCTCGACCGCGGGTCCGTCGTGCGGGTGAGTCAGCAGGACCTGCCGCACGCCGGCCAGCGAATGCCCGGCCCGGGCGCCGGCCAGCACCGCACCGGGGGTCAGGTCGAGGAGCAGCGCCCCGTCGACCAGGACGGCCGTCGCGGCGCGGGAGCGCCCGCCGACGGAGACCGCGCAGGCCGCACAGGGGCAGCCGGGGCGGGGCAGGCCCTCGGGTGTGCCGGTGCCGAGCAGAGTGAGTTCCACAGGATGATCCTCCCGCGTCGCCGAGACTGCTGCGCGCCCGGTCACCGGGACCTCTGGGGGAAGCCCCGGCCCTCGGCTCGGGCATGAGCGCATCCTGTGGCAGCTCAATGGACTGTGCCTTGCCGGTGTCTGCCACGACAAAAGTCGTTTCTGTGCGTCCACGAGGCCAGTCTCAGTACGATCAAGACGTGCAGCTTCGATATCAGTACCGGGTTTACCCGGACGTCGGCCAGCGTCGTGCGCTGGCCCAGGCGTTCGGGTGCGTCCGTGTGGTGAAGTCGGCCGATCTTTCCCGGCTGCGCATCACGCAAGCCAAGCGGACCGAGGAGCGTGCTCGGCTGGCCGATGTGTCAGCCGTGGTGCTGCAACAGGCCCTGAGGGACCTGGACACCGCCTACAAGAACTTCTTCGACTCCATCAAGGGCAAACGCAAGGGGCCGAAGGTCGCTCCGCCCCGCTGCAAGTCGAAGAAGGACACCCGGCAGTCCATCCGGCTCAACACCAATGCCTTCTCCCTCCAGAGCAACGGCACGGTGTACGTGGCCAAGGTCCGGGACCTGTCCCGCAAGGCCGAGGGCAGCAACAACCGGGCCAAGGCTCGGATCAAGGTAGCCCGGCAGCACGCCGGGGTGGCCGATCGCCGGTACTTCGGCAGGATCGGACGCTTCGAGCCGACCTCTCAGGTCTGCTCCGCGTGCGACACACTGGCCGCCGGACGGGCGGACAGGCTAAACGCCTTGTGGAGCGCCGGTAAGACCGGGACGAAAGTCCCGGCACAGTGCGGTGAAGCAGGAAGCCACCGAGACGGTCAGACGACCGTGGCAGGAATCCCCGCCCTTCAGGCAGGGAGCACGTCAATCTGCGGGCAGACTCAAGGCGGCGAGCAGCGTGCGAGCAGCGGACGAGCAAATGGAGGCGGACATGGCGTGGACGTGGCGGTTCGAGACGGCCGATGGCACGGAGACGAGCCCGTCGGTGGTGCCGGAGGAGTTCACCACGCAGGGGGACGCGGAGTCCTGGATCGGTGAGTACTGGAAGGACCTGCTGGAAGGCGGCACCGAGCAGGTGAAGCTGTCCGACGACAGCGGCACGGAGCTCTACACGATGAGCCTGCGCTCAGCGCTCGAGGCGTAGCAATATCCAGCCTCGCCGGCGTTTGAGTGGGGGTCCCCCCGGACGAAGTCTGGGGGAGGGTCCGGGCGGAGCCCGGTGCCCGGCGGAGCCGGGTTTCCTGGGGCGCCGCCCCAGACCCCGCTCCTCAAACGCCGGAGGGGCTGGTTTGTGCGGGCGCGGCCCGGAGGGTCGCTAGCCTCGGACGCCGCAGAGGTGAAGCAGGGCGGCCACGCCGCGGTAGGGGTCGGTGCGCCCCGCGCGGTCCTCGGCGGCCAGCAGCCGCTCCAGCTCCTCGTCGGGCGGCAGCACCTCGCCCGCCTCGGTCCCGTCGGTGAAGACGCGTACGCCGTACCAGGCGCCCAGCGGTGCGCCGATCCCGGACAGCGTGGCCGTGAGCCCGGCCAGCCGGTCGGCACGTACGTCCAGGCCCAGCCGGTTCGTGTAGTCGGTGCCGTCGAAGGCGTCCAGCGCGCCCTTCCAGTCGCCGTCGAGCCCGGGCCGCATGGCGAGCGCGTCGCCGTTGCGCACCAGCAGGGACAGCAGACCGCCGGGGGCGAGCATCCGGGCCAGCCCGGCGAGCATGGCGTCCGGCTCGGGCACGTACATCAGCACGCCGTGGCACAGCACGACGTCGAAGCTGCCCGGCAGGAAGTGGGCGCCGGTCTCGCGCCCGTCCCCCTCCAGGAACTGCACGCGGTCGCGGATCCCGGAGGGCTCCGCGGCCAGCGCCTCATGGGCGACGGCCAGCATGCCGGGGTCCTTCTCCAGGCCCGTCACCTTGTGCCCGGCCCGGGCCAGCCGCAGCGCCTGGGTGCCCTGGCCCATGCCCACGTCGAGGACGCGCAGCCGCTGCCCGACCGGGAAGCGGTGCGCGATCTGCTCGTCGACCTGCCGGCCCACCAGTTCCTGCCGGACGGCGTTACGGAGTCCGCCCAGGCCCTCGAGCCAGATCCGCGCGCCCTCGGAGAATCCGCTCAGGGCCGTTCCCCACGCTTGACCTGCGGCTTCGGCAGACGAAGCCGGCGCATCTGGAGGGTGCGCATGAGGCCGTACGCGATCGCGCCGCGGCGCGGCTCGTTCGGGAAGCGCGTGGTCAGCGCCTTGCGCAGGCGGAACACCAGGCCGATGGAGTCGAGGATGATCAGGGCGATCACGCCGAGCCACAGCAGCAGCGCGATGTTCTGGATCTCCGGCTGCCGGACCATGCTGAGCACCAGGATGACCACGGCCAGGGGCAGGAACATCTCGGCGACCGAGAAGCGGGAGTCCACGAAGTCGCGGACGTACCTGCGGACGGGACCCTTGTCCCGGGTAGGCAGGTAACGCTCGTCGCCGCTGGCCAGGGCCTCGCGCTGCTTGGCCATCTCGGCCCGGCGGCGCTCACGGGCTCGCTTGGCATCCTCCTTGCGGTTGCCGGTCGAGGCCACCACGGTCTTGCGCTGCGACTGGGCCACAGCACGCTTCGGCGTAGGGCGGCCCTTCGGGGCCTGCGGGTCACGGGGCTGCGAGAGGTCGGCGCTCACCTTGTCGGTGGCGGCGGCCTTCTCTTCCTTGGAGGAGCGGCTACCAAACACAAAACCCAAGCCTACGTGGTTGCGGGCACGGGCCCCACCCCGCTGGGGAACGATCCGGCAACGGCGGGCGTCTTCCCATTGCACGGTGTGTGCGGTGGCCGCCTCTCCTGGGATCACCTACTCCTTACGCCTGATACGGCGCGGGTGTAGTCGTCCTGGAGGAGGAGCGCATCCGTACTCGAACAGTGCGGTAATGGAGACAGGGCCCGTACTGTGGGTCCTGTCGGTGACCTGGAGCACAGTCCGTCTAGAAGGGGGCGCGCGAAGCCCATGAGCGGTGTCATGAAGCGTATGGGGATGATCTTCCGCGCGAAGGCGAACAAGGCCCTTGACCGGGCCGAGGACCCGCGCGAAACCCTCGACTACTCGTACCAGAAGCAGCTGGAGCTGCTGCAGAAGGTGCGCCGCGGAGTCGCCGACGTGGCGACCTCCCGCAAGCGCCTGGAGCTGCAGCTGAACCAGCTCCAGGGGCAGTCCGCCAAGTTGGAGGACCAGGGCCGCAAGGCCCTCGCCCTCGGCCGCGAGGACCTGGCCCGCGAGGCCCTCTCCCGCCGTGCCTCGCTCCAGCAGCAGGTCAGCGACCTGGAGGTGCAGCACCAGACCCTGCAGGGCGAGGAGGAGAAGCTGACCCTCGCCGCCCAGCGGCTCCAGGCCAAGGTGGACGCCTTCCGGACGAAGAAGGAGACCATCAAGGCCACCTACACCGCCGCCCAGGCCCAGACCCGGATCGCGGAATCCTTCTCCGGCATCTCCGAGGAGATGAGCGACGTCGGCCTGGCCATCCAGCGGGCCGAGGACAAGACCGCCCAGCTGCAGGCCCGCGCCGGCGCGATCGACGAGCTGCTGGCCTCCGGCGCGCTCGACGACCAGAGCGGGCTGGGCTCCAAGGACGACATCCAGGCCGAGCTGGACCGCCTGTCGGGCGGTACGGACGTGGAGCTGGAGCTCCAGCGCATGAAGGCCGAGCTGGCGGGCGGCCCGTCCGCCCAGCAGCAGGCCATCGAGGGCGGTGCCCCGGGCAACGCCCAGCAGTCGCCGACCCAGCACCGGTTCGACAAGCAGTAGGACGGGGCCCGTCATGATTGTCCGCATCATGGGGGAGGGCCAGGTGGAGCTGGCCGACAGTCACTTCGCCGAGCTCAACAAGCTGGACGACGAACTGCTCGCGGAGATGGAGAGCGGGGACTCGGAGGGCTTCCGGCGCACGCTGGGCGCCCTGCTCGAAGCGGTACGGCGGCTGGGCGAGCCGCTCCCGGACGACGCGCTGGAGCCGTCCGAGCTGATCCTGCCCGGCCCCGACGCGAGCCTCGACGAGGTCAGGGAGATGCTCAGCGACGACGGGCTGATCCCGGGCTGAGTCCGGGCCGGCCCGGGCGGACGCACCGCGCACGGACCCACCGACAGCACGACGGGCCCTTCCCTTCCGGGGAGGGCCCGTCGGCGTCACGGCGGGGGCGGCTTCTCCAGGGAGACCGCGGACCGCTCGGGGTCGGGGGTGCCGCCGATGAAGTTCTCGAACCTGCGCCGCGGCCGCGCCCAGCGCCGGTCGTGGTGGAAGGCGCGCAGCCCCGCCTTGGCGCGGGCGCGCGGGCGGTTCGCGTAGAACCTCTTCGCGTACGGGGACCCGGGCCGGGCCAGCCGGATCGCCCCGACCAGCGCCACGAAGGGCACGATCACGCCGAACAGCGCGGTGCGCGCCTTGCCCTTCCACAGGGCGATCAGGGCCAGGAAGAAGTTGAAGGCCGCGTTCATGGCGACCAGCCCGCGGCTCTGGCGCTCCTCGGCGGTCAGGTCGTTGACCCCGAAGGGCACGAACCCGCCCAGGACGAGGGCCACCACCGCCGCCGTCACGACGACGATCTCCACGCTCTTGCGGCCCTGCTCGCTCCAGTAGACGTCGTCGAGGTGCAGGATCAGCGCGAACTCGTCCAGGACCAGGCCCGCGCCCAGCCCGAAGATCACGGCCGAGAGCGCCCCGGCGAAGCCGTACCGGCCGGCGCCGACCGCTCCGAAGCCGCCGATGATCACGAGGATCACGCCGGGGACGACGTGGTGGATGTGCAGACCGCCCGGGGTGACGTTCTTGAACGGGCCGCGGCCGGCCCGGATCATCCGGGTGATCACGCGGGTGACCAGGAACGACATCACGAAGGAGACCAGTGCGAGCAGCAGGGGGAGCTTGCCCGGTTCGACGATGTTCCGATACCACCAGTGACCCATCCCACGGACTCCCTATTTGGCACGTAATGGGTAATTTACCGCTCGCGTCGAAGGGGTAGCGTTCCCGCCGATGACAGATTCGTTCGATGGCCCGCCCCTGACGCCGCCCCCGGAACGCGCCTCGTTCCCCGACGGCCTCCGCTTCGCGTTCGGCACCCTCACCGTGCTGCCCGCCCGCATCACCCGCTGGGACCGTCCCGCCGCCCGCACCGGGATGGCCTGCGCCCCGCTCGCCGGGCTGGTCGTGGGCGTGCTCGCGGCCGTACCCGGAGTGCTCCTGCTGGTGCTCGGCGGGGGCCCGCTGCTCGCGGCGGCCGTCACCGTCGCCGTACCGGCCGCGCTGACCCGGGGGCTGCACCTGGACGGGCTCGCCGACACGGCGGACGGCCTGGGCAGTGCCAAACCGGCCGACGAGGCCCTGCGCATCATGAAGCAGTCCGACATCGGCCCCTTCGGTGTCGTGACCCTGGTGATCGTGATGCTGGTGCAGGTGGCGGCCCTGTCCGACGTGTACGCCGACAGCTGGATCCGCGGCGCCCTCGCCGCCGTGGTCGCCGCCGTGACGGCCCGCCTCGCCATGACCCTGGCCTGCCGCGAAGGCGTCCCGGCCGCCCGCCCCGGCGGACTCGGCGCCGCCGTCGCCGGGGTGGTCCCGCGCGCCGCCGCCGCCGTCATCGCCGTGCTTGTCGTCGCCGCGGCCGCGGCCGCGGCCCTCCCGTTGGGCCTCCCCGCCGCCGGCCGGCAGGTGGCAGCGGTCCTGGTGGCCCTGCTCGCCGCGCAGTTGCTGCTCCGCCGCTGCGTACGCCGCTTCGACGGGGTCACCGGCGACGTGTTCGGCGCCCTGGCGGAGGTCGCGGCGACCGCCGCCCTGGTCGTCCTCGCCCTGGGCTGAGCCGGCGCGAAGGACCCGGCGCTGTCCGGTCCGACGGGACCCGTGCGGCCGGCCCGCGCGGGCCCGCGTACGCTCAACCCGTGGACGACACGCCGACGGACCTGCCCGCCGCCGCGCCCATCAGGGTGCTGCTCGCCGACGACCAGGCACTGCTGCGCAGCGCCTTCAAGGTGCTCGTCGACTCCGAGCCCGACATGGAGGTCGTCGGGGAGGCCTCCGACGGGGCCCAGGCCTTCGAACTGGCCCGCCGCACCCGCGCCGACGTCGTGCTCATGGACATCCGGATGCCCGGTACCGACGGGCTCGCCGCCACCCGCATGATCAGCGCCGACCCCGAACTCGCCGCCGTGCGCGTGGTGATGCTGACGACCTTCGAGGTCGACGAGTACGTGGTCTCGGCCCTGCGGGCCGGCGCCTCCGGCTTCCTCGGCAAGGGCGCCGAGCCCGAGGAGCTGCTCAACGCCATCCGCGTGGCCGCCGCCGGCGAGGCACTGCTCTCCCCGGCCGCCACCAAGGGTCTCATCGCCACCTTCCTCGCGCAGGGCGGCGGCGCCGACCCGGCCGCCGGCGGAGCCTCGGCCGGGATGCACGCGCAGCGGCTCGCCGCGCTGACCGTCCGGGAGCGCGAGGTCCTCGTACACGTCGCGGCGGGGCTGTCCAACGACGAGATCGCCGGACGGCTGGAGGTCAGCCCGCTCACCGTCAAGACCCACGTGAACCGGGCCATGGCCAAGCTCGGCGCCCGCGACCGGGCGCAATTGGTGGTCATTGCCTACGAATCGGGCCTGGTCCGGCCGCGTGCGGAGTCCACGGAGTAGCACCGCAGTACTTCGGCGTACTGCGGACGCGGTATGCCGCACATAAGGACGGCACCTGGGAGCGACGCAAGGCCCCCGCGCCGTGGGACAGGGTGGGAGTGCCCTCGCGTTCGTTCCTGCAGAGAGATCTCATACCCATGTCGTGGCTGTCCCGCTTCAGCCTTGCCCAGAGAGCTTTGGTCGGCCTCGTGTCGATCGTCGCGCTCCTCTTCGGCGCCATAGCCATCCCGCAGCTCAAGCAGCAGCTGCTGCCCTCCATCGAACTGCCGATGGTGTCCGTGCTCGCGCCGTACCAGGGCGCCTCGCCCGACGTGGTGGAGAAGCAGGTCGTCGAACCGATCGAGTCCATGCTCAAGGGCGTCGACGGCATCACCGGCATCACCTCCACCGCCAGCGAGGGCAACGCCCTCATCATGGCCACCTTCGACTACGGCGACAGCGGCACCAAGCAGCTCGTCGCCGACGTCCAGCAGGCCGTCAACCGGGCCCGCGTCCGGCTGCCCGCCGAGGTGGACCCGCAGGTGGTGGCCGGTTCCACCGACGACATCCCGACCGTCATCCTCGCCGTCACCTCCGACAAGGACCAGCAGGCGCTCGCCGACCAGCTGGAACGTTCCGTCGTCCCCGTCCTGTCGGACATCGAGGGCGTCGGCCAGGTCAGCGTCGACGGCGTCCAGGACCTCCAGGTCACCGTCACCCCCGACGAGGCCAAGCTCGCGGCCGCCGGTCTCGACGGCGCCGCGCTCGCCCAGGGCCTCCAGGCGGGCGGCGCGGCCGTACCCGCCGGCTCCTTCGACGAGGCGGGCAAGAACCGCACCGTACGGGTGGGCGCCGGCTACACCTCCCTCGCCCAGGTGGAGGACCTGCGCCTGAGCCCCGGACCCGGCAAGCCGGCCGTCCGCCTCGGCGACGTCGCCACCGTGAAGCAGGAGGCGGCCAAGGCCGACTCCATCACCCGCACCAACGGCAAGCCCAGCCTCGCCCTCGTCCTCACCATGGACAAGGACGGCAGCGCCGTCGCCATCTCCGACGCCGTCAAGGACAAGCTCCCCGAGCTGCGTTCCACCCTCGGCGCCGGCGCCGACCTGACCGTCGTCAGCGACCAGGGCCCGGCCGTCGCCAAGTCCATCTCCAGCCTCACCACCGAGGGCCTGCTCGGCCTGCTCTTCGCGGTGATCGTGATCCTGGTGTTCCTGGCCTCGCTGCGCTCGACGCTGGTCACCGCGGTCTCCATCCCGCTGTCCGTGGTCCTCGCCCTCATCGTGCTGTGGACCCGCGACCTGTCGCTCAACATGCTGACCCTGGGCGCCCTCACCATCGCCATCGGCCGCGTCGTCGACGACTCGATCGTGGTCCTGGAGAACATCAAGCGCCACCTCGGCTACGGCGAGGAGCGCGAGGCCGCCATCATCACCGCGGTCAAGGAGGTCGCCGGCGCGGTCACCTCCTCCACGCTCACCACCGTCGCCGTCTTCCTGCCGATCGGCCTCGTCGGCGGCATGATCGGCGAGCTCTTCGGCTCCTTCTCGCTCACCGTCACCGCGGCCCTGCTGGCCTCGCTGCTCGTCTCGCTGACGGTCGTGCCGGTGCTCTCGTACTGGTTCCTCAGCGCGCCCAAGGGCGTCACGGCCGGGGACGCCGAGAGCGCGGCGAAGGCCCGGCGCGAGGCCGAGGAGAAGGAGGCGCGCAGCCGCCTGCAGAGGTTCTACGTACGGGTCCTCGGCTTCGCCACCCGGCGCCGCCTGACCAGCGTGGCCATCGCCGTGGTCGTCCTCTTCGGCACCTTCGGGATGACCCCGATGCTGAAGACCAACTTCTTCGACCAGGGCGAGCAGGAAGTCCTGACGGTCAAGCAGGAGCTGGCCCCCGGCACCTCGCTGGCCGCCTCCGACGAGGCGAGCCGCAAGATCGAGAAGGTGCTGGCCTCGGTCGAGGGCGTCAAGAGCTACCAGGTCACCGTCGGTTCCTCCGGCTTCCTCGCGGCCTTCGGCGGCGGTACGGGCTCCAACCAGGCCTCGTACCAGGTCTCGCTGAAGGACGCGGGCGACGGGGAGGCCGTGAAGAAGCAGATCGAGGACAAGCTGGCCGGGCTCGACGGCATCGGCGACACCCGCATCTCGGCGGGCGACGCCTTCGGCAGCCAGAACCTCAGCGTGGTCGTCAAGGCCGGCGACGGCGAGGTCCTCGCCAAGGCCGCCGAGCAGGTCCGCGCCGAGGTGGCCAAGCTGGACAACGTCACCGACGTGCAGAGCGACCTGTCCCAGTCCGTGCCCCGGATCTCGGTGACCGCCACCCCGAAGGCCGCCGAGGCGGGCCTGAACCAGGCCGCCCTCGGTGCGATCGTCGCGCAGGCCGTACGGGGCAACCCGGCGGGCAAGGCCGTACTGGACGACACCGAGCGGGACATCGTCATCAAGTCCGCGCAGCCGGCCACCACCCTGGCCGAACTGCAGGCGCTCCCGGTCGGCCCGGTCAGGCTCGGTGACATCGCCGAGGTGAAGGAGATCGCCGGCCCGGTCGCGATGACCCGGATCGACGGCGCCCGCGCCGCGACCGTCACCGCGAGGCCGCAGGGCGACAACACGGGCGCGGTCAGCGCCGAGCTCCAGACGAAGCTCAAGGCCCTGGACCTGCCCGAGGGCGCCACCGCCTCCATCGGCGGCGTCTCCGAGGACCAGGACGAGGCCTTCGGCTCGCTCGCCCTGGCCATGCTCGCGGCCATCGCGATCGTGTTCATGCTGCTGGTCGCGACCTTCCGCTCGCTGGTCCAGCCGCTGATCCTGCTGGTCTCCATCCCGTTCGCGGCGACCGGCGCACTCGGCCTGCTCCTCGTCACCGGCACCCCGATGGGCGTCCCGGCGATGATCGGCATGCTGATGCTCATCGGCATCGTGGTGACCAACGCGATCGTCCTGATCGACCTGGTCAACCAGTACCGCGCCCAGGGCCTGGGCGTCGTCGAAGCGGTCATCGAGGGCGGCCGGCACCGGCTGCGCCCGATCCTGATGACGGCCCTGGCGACGATCTTCGCGCTGCTCCCGATGGCGCTCGGCGTCACCGGCGAGGGCGGCTTCATCTCGCAGCCGCTCGCGGTCGTGGTCATCGGCGGCCTGATCAGCTCGACCCTGCTGACGCTGCTCCTGGTGCCGACCCTCTACACGATGGTCGAACTCCGCAAGGAGCGCCGCCGCGCCAAGAAGCGCGCCCGCCTGACGGTGGTCCCGGCCGCGTCGGAGCCCTCGGACGAGGAGTCCCCGGCCCGCGTCTGACCGGGCCGGCGACAGCCACGGCGAAGGGGCGTCCCGCAACGGCGGGGCGCCCCTTCGCGCTGTCCCTAGACCAGCGACAGGTACGCGGTCACGGCGCTCTCGACGGAGTCCAGCAGCATGCTCGTGTACGAGGCCGGGACCCAGACCCCGGCGTCCTTGGCCGGGACGACCCTGGTGCGCAGGGCCTCGTAGGTGACCTCGGGCCATTCGGATCGGATCCGGGCGATCACCGCGCCGGGATCCGGGTCCCCGTGGTTCTCGGCCAGGGCCCACAGCGGCTGGGTGAGCGCCGTCCGGAGGGCCGCGCCGACCCCGTCCTCCTCCGTGCCGCCCGTCGGGGCCGTCCAGTGCGCGAGGGCCGCCAGCGTGGCGGCCTCCCCGGGGAGCACGCCGCCGGACAGGGCCGCCTGCCCGCGCCGCACGGCCCTGTGTACCAGCGCCCACCGCTCGGCGGCGGCGCCTTGGTTCGTACCACCGACGAAGAGGCCGGAGACGGTGCCGGCCAGTACGTACCGGTCCAGGGTCGCGGGATTCCAGTCCCTCGTGAGGGGGTCCCGGAAGCGCCGGACATGAGCGGCGTACCGGTCGGGGTCTCCGGCGCCGTCGACCAGCGCCACGGTCCGGTCGCTGGCGATCACCCGTCGGGCGCTGCCGAAGAACGAGGTCCCCAGCGTGCGGATCTCCTCCGTCGCGGTGAAGACGGACGCGGTGGTGAAGAGAGAAACGATCTTGCACTGGGTCTCGCGCCAGCCGGTGTCCGTCGCGGGCAGGGGGACGGCCATGCAGGGCGGGCCGCCCGTCAGACTGTGCTCCGCGAGAGCGGCCAGCGCTTCCTCGCCGAACGACGGGGCCACCAGGACCAACGGCCGCCCGTCCTGCATCTCGACAGCGGCCAGGCCGTCGTCCGCCGAGGAGATCGGCACCTCGCTGAGCAGCACCGCGACGTCCCGCAGGACGACCAGCCCGGTGCGCTCGTCGGTGGCGAGGTAAGGGGAGAGGTGGCCGTCGCGCAGGACGCAGGCCGCAGAGACGCGGCTGGTAATCCCGAAGCCGGCGGACGGCTCGATGGTGAGGAGACCCTCGGGGCCGGCGCCGAGCACGGCCCTGACCACGTTCTCGATAAGCCCGGGATCGGCCTGCGCCGGCGCCTCGGGGGCGAGGGCCCGGCGGACCTCTTCCTCGCCGGCATCCCCCGGGCGGACGCCCGCGAGGAGGAGCGTCTCCCGCGCCCGTCCGAGGACCGCCGAGACGGTGTGGTTCAGCACGGTCGGGTGCGCACCCCGGGCGAGCGCCGGCTGAAGTGCCCGGACCAGCGCGTCGAAGAGCACCACCGCGGTCACGGTGCCGTCCTGCGTGCACCTGTACTGATCGGCGACGAGGTCACGGACGAGCCCGACCCCGAGCGACGCGTGGCCGTGCCCCGCCGGCAGGGCCGCGACGATCTCCCGGGTGTCCGTACTGCTGTACGGCGTGCCGTTCGGGTCGCTGAGCAGGACCCGCCGGGGGACGGGACCCAGGGTCCGCTTCAAGGACGTGGCCACCGAGGAGATGCCGGCCAGGATCTCCACGGCCGGGCTGCCCAGGGCGGGCAGCGGCCGGGGGAGCGGCAGCGGCGCCGACCCCTCGGCGGCCCGGCGGGCGATCTTGAGATCGCCCTGGCCGCCCAGGACCCAGCGCAGCGGGTTCTGCCGGGCGTCGCGGGACAGCATCTCCTCCCGTACGTGGCCGTAGAGGTCGTCGACCGAGATCCAGCCGTCGCCATCGCGGTCGGCGCGTCCGGAACGCAGCCCTTCGACCGCCGCCGCGGTGAAGACGGAGAGCTGCACCTCCCCGGTCTCGGTGATCGGGCCGTCGCCCTCCCAGGCCTGCTGGAGGGCGTCCGTGGCCGTGATCACCGCGACCCCGGTGTCCTTGAACTCCTCCAGCAGGTGCACGGCCGTGTCCGCCGCCTTCGCGCCGCCCGGCTTGAACGCCCCGCTGTAGCAGCAGTCCAGCAGCACCAGGATCTTGCGCGAATTACAGCCGATCAGCCGCCCGTTGACGAATCCGGCCGGAACGGCGGTGGACTCCAGCAGGTCCCGGTCGGTGTCGGCCGCGGCGAAGTACAGCTGGAGCTTCGAGTCCTTGATGCCGTGGCAGGACAGGTACAGCAGCAGCTGGTCGTCCGGCTTGCGGCGGATGAAGAAGCGCTCGATCTCGCGCCGCACGACGTGCGCGGGCTGGTCGATGACCGGGCGGACCGCGTAGCCGCCGATGGCCGGGTCGCTGAGCACCTCGGACAGCTCCATCGCGTCCAGGCCGGGCGAGCGGAGCTGGTTGAGCCGGGTGTCCTCGTACGAGGAGGTGGCGACGACCAGCGCCTCACGCACCGCCATTGGGCGGCTCCTCCACCGGCTCCTGCGCCTGCGCCTCCACAGGCCCCTCCACCGGCTGCTCCGCCCTCGCGGTCCGGGCGATGAAGTGGTCGAGCAGCCGTTGCCGCTCCGCGTCGGTCAGCCGAGCGGCCTCGAACTCGTGCTCCCCGATGCGCACGCGCACCTGCCGGGAGCCCGCCCACTGCACCCAGGACTCGAACGCCGCGACCACGGCAGCGAATAGCGGCGGTCCCACGGCCACCAGGATCTCGGCCGTCGACAGCCCGCCGGATTTGGACCCGGCCGCCGCCGGCAGTTCCCGTACGCGGACCTCGTCCACGCCCAGCTCCTCCAGGGCCGCGACCAGTTCGGCGCGGGCCTCCTCCCGCTCCTGCCCGTCGGCGTCCGGGCCCGCGTCGGCCAGTACCTCGATGTAGTGAGCGTCGTGCGTCATGGCGATCAACTCCCCCTTCGTACCGGGGAGGTTAAACGAAAGGGGCACCCCGAGGGGTGCCCCTTCCACTGATCGGCCCGCGGGCTACGGCAGCGCGAGCATGCGTTCCAGGGCGAGCTTCGCGAAGCTCTCCGTCTCCTTGTCGACCTGGATCTGGTTGACGAGGGTGCCCTCGGCCAGGGACTCCAGGGTCCACACGAGGTGCGGGAGGTCGATGCGGTTCATCGTCGAGCAGAAGCAGACCGTCTTGTCGAGGAAGACGACCTCCTTGTCCTCCGCGGCGAATCGATTCGCCAGACGGCGGACCAGGTTCAGCTCGGTGCCGATGGCCCACTTGGAGCCGGCCGGGGCAGCCTCCAGCGCCTTGATGATGTACTCGGTGGAGCCGACGTAGTCCGCGGCCGCCACGACCTCGTGCTTGCACTCGGGGTGGACCAGCACGTTCACGCCGGGGATGCGGGCGCGCACGTCGTTGACCGAGTCGACCGAGAACCGGCCGTGCACCGAGCAGTGACCGCGCCACAGGATCATCTTGGCGTTCCGCAGCTGCTCGACGGTCAGGCCGCCGTTCGGCTTGTGCGGGTTGTACAGCACGCAGTCGTCCAGGGACATGCCCATGTCGCGGACTGCGGTGTTGCGGCCCAGGTGCTGGTCCGGGAGGAAGAGCACCTTCTCGCCCTGCTCGAAGGCCCACTCCAGGGCCTTCTTCGCGTTGGACGAGGTACAGATCGTGCCGCCGTGCTTGCCGGTGAAGGCCTTGATGTCGGCGGAGGAGTTCATGTACGAGACGGGAACCGTCTCACCGGCTATGCCGGCCTCGGTCAGCACGTCCCAGCACTCCGCGACCTGCTCGGCGGTGGCCATGTCGGCCATCGAGCAGCCGGCGGCCAGGTCCGGCAGGACCACCTTCTGGTCGTCCGAGGTCAGGATGTCCGCGGACTCGGCCATGAAGTGCACGCCGCAGAAGACGATGTACTCGGCCTCCGGCTTGGCGGCCGCGTCCTTGGCCAGCTTGAAGGAGTCTCCGGTGACGTCCGCGAACTCGATGACCTCGTCACGCTGGTAGTGGTGGCCCAGGATGAAGACCTTGTCCCCGAGCTTCTCCTTGGCCGCGCGGGCACGCTCCACGAGGTTCGGGTCCGACGGCGAGGGCAGGTCGCCGGGGCACTCCACCCCGCGCTCGCTCTTGGGGTCGGCCTCACGGCCGAGCAGCAGCAGGGCAAGGGGCGTCGGCTGGACGTCCAACGGCTGGGCGGTGGTCACGACACGCACCCTTTCTGTTCTGCGACAAGGGACTTCTGGATCATCACTTCGACTTCTCGTCTACTTGACGCTATCTATCATAGCCGCTTCATGTCAGTTTGACGATGCCGATAGTGTCAATGTGACGCATCAGCCCTCGATTCGTCGGGCCCGCCCCGCGCGCGGTGTGCGAGCATGGAATATCTGAAACAAGCGTCGGGTCCCGGAATGAATCCGCGGTCCCGCTCGTTGCCACCGACGGCAAGAGTCCGACGTTTCCCCGTCTCCGGCGGGGAGCCGCCCACTTCGGGAGTGAATGCAGATGTCCGTACAGGACGACAAGACCACCGTGAGCGACGGCATCCTCCTGTCCGACGCCGCCGCCGAAAAGGTCAGGACCCTGCTGGAGCAGGAAGGCCGCGATGACCTGGCGCTCCGCGTCGCCGTCCAGCCCGGTGGCTGCTCCGGCCTGCGCTACCAGCTCTTCTTCGACGAGCGCTCCCTCGACGGCGACGTCGTGAAGGACTTCGACGGTGTGAAGGTCGTCACGGACCGGATGAGCTCCCCGTACCTCCACGGCGCGTCCATCGACTTCGTCGACACCATCGAGAAGCAGGGCTTCACGATCGACAACCCGAACGCCACGGGCTCCTGCGCCTGCGGCGACTCGTTCAGCTAAACCTGGACGCCCCGCACGATCCCACGACGAGGGCCCGCCTCCGGTCGCATCGACCGGAGGCGGGCCCTCGCCGTACGCCCGGGGGCCGGGCCCGCTCCTACTGCCGGGGGAGCGGCTTGCCCGTGGTCGCGTCGAGCACCTTCCGGTCGCCCAGCGGCTGCTGCAGCGTGGCCGACACGGACATCTCCTGCGCGAGCATGATGCAGGCCTGACCCGGCTTGTTCGGGGTGTCCGTGATCTTCACCAGGACCGATTCGGCCGACTCCCGCGCCTCCAGGGCGTAGGTGCTGCACACGCTGCCCCAGAAGTTCACGGTCAGCTTCCGGTCGGCCTCCGCGTACGAGAATCCGGGCACGGTACGACCGTCCTTCGGGCCGGGGGCGCTCTCCTCGGCGGCGGCCGGCTGGGCCACCGTGTGCGCGGGCGCGCCGCCGCGGCCCGCCACCTCGAAGAGCCAGGCCGGAACCAGACCCCGCGAGCCGTTCACCGTGCCCGGGGCCAGCCCGAGCACCGCGCCCTGGACCGTATCCGTCCGCGGGGGCTTCATGGGCCGCGGCTCCGGGTTGCACGGCACCGTGTCGGTGGCCGCCACCGCGGTGTCCGGCGCCAGCGGGACCGCGGTGGCGCAGCCGCTGGGGTCCGGGCCGGTGCCCTCCCGGCCGCCCGACTTCGCGTTCAGCCGGGCCAGCGCCTCCACGGCCCCGACCACCGGCTGCTCGGCCGCCCGTACGGGAGCCTTCAGCTCGCCGCTGCCGCCCACCAGCGAGCCGTCGCCGGCCACGCTCACCTTCGTGGACCAGCCCTGCGTGGGCAGCCCGCCGAGCACCGGATCGGCGCTGACCACCCGCACCGAACCCTGGGCGAGCCGGGCGTCGAGCTTCGCGCCGTCCAGCCCCGCGGCGGCCAGTACGGGGGCCGCGGCGGCCTTGGCGGCCTCCTCGGACACCGGCTTGCCCGAGGCCGCGGACTTGTCCGCGCCCGGTACCGCGCCGCCGTCCTGCGGGACGGTCGCGGGGCCGCAGGTGTCCTTGCCGCGCGCGCAGTCGTCCCCGGTGCCGTTGGTCGGCGCCTGGAAGCGGGCGAAGTTCCAGGTCCCCGGCGCCGTACGGCTCACCGTGAGCCGGGGGCCGGAACCGTCGGCGGCCTCCCCGGCCAGCCAGACGTCCCCGGCGAGCCGCGGCTCGCCCGGAATGCCGAGGGCCGCGGCGAGCCGGGCCACCTCCGCCGAGGTGACCTCGCCCGACGCGGCGAACGCGGGCGCGGACGCCGGGCCCTCCGGAAGCTTCACGTCGGCCCGGTAGACCACCCCCTCGCCGGACGGATCGGGCTCACCGGGCGCGATGCCGGGGCCCGAGGGGTCTCCCGCGTCACGGGGCGCCGAGGCCGCGCTGTCACCCGTACGGTGGCCCGGCCCGCCGTCGCCGTGGGCGGTGGACGCCCAGTACGCGGTGCCGCCGCCCGCGAGCAGCACCGCGGCCGCGATCGAGCCGACGGCCCAGGCGGGCCGCCGTCGTGTGCCGCGTGATGTGTCGGGTTGTTCGCTGGTCACCGCATCGCTCCTTCACCGGTCCCGCCGTGTCTGATGCGGGTGTGACGGAACAGGGGCGCAACCGGTTCCCCGCCCTGCTACTGGTCCCCGTACGCCGCGGTGGAGGCGATCAGCCGCGCCGAGGCCGACGGGACGCTGATCCCGTGGATCTGCGAGGGTGCCACGCGGGCCGGCCGGGGATCAGCCGGGACCGCCCAGTGCGGGGCCATCCGGGCGCAGTCGCCCAGCAGCCGGGCGAGACCGGGCGGCCGGGGGGCTTCCGTGCCGCGCTTGTCCGCGGTGTAC
Organism: Streptomyces sp. NPDC090045; assembly: GCF_044747975.1. Taxonomy (NCBI): domain Bacteria; kingdom Bacillati; phylum Actinomycetota; class Actinomycetes; order Kitasatosporales; family Streptomycetaceae; genus Streptomyces; species Streptomyces sp. NPDC090045. The sequence goes on from NZ_JBIVFA010000001.1 coordinate 840,169, forward strand.
TCGCCGTAGCCGTAACCATCGGTATAGGTCATGAAGGCACCGTAGGCATCGGGGCAGTCGCGAAGAAAGAGCTACTAAGGGGTAGTTTCTGGGGTTCGGCCTGGGGTTCGGCCTGGGGGCGCTTACCGGGTAGTTTTGACTGTCCCTCGCCGTCCTCAGCAGGAGCGTCCACGCCGTGCGCATTGCAGTCACCGGCTCCATCGCCACCGACCACCTCATGACCTTCCCCGGCCGATTCGCCGACCAGCTGGTCGCCGACCAGCTGCACACGGTCTCCCTCTCCTTCCTCGTCGACAACCTCGACGTGCGACGGGGCGGCGTCGGCCCGAACATCTGCTTCGGCATGGGGCAGCTCGGCAGCCGCCCGATCCTGGTCGGAGCCGCCGGCTCCGACTTCGACGAGTACCGCGCCTGGCTCGACCGGCACGGCGTCGACACCGAGTCCGTCCGCATCTCCGAGGTGCTGCACACCGCGCGCTTCGTGTGCACCACGGACGCCGACCACAACCAGATCGGCTCCTTCTACACGGGCGCGATGAGCGAGGCCCGCCTGATCGAGCTGAAGTCCGTGGCCGACCGGGTCGGCGGGCTGGACCTGGTCCTGATCGGCGCGGACGACCCCGAGGCGATGCTGCGCCACACGGAGGAGTGCCGGACGCGGGGGATCCCCTTCGCCGCCGACTTCTCGCAGCAGATCGCCCGGATGGACGGCGACAACATCCGCACCCTGATGGAGGGCGCGACGTTCCTCTTCTCGAACGAGTACGAGAAGGGCCTCATCGAGTCGAAGTCGGGCTGGACCGACGCGGAGATCCTCGCGAAGGTCGGCACGCGGGTGACCACGCTGGGCTCCAACGGCGTCAAGATCGAGCGGGTCGGCGAGGCCCCGATCGTGGTCGGCTGCCCGGAGGAGACCGCGAAGGTCGACCCGACGGGTGTCGGTGACGCGTTCCGCGCCGGGTTCCTGACGGGGCTGGCCTGGGGGGTCGGCCTGGAGCGGGCGGCGCAGCTGGGCTGCATGCTCGCGACGCTGGTCATCGAGACGCTCGGCACCCAGGAGTACACCCTGGCCCGGGCCCACTTCATGGAGCGCTTCACCAAGGCCTACGGCGAAGAGGCCGCCGCCGAAGTCCGCGCCCACCTGTCCTGACCCGCCGGCGGCGCCGAGCCCTGCGAGGCGCCGCCACCCCCCTCCTCAAACGCCGGAGGGGCTGAAATACCCAGCCCCTCCGGCGCTTGAGGAGCGGGGTTCGGGGCGGAGCCCCGGGTTCGGGCGCGGCTCGGGTCACACCAGGCGGCGGATTGTGTAGGCGGAGCCGGAGGTTCGGGGGGATTCGCCCAGGTATTCGTGGCCCCGCATCGCGCACCACGCCGGAATGTCCAGCCGGGCCACCTCGTCGTCGGAGACGACCGTGACCGTGCCGCCCACCGGAACCCGGAAGACGGCCCGGGCCAGTTCGATCACCGGCTGCGGGCACCGCAGGCCGAGCGCGTCGAGCTCCAGGAAGTCCGCCACCGGCTGCACCGCCGGCGGCTGCGAGACGCCGAGCTGCTCCCGTACGCCCGCCACCGCACCCGGCAGCACCTCCAGGAAGGCGTTGACCTCCTCCGCCGTGGTCCCCGGCGGCAGGGACACCCGTACGTTCCCCTCCGACAGCACGCCCATCGCCCGCAGCACGTGACTGGGGGTCAGCGTGGAGCTCGTGCACGAGGAGCCCGAGGAGACCGAGAAGCCCGCCCGGTCCAGCTCGTGCAGCAGCGTCTCCCCGTCGACGTACAGGCAGGAGAAGGTGACCAGGTGCGGCAGCCGCCGGTCCGCGTCGCCGACCACCTCCACGTCCGGGACCAGCCGCACCACCCGCCGCCGGATCCGGTCCACCAGGATCCGCAGCCGGGCCGCCTCCGCCTCCGCCTCGGCCCGTACGGCCCGCAGGGACGCCGCCGCCGCCACGATCGCGGGGAGGTTCGCGAACCCGGGGGAGCGTCCCGACTCCCGCTCGTCGGAGGGGTGTTGGGGGGCGAAGCGGACCCCCTTGCGGACCGCCAGGAGGCCGACCCCGGGCGGGCCGCCCCACTTGTGGGCGCTCGCGGCCAGGACCGACCAGGCGCCCTCCACCGGACCCCAGCCCAGCGACTGCGCCGCGTCCACCAGCAGCGGCACCCCGGCCGCCGCGCAGACCTCGGCCACCTCCGCCACCGGCTGGACCGTGCCCACCTCGTGATTGGCCGACTGGAGGCAGGCCAGGGCGGTCGTCGGGAGCAGCGCGTCCGCGTACCCGGCCGCGGTCACCGCGCCCGACCGGTCCACCGGGACCTCGGTCACCGTCCCGCCGTGCGCCTCGTGCGCCGCCGCCGCGTGGAGTACGGAACTGTGCTCGACCGCGGACAGGGCCAGATGCCCTCCGACGCGCCGGCGCCCCGCGAGCGCCCCCGCCACCCCCGTGTGAACCGCGTGCGTCCCCGAAGGAGTGAACACGAGCTCGTCGGGGCGGCATCCCACCGCTTCCGCCGCGGCCTCCCGCGCCGCGTCCAGCAACAGCCGGGCGCGCCTGCCCTCCCGGTACAGCCTGGCCGGATCGGCCCAGCCCTCGTCCAGGGAGGCCTGCAACGCCTGCCGGGCCACGGGGTGCAGGGGGGCGGCGGACGCGCTGTCGAAGTACGGCATCCGGCCACCGTAAGGCAAGGCGGCGAGTCCGGGAGCGTTCGAGGTCAGGGGGCGTCAGTTGTGCTCCGGAGTGCGCCATTCAGGGCCTTGTCCGCCGTCCCCCGGACGGCGGATCCATCCCTTCGGGGGCTGTAGCGGCGCGTTGGGCACCCTCCCCGCGCGACCCCAAATAGCGTCCAGTAGGGTTTGGTCCGCATAAACATCCAAACCCCTGCCTGCGTCAGGGCCGGCGACCGACCCGAACACGGCCGCGGCCGGCCGCGCGGGCCGAGACTCTCGGGAAGGCGCTACGTGAGTCCCTACGGCTCCGACCGCTCGCCGCGGCGCCCGATGCGGCGGAAGCTGCTGCAGGCGCTGACTGCGGGCGTGGTCCTGGCGACCGCCACTGGTTGCTCGTATACATGGAAAGACTTCCCCCGCCTCGGAATGCCGACTCCGGTAACCGAGGAGGCGCCGCGCATCCTCTCCCTGTGGCAGGGATCCTGGGCGGCCGCGCTCGTCACGGGCATCCTGGTCTGGGGCCTGATCATCTGGAGCATCATCTTCCACCGGCGTAGCCGGACGAAGGTGGAGGTCCCCCCGCAGACCCGGTACAACATGCCCATCGAGGCGCTGTACACCGTGGTCCCGCTGATCATCGTCTCGGTGCTCTTCTACTTCACCGCGCGTGACGAGTCGAAGCTGCTCGCCCTCTCCAAGCCGGCGCACACGATCAACGTGATCGGCTTCCAGTGGAGCTGGGGCTTCAACTACGTCGAGAACGTCGACGGCGACGCTGCGACCCCGAAGGCGGGCGAGGTTCCGAAGGAGCTCGCCTCGATCCCGGACCGCTTCACCAAGGACTTCCCGAAGGGCGCCGAGGGCGTCTACGAGAAGGGCGTCCCGGGCGACCGGAACCCCCAGACGGGCAACCCGGGTCCGACCCTGGTCCTGCCCAAGGGCGAGAAGGTCCGCTTCATCCTGTCGTCCAACGACGTCATCCACTCCTTCTGGGTGGTCCCCTTCCTGTTCAAGCAGGACGTCATCCCGGGCCACACCAACGTCTTCGAGGTCGTCCCGAGCCAAGAGGGCACCTTCATGGGCAAGTGCGCCGAGCTCTGCGGCGTCGACCACTCCCGGATGCTCTTCAACGTCAAGGTGGTCTCGCCCGAGAAGTACCAGGAGTACCTGAAGGACCTGGCGGAGAAGGGTCAGACCGGCTTCCTGCCCGCCGGCATCCAGCAGACCGACCCGGCCCGGAATGCGGAAGTGAACAAACTGTGAGCATCCTCAACGAATCCCAGGGTGCCGCCGCAGCCGACTCGTACGAGAACGAGCTGCCGGTACGGCGCAAGCAGCCGGGCAACGTGGTCGTGAAGTGGCTCACCACCACCGACCACAAGACCATCGGCACGATGTACCTGGTCACCTCGTTCGTGTTCTTCATCATCGGCGGTCTGCTGGCGCTCTTCATGCGCGCCGAGCTGGCCCGTCCGGGTACGCAGATCATGTCGAACGAGCAGTTCAACCAGGCCTTCACCATGCATGGCACGATCATGCTGCTGATGTTCGCGACCCCGCTGTTCGCGGGCTTCGCGAACTGGATCATGCCGCTGCAGATCGGCGCGCCCGACGTGGCGTTCCCGCGGCTGAACATGTTCGCGTACTGGCTGTACCTCTTCGGCTCGACCATCGCGGTGGCCGGCTTCGTGACGCCGAACGGCGCCGCCGACTTCGGCTGGTTCGCCTACTCCCCGCTGTCGGACGCGGTCCGCTCGCCGGGCATCGGCGCCGACATGTGGATCATGGGTCTGGCCTTCTCGGGCTTCGGCACGATCCTCGGCTCGGTCAACTTCATCACCACGATCATCTGCATGCGCGCTCCGGGCATGACGATGTTCCGCATGCCGATCTTCACCTGGAACGTGCTGCTGACCGGTGTTCTGGTCCTGCTCGCCTTCCCGGTGCTGGCCGCCGCGCTCTTCGCGCTGGAGGCCGACCGCAAGTTCGGTTCGCACATCTTCGACGCGGCCAATGGCGGCGCATTGCTGTGGCAACACCTCTTCTGGTTCTTCGGACACCCAGAGGTGTACATCATCGCGCTGCCGTTCTTCGGAATCGTTTCCGAGATCATTCCGGTCTTCTCGCGCAAGCCGATGTTCGGTTACATCGGTCTGATCGCCGCGACGATCGCGATCGCCGGCCTCTCGGTGACCGTGTGGGCCCACCACATGTACGTCACCGGCGGTGTACTGCTGCCGTTCTTCTCCTTCATGACCTTCCTGATCGCGGTACCGACCGGTGTGAAGTTCTTCAACTGGATCGGCACCATGTGGAAGGGCTCGCTGTCCTTCGAGACCCCGATGCTCTGGACGATCGGCTTCCTGGTCACCTTCACCTTCGGTGGTCTGACCGGCGTCATCCTGGCCTCGCCCCCGATGGACTTCCACGTCTCCGACTCGTACTTCGTCGTCGCGCACTTCCACTACGTCGTCTTCGGCACCGTGGTCTTCGCGATGTTCGCCGGCTTCCACTTCTGGTGGCCGAAGTTCACGGGCAAGATGCTGGACGAGCGCCTCGGCAAGATCACCTTCTGGACGCTGTTCATCGGCTTCCACGGCACGTTCCTGGTGCAGCACTGGCTGGGCGCCGAGGGCATGCCGCGTCGTTACGCGGACTACCTCGCGGCCGACGGCTTCACCACGCTGAACACGATCTCCACGATCAGCTCCTTCCTGCTCGGCCTGTCGATGCTTCCGTTCATGTACAACGTCTGGAAGACGGCCAAGTACGGCAAGAAGATCGAGGTCGACGACCCGTGGGGTTACGGCCGTTCGCTCGAGTGGGCGACCTCCTGCCCGCCGCCGCGGCACAACTTCCTCACCCTGCCGCGGATCCGCTCCGAGTCCCCGGCCTTCGACCTGCACCACCCGGAGATCGCGGCCCTCGACCACCTCGAGGACCACAGCGTCGCGGCCCAGGCCGTCACCGGTGGCAAGGAGGCCGGCAAGTGAAGATCCAGGGCAAGATGTTTCTCTGGCTCTCCTTCTTCATCCTGATCATGGCCGTCGTGTACGGCGTGTGGTCGAAGGAGCCCGTCGGTACCACCGCGCTCTTCCTGGCCTTCGGCCTGAGCGTCATGATCGGCTACTACCTGGCCTTCACGGCCAAGCGCGTCGACGAGATGGCCCAGGACAACCTGGAGGCCGACGTCGCCGACGAGGCCGGCGAGCTGGGGTTCTTCTCCCCGCACAGCTGGCAGCCGCTCTCGCTGGCCGTCGGTGGCGCGCTCGCCTTCATGGGCGTCATCTTCGGCTGGTGGCTCATGTACTTCTCGGCCCCGATCATCCTGATCGGCCTGTGGGGCTGGGTGTACGAGTACTACCGCGGTGAGAACGCGAACCAGTAGGCAGCACCCGCGCGCGGACGTCCGCGCACGCACTTGGGGCCCGGACACCTCTTCGGAGGAGTCCGGGCCCCTCGTTTGCAGTCACCCCGCGCGCCGTAATTGTCATATCTTCATAGCGTTGGCCCCATGAAGCACTCACCGCGTCTTTGGACGGTACTCAGCTGCTCCCTGCTGGTCGCGTCCCTCGGGGCCGGCGCCACCGCATGCGGGTCCGGCGACAAGAACCCGCTGTCCGCCCGCCCGTACGACGCGGGCGATCAGGTCGCCTCCAACCAGAGCGCCGGCAGCCGCCCCGTGGACCCCGACAAACCCCTCGAAATCACCGCCAAGGCCGGTGGCGGCCGGATCACCGACGTGCTGGCCGTGGACACCCACGGCCGCCGCCTGGCGGGCGAGCTGAGCGCCAAGGGAGACCGCTGGCACAGCACGGTCCCGATGGCCTCAGGCGTCCGCTACACGGTCACCGTGAGCACCGAGGACGAGCGGGGCGCCCCGGGGCAGCGCACGCTCACCTTCAACACGACCCCGTCGAAAGGGGTCCTGAAGGTCGAATTCGGCCCGGAGGAGGGCAAGTACGGCGTCGGACAGCCCCTCACCGCCGAGCTCAGCGAGCCCGTCAAGGACAAGGCCGCCCGCGCGATCGTGGAGCGGGGCCTGATCGTCGACGCCCCGCCGGGAGTCGAGGGCGCCTGGCACTGGGTGGACGACAAGAAGCTGCACTACCGCCCGAAGGACTACTGGCCCGCCAACAGCGCCGTCTCCGTACGGAGCAACCTGGAGGGCATCAGGATCACCGACGAGCTCCACGGGGTCGCGTCCAAGCCGCTGAAGCTGGAGATCGGCGACCGGGTCGAGGTCACCACCGACGCCTCCTCGCACTACCTGACGTTCAAGCGCAACGGAGAAGTGATCAACACCATCCCGGTGACCACCGGGAAGCCCGGATTCTCCACCCGCAACGGGGTCAAGGTGGTCCTGGGCAAGCAGTACTTCGTCCAGATGCGCGGCGACACCGTCGGCATCGGCGGCAGCGAGTACTACAACCTGCCCGTCTACTACGCCACCCGCGTCACCTGGAGTGGTGAATACGTCCACGCCGCGCCGTGGTCCGTCGGCTCCCAGGGCTACGAGAACGTCAGCCACGGCTGCACCGGCATGAGCACGGGCAACGCCGCCTGGTTCTACGAGAACATCACCGAGGGCGACATCGTCCAGGTGATCAACAGCATCGGCGACGACATGGACATCTTCGGCAACGGGTTCGGCGACTGGAACATGGACTGGAAGGACTGGCGCCAGGGCAGCGCCCTCCTCAAGGGCACCCAGGAAGGCCGCAACCCGATGGACCAGGCCCGCCTCCGGCCCACCGTGTGACGGGAAGCGCACTGTGGGCCCACGGGAAGGCCGTGGGCCCACAGGCGCTCCGTCAGGCGGCCGACGAGGAGAGCCGGGTGCGCAGGACGCCCGCCAGGGCCTCCGCGAACTCCACCGGGTCCACCGGAAGGGTCACGGCGGCGTCCGCGCGGCTCCACGTGGCCAGCCAGGCGTCCTGGGGGCGCCCCATCAGCAGCAGCACCGGCGGACAACGGAAGATCTCGTCCTTGATCTGCCGGCACACGCCCATGCCCCCGGCCGGAACCGCCTCGCCGTCGAGCACGCAGGCGTCGACGCCGCCCGCGTCCAGCTCCGTCAGGACCGCCGGCAGCGTCGCGCACTCCACGAACTCCACCGGCGGCAGGTCCGCGGCGGGACGGCGTCCGGCCGCCAGCCGCACCTGCTCCCGGGTGCCCGAGTCGTCGCTGTAGACCAGAACCCGCGCAGTCGCCCGCATTTCGTTCCTCCACGTGTCACGTGAATCACGTTGATGTTGCGCGGGATGCTACTCCTCCCGATGCGTTGTCAACATCGGTTCGGACATGTGCACGGGACATCCCACCGAGGTCATCTGATGGGCCGTTCGGGCCTTGCACACGCCGCTGACACTCCGAACGGCACCCCCCGGGGTGAGGGCGGGATAAGCGACCGACATAATGTCGGTCGTGGCGACAGCAACGACAGTAGATACCGGGCACGCGCACCCGACGGTCAACCGGCCGAACCTCGTCAGCGTCGGAACCATCATCTGGTTGAGTTCCGAGCTGATGTTCTTCGCGGCCCTCTTCGCGATGTACTTCACCCTGCGATCCGTGACAGGACCCGAGTACTGGACAGAGCAGGCTTCGGCCTTGAATCTGCCCTTCTCGGCGACGAACACGACGATCCTGGTGCTTTCCTCGCTCACCTGCCAGCTCGGCGTATTCGCCGCCGAGCGCGGTGACGTGAAGAAGCTCCGGACGTGGTTCATCATCACGTTCGTCATGGGTGCGATCTTCATTGGCGGCCAGGTGTTCGAGTACACCGAGCTGGTCAAGCACGAGGGCATGAGCCTCTCGTCCGGTCCGTACGGCTCGGTCTTCTACCTGACCACCGGCTTCCACGGTCTGCACGTGACGGGCGGCCTCATCGCCTTCCTGCTGGTCCTCGGCCGGACGTACGCGGCCAAGAGGTTCACCCACGAACAGGCCACGTCGGCCATCGTCGTGTCCTACTACTGGCACTTCGTCGATGTCGTCTGGATCGGCCTCTTCGCCACGATCTACCTGATCAAGTAGCGAACACGTCACCGGGCAAGACCCGGCACTCCATCCAGACACACCGACGCAGAAGATCCTGACACCGGGGTAATCCGTGAAAAAGCTCTCCGCACGACGACGCCATCCGCTGGCGGCGGTCGTCGTTCTACTCCTCGCGCTGGCGGCCACTGGGGGGCTGTACGCCGCCTTTGCTCCCGCGGGCAAGGCGCAGGCCGATGAAACCGCCCAGTCCCTCGCCATCGAGGAGGGCAAGAAGCTCTACGCCGTGGGCTGCGCAAGCTGCCACGGAACCGATGGTCAGGGTTCCTCCGACGGCCCCAGCCTGGTCGGCGTCGGCTCCGCGGCCGTCGACTTCCAGGTGAGCACGGGCCGCATGCCCGCCCAGCAGCCCGGCGCCCAGGTGCCGAAGAAGCCCGCCATCTACACCCAGGCGCAGATCGACCAGCTGGCGGCGTACATCGCGTCCCTCGGCGCCGGTCCGATCACGCCGACCGCAAAGCAGTACGACCCGGCAGGGGCCGACATCGCCAGGGGTGGTGAGCTGTTCCGCAACAACTGCGCGCAGTGCCACAACTTCACCGGTGAGGGCGGCGCGCTGACGAACGGCAAGTACGCCCCCAACCTCGAGGGCGTCGACCCGAAGCACATCTACGAGGCCATGCAGACCGGCCCGCAGAACATGCCCTCCTTCCCGGACCAGACCATGCCGGAGCAGCAGAAGAAGGACATCATCGCGTACCTCCAGAACGTGAACGGCGAGAAGTCGGTCAGCCCTGGCGGCCTGAAGCTCGGTGGCCTCGGCCCCGTCTCCGAGGGTCTGTTCGGCTGGATCTTCGCCCTGGGTGCGCTGATCGCTGTCGCCGTCTGGGTCGCGGCCCACACCGCTAAGGCCAAGAAGTCATGAGTAGCCAAGAGATTCCCGAAGAGAAGCACCTGCCGAGCGAGCAGGGCGACGCGCACCACGGTGCCGTAGCGGTCGCGGACGACCCGTTCGCCGACCCGGGCCTCCCGGTCCACAAGCCGCGTATCCAGGACATCGACGAGCGGGCGGCGAAGCGCTCCGAGCGCACCGTCGCGATGCTGTTCACGCTGTCGATGCTGGCCACGATCGGCTTCATCGCGTCCTACGTGATCTTCCCGGTCGGGAAGATCGTCTACATCTTCCCCATCGGGAAGGTGAGCGCGCTCAACTTCGCCCTGGGCATGACGCTGGGCACGGCCCTCTTCTGCATCGGCGCGGGCGCGGTCCACTGGGCCCGCACCCTGATGTCCGACGTGGAGGTCGCCGCCGAGCGCCACGAGATCGCCGCTCCGCCGGAGGTCAAGGCCCAGGTCCTGCAGGACTTCCGCGACGGCGCGAGCGAGTCCGGCATCGGCCGTCGGCCCCTGATCCGCAACACGATGCTCGGTGCGCTGGCCATGCTGCCGCTCTCCGCCGTCATGATCATGCGCGACCTGGGCCCGCTGCCCGAGCAGAAGCTGCGCAAGACCGTGTGGGCCAAGGGCAAGCTGCTCATCAACGACAACACCAACGAGCCGCTGCGTCCCGAGGACGTGCTCGTCGGGTCGCTGACCTTCGTCAGGCCGGAAGGCCTGGAGGAGGAGCAGCACGACTTCCAGGTCCAGATCGCCAAGGCCGCCCTGATGATCGTCCGTATCCAGCCGGAGGACATCAAGGACAAGAAGGAACTGGAGTGGTCCCACGACGGGATCGTGGCCTACTCCAAGATCTGCACCCACGTCGGCTGCCCGATCAGCCTGTACGAGCAGCAGACGCACCACGTGCTCTGCCCGTGCCACCAGTCCACCTTCGACCTCTCCGACGGCGCCCGTGTCATCTTCGGCCCGGCCGGTCACGCGCTTCCGCAGCTGCGGATCGGCGTGAATGACGAAGGCTTCCTCGAAGCGCTCGGCGACTTCGAAGAGCCCGTCGGTCCTGCATTCTGGGAGCGCGGATGAGCACCAGCGACAACAACGAGCGCAAAGCGCCGGCCGGCGAGCGCGTAGCGGACTGGGCGGACGGCCGCCTGGGCATCTACGGCCTGGCCAAGGCCAACATGCGCAAGATCTTCCCGGACCACTGGTCCTTCATGCTGGGTGAGATCTGCCTCTACAGCTTCATCATCATCATCCTCACGGGTGTGTACCTGACGCTGTTCTTCCACCCGAGCATGAACGAGGTCGTGTACCACGGCTCGTACGTGCCGATGCAGGGCGTCATGATGTCCGAGGCCTTCGCCTCGACGCTCGACATCAGCTTCGACGTCCGCGGTGGCCTGCTGATCCGTCAGATCCACCACTGGGCGGCGCTGATCTTCGTCGCGGCCATGGTCGTGCACATGATGCGCGTCTTCTTCACCGGCGCGTTCCGCAAGCCGCGTGAGGTCAACTGGATCTTCGGCTTCCTGCTGCTGGTCCTCGGCATGTTCACCGGTTTCACCGGTTACTCGCTGCCGGACGACCTGCTCTCGGGTACCGGTGTCCGCTTCATGCAGGGCGCCATCCTGTCCGTCCCGGTCGTCGGCACGTACCTGTCGATGTTCCTGTTCGGCGGGGAGTTCCCGGGCGGCGACTTCGTCGCGCGGTTCTACTCGGTGCACATCCTGCTGCTGCCCGGCATCATGATGGGCCTGCTCGTGGCCCACCTGATCCTGGTCTTCTACCACAAGCACACCCAGTTCGCGGGTCCCGGCAAGACGAACAACAACGTCGTCGGCATGCCGCTGCTGCCGGTCTACATGGCCAAGGCCGGAGGCTTCTTCTTCCTGGTCTTCGGTGTCATCGCGGCCGTCTCGGCCATCGCGACGATCAACCCGATCTGGGCGCTCGGCCCGTACCGCCCGGACCACGTGTCCACCGGTGCGCAGCCCGACTGGTACATGGGTATGCCGGAAGGCCTGATCCGTGCCATGCCCGGCTGGGAGATCAACCTGTGGGGCCACACGCTCGTCCTGGGCGTGTTCATCCCGCTGCTGCTCTTCCCGCTGGTGCTGGGCGCGATCGCCGTCTGGCCGTTCATCGAGTCCTGGGTCACCGGGGACAAGCGCGAGCACCACATCCTGGACCGCCCGCGCAACGTCCCGACCCGTACGGCCTTCGGTGTCGCCTGGATCGCGGAGTACATCGTGCTCCTCATCGGCGGTGGCAACGACATGTTCGCCCAGTACTTCCACCTGTCGATCAACTCGATCACCTGGTTCGTCCGGATCGGCTTCTTCGTCGTCCCGGTCCTCGCCTTCATCGTCACCAAGCGGATCTGCCTCGGCCTCCAGCGCCGGGACCACGACAAGGTGCTGCACGGTCGCGAGACCGGCATCATCAAGCGTCTGCCGCACGGTGAGTTCGTCGAGGTCCACGAGCCGCTCCCGGCGGGTCAGCTGCACACCCTCACCGCGCACGAGCAGTACCAGCCGATCGAGATCGGCCCGACGGTCGACGAGAACGGTGTCGAGCGCAAGGTGAAGGCCGCCGAGAAGCTGCGCGCGAAGCTCAGCAAGGGCTTCTACGGCGAGAACAACCAGATTCCGAAGCCCACGGTGGAGGAGTACAAGGAGATCCAGGCCGGCCACGGCCACCACTGATCCCCTGCACCATCGCATGAGGGACTGATTCAGGTCAGTCCTGGTGTCGCCACGGCGAGAGCCCCGTCCAGTGTCTGGACGGGGCTCTTTGCCGTGTTCCGGGCTGGATAGGCTGAACCCCTTCCCATTCGACGTGGAAACCTTGACGAGTAGCAGGAGCGGACCATGAACGTTGCGACCCCGGCAGGCGGCGACAGCGTGGCGGCCCGTGGTTGGCCGGGCGTCCTCGACGCCCTGCTGACCGGCCAGGACCTGCGCGCCGACGACACCGCCTGGGCCATGGACCGGATCATGCGCGGGGAGGCCACCGACGCCCAGATCGCCGGCTTCACCGTCGCGCTGCGGGCGAAGGGGGAGACGGTCGCGGAGATCAACGGCCTCGTACGGGCCATGTACGAGCACGCCAACCTGATCGAGGTGCCCGGCCGGACGGTGGACATCGTCGGCACGGGCGGCGACGGGGCCAAAACGGTGAACATCTCGACGATGTCGGCGGTCGTGGTCGCCGGAACCGGCGCCAAGGTCGTCAAGCACGGGAACCGGGCCGCCTCCTCCGCGAGCGGCTCCTCGGACGTCCTGGAGAAGCTCGGGGTGAACCTCAACCTCAGCCTGACGCGGGTCGTGGAGGTCGCCGAGGAGGCCGGCATCACCTTCTGCTTCGCGGTGAAGTTCCACCCGGCGCTGCGGCACGTGGCCGCGGCCCGCAAGGAACTGGGCATCCGGACCTTCTTCAACGCGCTGGGCCCGCTGACCAACCCGGCCCGGGTGCGCGCCCAGGCGACCGGCGTGGCCGACCCCCGGATGGCCCCGATCATCGCGGGCGTGCTCGCCGAACGGGGCTCCTCCGCGCTCGTGTTCCGCGGCGACGACGGCCTGGACGAGCTGACCACGACGGCGACCTCGCGGGTGTGGTGGGTCCGGGACGGCAAGGTGGCGGAGCAGGTCTTCGACCCGCGTGACATCGGCATCGACCTGGTCGACGTCTCGGCGCTGTCCGGCGGCGACCCCGCGTACAACGCGGACGTGGCCCGCCGCCTGCTGGCCGGCGAGACCGGCCCGGTCCGCGACGCCGTGCTGCTGAACTCGGCGGCGGCCCTGGTGGCCCTGGACCCCGGTACGGGCACGCTGGAGGAGCAACTCGCCGCCGGTACCGTCCGCGCGGCGGAGTCCATCGACTCGGGCGCGGCACGCGCGGCGCTGGAGCGGTGGGTGGCGGCCAGCAACGCCTGACCCGGCCGATCGTTTCGAGCCAAGACCCCGGTCCGCCATGCGGACCGGGGTCTTGCGCGCGGGGGATCTTGTGGCAGGATGCTGACCAGGTCACGAGTGACAGCGTTTAGGCCCCGGCTTGCTGTCCGGCAACCCTCCTTCCGTGGCGGGGTGCCCCGGGTGATGACCAGGTCGTAGGCAGCAAGGCCTACGGCAAGCGCGGATCCCTCGACACCAGGGGTCCTGGTCTTCTCGAGGAGCTTTTTCCGTGAGCAAGCGAATGCGATAGGGCGACTCCGCCCCTACTTCACCCCTCGGACCAGGGTCACTTCCGTGTACCCCGCCGGCCGTCAGGTCCGGCCCGAGGGCTCTCCCGTACCCCGGACGGCCGCAGGGCCGTACCCGCGTACGGACACACCGAAGCCATTCAGCCCTGCCTGCCGGGAGATACCGCCATGTCCGCATTCCTGAACGCCGCCGTCGCCACCACCGCCACCGCCGTGGACCCCGCCTGTGCCGAGCCGCTGCCGGTGCTCGGCCGGGACGTCACCGTCCCGCTCGTCACCGGCGGCGAGGTCACCTACGCGGCCCTGGACTACGCGGCCAGCGCCCCGGCGCTCCAGAGGGTCTGGGACGACGTGGCCGCCTACGCCCCGTACTACGGCAGCGTGCACCGCGGCGCCGGGTACCTCTCGCAGCTCTCCACCGACCTCTTCGAGCAGAGCCGGGTCACGGTCGCCGAGTTCCTCGACTGCCGCCCCGCCGACCAGGTGATCTTCACCCGGTCCACCACCGACTCCCTCAACCTGCTCGCCGCAGTGCTCCCCGCCGGCTGCCAGGTCTTCGTCTTCGAGACCGAGCACCACGCCTCGCTGCTGCCGTGGTCGAACGCGCAGGTCACGTACCTCAACGCCCCGCGCACCCCGGACGAGGCCGTCGCCACCCTGGAGCGGGCCCTCGCCGACCGGGAGCCGTACGGGCCGGCCCTGGTCTGCGTCACCGGCGCCTCCAACGTCACCGGTGAACTGTGGCCGGTGAAGGAACTCGCCGCCGCCGCGCACGCCCACGGCGCCCGCATCGTGCTCGACGCCGCCCAGCTGGCTCCGCACCACCCCGTCTCGGTCCAGGACCTGGACGTGGACTGGGTCGCGTTCTCCGGGCACAAGCTCTACGCGCCCTTCGGCTCGGGCGTGCTCGCAGGCCGCGCGGACTGGCTGCAGCAGGCCGAGCCGTACCTCGCGGGCGGTGGCGCCTCCCGCAAGGTCGCCCGGCGCGAGGACGGCGGCGTGGACGTCGAGTGGCACACCACGGCCGCCCGCCACGAGGCCGGCTCCCCGAACGTCATCGGCGTCTACTCCATCGCCTCGGCCTGCCGGGCCCTGACCGAGGCCGGCTTCGACAGCCTCGTCGCGCGCGAGCGCCACCTCATCGCGAAGGTCCGCGAGGGCCTGGCGGAGGTGCCGGCGGTCCGCGTGCTGTCCCTCTTCGGGGACGAGGCCCCGCGGGTCGGCGTCATCTCCTTCGTCGTGGACGGCTGGAACAGCTCCCACTTCGCCGCCGCGCTGTCCGCGGAGTACGGGATCGGCGTACGGGACGGCCTGTTCTGCGCCCACCCGCTGGTGCGGACCCTGCTGGGCAGCGAGCCGCAGACGCAGGGCGAGTGCGGGGCCCCCGAGGCCGCCCCGGGCGAGCGCTCCCTCAACGCCATCCGCGTCAGCTTCGGCGCCGGCACCCCCGACGAGCACGTCGACCGCTTCGTCCGTGCGGTGAAGGAGCTCGTCGCGGACGGAGCCAAGTGGCAGTACCGCACGGAGGAAGGCCGCTGCGTCCCCGCCGTCTGACCGCGCCGCGCCGTCCCCCGGGGCTCCGCCCCGGACCCTCCCCCAGACTCCGTCCGGGGGGACCCCCACGCCTCAAACGCCGGCGGGGCTGGATTTACCCGGCCCGGTCTGCCTCAGGCGGCTGGGGGAGCGGGGGCGTGCAGGGGCGTCCCCGCAGGAGGAGCGCGCAACCGCCCTCAGCGGCCGTGACGGGCCCGCAGGCGCGACGACGAGGAGACGTCCCGGAGGGACCCCGCGGACGGCCCGGGCCTATGGGTTCCGCTCCGGGGCACCACCCCAGCCCCGCCGGCGTTTGAGGCGTCGCGAAGCCGGGGCCGACAGGAAGCCGCGGGCCGCGCCGGAGGCGTTACGCGTCGAGACCGATCGCGAACGCCGCTTCCAGGTCGTGCTGGGAGTACGTGCGGAAGGCCACGTGGGTGTCCGTCGCCTCGACGCCCGGGATCTTGCTGATGCGGCCGGGGATGATGTCCGCCAGGTTCTCGTGGCGGGCCACGCGGACCAGCGCGATCAGGTCGTACGTTCCCGTGACGGAGTAGACCTCGCTGACGCTGTCCAGCGCGGCGATGGACTCGGCGATCTCGGGGATGCGGTCCACGCTGGTCTTGATGAGCACGATCGCGGTGATCACGGCTGGCTGTCTCCCTCGGTGGCCGTCGCTGGTCGCCTCACTCTAGTCGCACCCCGATAGCGGGCCCACGCGTAGAGGAAGCCGACCGAGAAGCCCACCAGATGGGCCAGGTACGCGACCCCGGGGCCGCTTTCCGCCCGGTGCGCGGCCACCCATTGGAGGGCGAACCAGAACAGCAGCACGAGCCACGCCGGGAACCGCAGCGGCAGGAAGAACAAGAAGGGGAACAGGCTCGTCACCCTCGCCCGCGGGAGCAGGTAGAGGAAGGCGCCCAGCACCGCCGAGATCGCTCCGGACGCCCCCACCAGGGTCTGCGGGGACCCCGCGTTGGCCGCCGCGTAGGCCGCCAGCGCCACGTATCCCGTGCAGATGTAGAAGACGAGGAACGCCGGGCGGCCCATCCGCTCCTCCGCCATCGCCCCGAAGACGTAGAGGAAGAGCATGTTCCCGAGCAGGTGCAGCCAGCTGCCGTGGATGAACAGGGCCGTCAGCGGGGTCAGCCAGGCACGCGGGGTGCCCGTGAAGAGCTCGTCCGGGACCACGCCCCAGCGCCGGAAGTACGCGGTCCCGGCGGCCAGCAGCTCGTCGCCCGTCCCGTAGACCGGGTTGAGCCCCGAGGCAGGGCCGAGTACGAACACCACACCGCAGCCCGCGATCAGCGCATGGGTGACCACCGGTCCCCGGGCAGCCTCGCGTACGGCCCGCCACCTTACGATCATGTGACAGAGCATGACGCAACGGGACCCACCTGAGACGGTGGCAGGCCGTAGGGTTACGAGCTGCGGTCCGCCGTGTACGCCGAGATACGCCGACAGACACGGAGAGCTGCGTGGACGGCGGCGCGGACGGCGGCGCGGACGGCTTTAATTGAATCAGCTACGAAGGAGAGAGCGGCCTGATGACGGTTCCCCTGCCGACCGGCACCACCCGGTGGCGCTGCACCCTGTGCGGCAACCTCACGCGCTTCGACGTCACCCGTTCGTCGAAGGTCGTCGAGTACGTCCACCTGGACCTCGCCGGGGAGCCCAAGGTCGAGGAGCGCGAGGTGGTCAATGAGACCATCGAGTCGGTCCGCTGCCGCTGGTGCAACGCGGTGGACCAGATCGAGCTCGTGGACAGGCCGGGCGCGGACTCCTGACGGAGGCGTGCCCACACGTAGATCACGGTAGGGGTGACGGATTGTGGAGCCAGCAAGCGGCGCTGAGCCGGCCGACGCGGCCGGCGACGCCGCCGAGGCGCTCGACCGCCCACTGCCGGAAGGCGTGCGGCGGCGGGTCGTCGCGCTCGTCTCGGACGCCTTCGGCGCGCTGACGGTCGCGGACCTGCCGGCGCAGCTGCGCCAGTACGCCCGTTTCACCCCGACCCGGCGCGCCAAGTTCGCGGGCAACGCCATGGCCACGGCGGTCGAGACCGACACCGTGTTCCGCAGCCGGGTCGCCGAGAAGCTGCGCGAAGCGCAGACGGAGCTGGCCGCGGCCCTGGAGTCGGGTGCGCCGCCCGCCGCCGCGGATCCGCTGGACGTGGCGGCCGCCGCGTTCGTCCTGAGGCCGGCCGGCTGGGTCAAGCTGGTGGCCGCCGCGGGCGAGGAGGCGCAGCGCGCCGACGCCGAGCGGGTCGGCGAGGAGACCCGGCGCGAGCTGGAGCGGCTGCGCGAGGAGCTGGCCCACGCCCGGGAACTGCAGCGCACCGGCGGCGAGCACGTGCGCGTGGAGCTGGAGGCGGCCCGCAAGGAAGCGGAATCGCTTCAGCGCAAGCTGCGCAGCGCCCTCAGCGACGTCAAGCGCGGTGAGGCGGCCCTGCGCAAGCTGACCGCCGAGGTCGACGGGATCCGCGGCGACGCGGCCACCCGGGTGGCCACCGCCGAGAGCGAGAGCCGGCGGCTCAAGTCCCGCCTCGCGGAGGTGGAGGCGGCGCTGGAGACCTCGCGCCGGGCCACCCGCGAGGGGCGCAGCATCGAGGACATGCGGCTGCGGCTGCTGCTGGACACCGTGCTGGACGCGGCCCAGGGGCTGCGCCGCGAGCTGGCGCTGCCGCCCGTGAACACGCGCCCGGCCGACACCGTGGACGCGGTGGAGCCGGGCCGGATGACGCCGAAGGACATCGCGGCGCGCGCCCTGTCGGAGACCGATCCGGCCCTGCTGGACCAGCTGTTGGCGCTGCCGCAGGCCCATCTGGTGGTCGACGGCTACAACGTGACCAAGACCGGCTATCCGACGATGCCGCTGGAGAAGCAGCGGCTGCGGCTGCTGGGCGGGCTGTCGATGCTGGCCGCGCAGACGGGCGCGGAGATGACGTGTGTCTTCGACGGGGCGGAACTGGCGGCCCCGGTGCTGCTCGCCCCGCCGCGCGGGGTGCGGGTGCTGTTCTCCAAGGCGGGGGTGACGGCGGACGAGCTGATCCGCCAGCTGGTGCGCGCCGAACCGCCCGGCCGGCCGGTGGTCGTGGTCTCCACGGACCGGGAGGTCGCCGACGGGGTGGCCAAGGCGGGCGCGCGGCCCGTGACGTCCGCTTTGCTCCTGAAGCGGCTTTCGCGAGTTTCATAACTCCCCGCCCGAATGCCGGAATTGACCGGCGCCGCAGCGAACGTACTGTCAAGTGCCCGGCACGGAGCGTGCGCTGTAGGTAAAGAACCTGGTCGGAGAGCAGGTTTTTACCCGGCGGGATTTGAACTGATCACAGCAAGGTCACTAGGGTGCGTTCAAACCTTCGTGCGGTGGATCACTCATTCGGGGTGACGGCGGAGGTGCTGCCGAGTTGCGTTCTTCGGCGGCTCTAGGAAGAAGGAGCTCGCCTCCGTGGCGTCCCACCGTCGACCCAAGCAGCCGAACCGCGCTCGTGTGACCGTGCTCACCTCGGTCGCGGCCGCAGCCGTCGCCCTCACGGCGCAGAGTGCCTCCGCCGCTCCGGCGAAGCCGAGCAAGGACGAGGTCAAGAGCCAGGTCGACGCCCTCTACGAAGAGGCGGAGCAGGCCACTGAGAAGTTCAACGGGGCCAAGGAGCGCCAGGAGACCCTCGAGAAGGAGATCGGGCAGATCCAGGACCAGGTCGCGCGCGGCCAGAGCGAGCTCAACGACCTTCGCAGCGCGCTCGGTTCGATGGCGAGCGCCCAGTACCGCAACGGCGGCATAGACCCCTCCCTCGCCCTCCTCCTCTCCGAGGACCCCGACAGCTACCTCGACAAGGCCTCCACCCTGGAGCACTTGAGCGGCAAGCAGGTCGAAGCGGTCCACAAGATCCAGGCGAAGCAGCGCACCCTCGCGCAGCAGCGCCAGGAGGCCTCCGGCAAGATCGCCGACCTCGACGCCACCCGCAAGGAGCTCGGCGAGAAGAAGAAGGTCTCGGGCGAGAAGCTCGCCGCGGCCCAGGCCCTCCTCAACACCCTTACGGCGCAGGAGCGTGCCGCGCTCAAGGACGAGGACACGCGCGCCAGCCGTGCCGACAGCCAGCGCGTCGACCTCGGCGACGTCAAGGCTTCCGGCCGCGCCGGAGCCGCGCTCGCGGCCGCGAAGACCAAGGTCGGCAGCGCGTACATATCGGGCCACGAGGGCCCCAGCTCCTTCGACTGCTCCGGGCTGACCCAGTGGGCGTACAAGCAGGCCGGCGTCAACATCAGCCGCGTCACCTACACCCAGGCCAACGACGGCACCCGCATCAGCCGCAGCCAGCTCCAGCCCGGTGACCTGGTCTTCTTCTACGGGGACCTGCACCACGTCGGCCTGTACGCCGGCAACAACATGACGCTGCACGCCTCGAACCCGCGCGGCGGTGTCAAGTACGAGTCGATTGACAACATGCCGTTCCAGTTCGGCGTCCGCATCGGCTGACGCGCCGCACACCGCCCATCCGGGCGAATTCCGCGGCCCCTTCACGACCACACGCCCCGCCGGTGACCTGCGTCTCCGGCGGGGCGTCGCCGTGTGTGCCCTCCGACGGTCGTTGGTCGGCGTGTGACCGTCCGGCTACTGTCTGCCAGCGCGGAACCCGGCACAAGGCCGTCCACGGGGGGCGGCTCCGGGCCACACACAGCGGAAGGGAGCGGTTTCACGTGGCGTCCCATCGCCGGAGCGGGCTCGGCAGCCTCGACCGGAGCACGAAGGTCACCGTCCTCACCGCCGCCGCGGCCACGGCCGCGGCCGCCTTGGCGGGGGCACCCGCGAGCGCGGCCCCCGGCCTCCCGTACGAGCCCGGCGGCGCGGCGAGGACGGGCGTCAGCGCCCAGGTCGACCGGCTCTTCGAAGAGGCCGAGCAGGCCACCGAACGCTTCAACGAGGCGGGCGAGAAGGCCGACCGGCTGCGCGCCGAGGTCCACCGGGCCCAGGAGGCGGTGGCCCGCGGCCAGGAGCGCATCAACACCATGCGGGGCGTCCTCGGCACCTTCGCCGGAGCCCAGTACCGCAGCGGCGGCATCGACCCCGCCGTCGGCCTGATGCTGGCCGAGGACCCCGACGCCTACCTGGAGCAGGCCGCCGCCCTCGACCGGCTGACCGGCCGTCAGGCCCGGCAGCTCGACGAACTCCGCGAGGAGCAGCGCCGGCTCGGCCAGGAGCGCCGGGAGGCCTCCCGCAAACTCGCCGAACTCGACGCCCTGCGCTCCGACGTGGCCCGGCACAAGCGCTCCGTCACCGCGAAGCTCGCCGCCGCCCGGCGGCTGCTCAACACCATGCCGTCCGAGGAGCGGGCCGACTTCGAGCGCTCCTCGCGCGCCGGCGGCCGCGCCGACGAGCTGCCCGAGATGCCCTCCTTCGGCCCCTCCTCGGGGCGCGCCGCGGCCGCCGTGACGGCGGCCCGGTCGGCGGTCGGCCGCCCCTACGTGTGGGGCTCCACCGGCCCCTCCGGCTTCGACTGCTCCGGGCTGATGGTGTGGTCGTACCGGCAGGCGGGGGTCTCGCTGCCGCGCACCTCCCAGGCCCAGCGGCACGCCGGCCGGCAGGTGCCGCTGTCGCAGGCCCGCCCGGGCGACCTGGTGACGTACCGCTCGGACGCCAGCCACGTCGGCATGTACGTCGGCAACGGCCAGGTGGTGCACGCCCCGTACCCGGGGGCCCGGGTGCGCTACGACCCCGTCGGGATGATGCCCGTCTCCTCGGTGACCCGCCCCTGACGGCTGCCCGCCGAGCCCCGCCCCCTGCCCCGGCCGGGGGCCCGTCGCCCGGACCGTGCGTACGATCGGCGGATGCTCCCGGGTCGCCGTCTCGTCCGCGCACTGCCGCTCCTGCTGTGCGTGCTGCTCGCGGGCTGCGCGGTGCGGCCCGCCGACACCACCGGGCGCGACGTCCGCCGGGCCGTGGCCGACTGGTCGAGGGTGCCGCCCGAGGCACTCTCCGCGATCCCCCTCGACGGATGGACGTACGAGGTCGCCTCGGTGCGGCGGGAGGGCGCGCGGGCCCTCGTACGGGCCGAGCTGCGCTACCGGCTGGCCGGCTACGACACGGCCCCGGGCGGCTCGGCGCGCGAGCTGGAACTCGAACGCGCCGCGGGCGGCGGGCCCTGGCTGGTGCGGGCCGACCGGCCCGCACCGGGCGCACCGCCGCAGCTGTGGGACCAGGGCCCGGTTTCGGTGGTCCGCGGGACGCACTCCCTGGTCCTGGGCGGCGCCGGGCAGTCCCCCGAGGTGCTGGCCGGGATCGCCGCCGAGGCCGACCGGGCGGTGCCCGCGGCGAGCGCGGCCTGGCCCGGGTCCTGGGCGGGACGGGTGGTCGTCCTGGTCCCCGGATCCCTGGAGCGGATGGCGCAGCTGCTGGGCCGGCCCGCCGACGAGTACCGGGGCATGGGGGCCGTCACCACCGGCCGGGTGGGCGCCGGACCGGCCCCCGCGGACCGGGTGGTGATCAACCCGGAGGGGTACGCGGAGCTGGGCGGGACCGGCCGGCGGGTCATCCTCACCCACGAGGTCACCCACGTGGCCACCCGGGCGGCGACCTCCGCCACGACCCCGCTGTGGCTCTCCGAGGGCTTCGCGGACTGGGCGGCGTACCGCGGCACCTCCACCACCGCGGAGCAGGGCGCTCCGGCCCTCGCCCGGGCGGTTCGGCGCGGCGAGGTGCCGGCCGGGCTGCCGGGGGCGGCGGACTTCGCCTTCGGCGGCGACCCGGAGGCACTGGCCCGGGCGTACGAGGGGGCGTGGCTGGCCTGCCGGCTGATCGCGGACCGGTGGGGCGAGGCTGCGCTGGTGGACCTGTACGGGAAGGCGGGGCGCGGGCCGTGGCCGACGGCGTTGCGGGAGGCGCTCGGGACGGACCCGGCCGGGCTGACGAGGGAGTGGCAGGACGCCCTGCGGAAGGAGTTCCGCTGAGGGCGTCCGGTACGTTGGCAGCGATGCACAAGACGCTGATCGTGACCAACGACTTCCCGCCGCGACCGGGCGGCATCCAGGCCTTCCTGCACAACATGGCGCTGAGGCTGGATCCCGACCGGATCGTCGTCTACGCCTCCACGTGGAAGCACAGTGCGGAGGGCCGGGAGGCCACCGCCGCCTTCGACGCGGAGCAGCCGTTCCAGGTGGTCCGCGACCGTACGACGATGCTGCTGCCGACCCCGCGCGTGACGCGGCGGGCGGTGGGCCTGCTGCGCGAACACGGATGCGAGTCCGTGTGGTTCGGGGCGGCCGCCCCGCTCGGCCTGATGGGCCCGGCGCTGCGGCGGGCGGGCGCGCGGCGGATCGTGGCGACCACGCACGGGCACGAGGCGGGCTGGGCCCAGCTGCCGGCGGCGCGGCAGCTGCTGCGGCGGATCGGGGAGGGCACGGACACGCTGACCTACCTCGGGGAGTACACGCGCTCGCGGATCGCCTCGGCGGTGACGGACCGGGCGGCGGCCCGGATGGTGCAACTCCCTCCGGGGGTGGACGAGAAGACCTTCCACCCGGAGTCGGGCGGGGCGGAGGTCCGGGCGCGGCTCGGGCTGACCGACCGGCCGGTGGTCGTCTGCGTCTCGCGCCTCGTGCCCCGCAAGGGGCAGGACACGCTGATCGAGGCGATGCCGCGGATCCTGGCGGCGGTGCCGGACGCGGTGCTGCTGATCGTGGGCGGCGGGCCGTACGAGGCGGACCTGCGGGCGCTGGCGGTCTCGACCGGGGTCGCGGACTCGGTGGTCTTCACGGGGGCGGTCCCGTGGTCCGAACTGCCCGCCCACTACGGCGCGGGCGACGTCTTCGCGATGCCGTGCCGGACCCGGCGGGGCGGGCTGGACGTGGAGGGGCTCGGCATCGTCTACCTGGAGGCCTCGGCCACGGGCCTGCCGGTGATCGCGGGCGACTCCGGCGGGGCGCCGGACGCGGTGCTGGACGGCGAGACGGGCTGGGTCGTCCGGGGCGGCGCCCCCGAGGATGCGGCGGACCGGATCGTGGCCCTGCTCCAGGACCCGGACCTGCGCGCCCGCATGGGCGAGCGCGGCCGTGCCTGGGTCGAGGAGAAATGGCGCTGGGACCTCCTCGCCGACCGCCTGCGCGAGCTTCTGTAACCGGGCATGCGCGGCGCCGCTGCCGGGGGCCAGCCCCCGGACCCCCGCGCCTCAAACGCCGGCGAGGCTGGATTTTGCCGGCGCCGGCCGAATCTTCAGCCCCTCCGGCGTTTGAGGAGCGGGGTTCGGGGCGGAGCCCCGAGAAACGGAGAAAGGGCGGGGCGGGGACAGCTCCGCGCAGCGGCAGCGCGCCACGTCTGACTGTTCCTCAGATGTCTGTCAATACCGCGTCTGGGCGGACGGCTGGATTCCGCCCATGATGCGGCCATGACATCGAACCTGACGCGCCGTCAACTATTGGGACTCGGCGCCCTCTCGACCGCCGCCGCGCTCGGCTTCACCCGGATCGGGGCGGCCTCCGCCGCGGCCGTGGAGCCCGCCGCCGCCCAGTACGCCCCCGCCATAGTCGTCGGCTCCGGTTACGGCTCCGCCGTCGCCGCGCTGCGGCTCGGGCAGGCGGGCGTGCGGACCGTCGTCCTCGAAATGGGCCGGCTCTGGGACACCGCCGGGCCCGACGGCAAGGTCTTCCCCTCCACCTCCGCGCCCGACCACCGCTCCATGTGGTTCCGCACCCGCACCGAGGCCCCGCTCGCCCAGTTCCTCTGGCTCGACGTGGTCAACCGCGACATCAGCCCCTACCCGGGAGTGCTGGACCGGGTGAACTACGGCGACATGTCCGTGTACGTGGGCCGCGGCGTCGGCGGGGGCTCGCTCGTCAACGGCGGCATGGCGCCCACGCCCCGCCGCTCGTACTTCTCCGAGGTGCTGCCCCAGGTCGACGCCGACGAGATGTACGGCACGTACTACCCCCGCGCCCGCGCCATGCTCGGCGTCAACGACATCGACCCGGCCTGGTTCGAGTCCACGGAGTGGTACCGCTTCGCCCGGATCTCCCGCAAGCACGCCCACAACACCGGCCTGAAGACCGTCTTCGTCCCCAACGTCTACGACTTCGCGTACATGAAGCGCGAGGCGGCCGGCACCGCCCCCCGGTCGGCGCTGGCCGGCGAGGTCATCTACGGCAACAACCACGGGAAGAAGAGCGTTGACAAGACCTACCTCGCCGCCGCCCTCGGCACCGGCAACGTCACCATCGAGACCATGCAGCGCGTGGTCGGCGTACGGCAGGACCCCGCCGGGGGGTACGTGCTGACCGTGCAGACCAGCGACGTGACCGGGCGGGTCACCCAGGTCCGCGAACTCGGCTGCAAACAGCTCTTCCTCGGGGCGGGCAGTCTCGGCACCACCGAGATCCTGCTGCGGGCCCGCGAGACCGGGGCGCTGCCCGCGCTCGACGCCAAGGTCGGTCGCGGCTGGGGCCCCAACGGCAACGTCATGACCGCCCGCGCCAACCACCTCTGGGACACGGTCGGCGCCAACCAGGCCACCATGCCCGCCCTGGGCATCGACGACTGGGACAACGCCGCGAACCCGGTCTTCGCCGAGATAGCCCCGCTCCCCATGGGGCTGGAGCACTGGATCTCGATGTACCTGGCCATCACGAAGAACCCGGAGCGCGGGCACTTCACCTACGACGCCGCCACCGACTCGGCCCGCCTCAACTGGCGCAGGGACCAGAACACGCCCGCGGTCAACGCGGCGAAGAACCTCTTCGACCGCATCAACTGGCGGAACTTCACGATGTACCGGTACGACCTCTTCGGCGGCAACAAGGCCTTCGCCGACAACTTCACCTACCACCCGCTCGGCGGCTGCGTACTCGGCGACGCCACCGACGCGTACGGGCGGGCGAAGGGCTACCAGGGGCTGTACGTCGTGGACGGCTCCCTGATCCCCGGGTCGCTCGGCGTGAACCCCTTCGTGACCATCACCGCCCTCGCGGAGCGGAACATGGCCCGGATTCTCGCCGAGGACCCGAGGTAACGACGACCGGGACTAGCCCCGGTAGAGCGCCTCGATCTCGTCCGCGAAGTCCTTCGCCACCACGTTGCGCTTCAGCTTCAGCGACGGCGTGATGTGACCCGACTCCTCCGTGAACTGGGAGGGCAGAATGCGGAATTTCCGCACCGATTCCGCCTTGGACACCGCCGCGTTGCCGTCGTCCACGGCCTTCTGGACGGCGGCGACCAGGTCGGCGTCCTCACGCAGCTCGGCCGCGGTCACCCCGGCCGGCTTGCCGTTCTCGGCCGCCCAGCGGCCCAGGAACTCCTCGTCGATGGTGACGAGGGCCGCCACGAACGGCCTCGCGTCGCCGACGACCATGCACTCCGCGACCAGCGCGTGCGCCCGGATCCGGTCCTCGATCACGGCGGGCGCGACGTTCTTGCCGCCCGCGGTGACGATGAGTTCCTTCTTGCGCCCGGTGATCGCGAGGTAGCCGTCCTCGTCGAGGGTGCCGACGTCGCCGGTGTGGAACCAGCCGTCGGTCAGCGCCTCGGCGGTCGCCGTCTCGTTCTTCCAGTACTCCTTGAAGATGTGCTCGCCGTGCAGCAGCACCTCGCCGTCGTCCGCGATGCGCACCACGGAGCCCGGCAGCGGCTGGCCGACCGTACCGATCTTCGTCTTGTCCCACGGGTTGAAGGCGGTGGCCGCGCAGGACTCCGTCAGGCCGTAGCCCTCCAGCACGGTGAAGCCGATGCCGCGGAAGAAGTGGCCGAGCCGCTCGCCCAGCGGGGCGCCGCCGGAGATCGCGTACTCGCCGCGCCCGCCGAGCACCGCGTGCAGCTTGCTGTAGACCAGCTTCGAGAAGATCTTGTGCTTGAGCTTCAGGCCGAAGGACGGGCCGCCCGGGGCGTCGAGCGCCCGGCTGTAGGCGATCGCCGTCTCGGCGGCGGCGTCGAAGATCTTCCCCTTGCCGTCGGCCTGCGCCTTGGCGCGCGCCGAGTTGTAGACCTTCTCGAAGACGCGCGGCACGCCGAGGATCAGCGTGGGCCGGAAGGACTGCAGCTCGTCGGTCAGGTTCTTGATGTCCGGTACGCAGCCCAGACGGATCGGCGCCAGTACGGCCGCCACCTCCACCAGGCGCCCGAAGACGTGCGCGGCCGGGAGGAAGAGCAGGACGGAGCACTCGCCGGTGCGGAAGAGCGGGCTGAGGCGCTCCACCACGTTGCCGCACTCGGCGAAGAAGTTGCGGTGGGTCAGCACGCAGCCCTTGGGGCGGCCGGTGGTGCCCGAGGTGTAGACGATGGTGGCCGGGTCGTCGGCGTTGGCGAGGCTGCTGCGCTCCTCGACCTCGGCGTCGGAGATCTCCGCGCCGGCGGCCTTCAGCGTCTCCAGCGCGCCCTGCTCGATCTCCCAGACCTCGCGCAGCTCCGGCAGCCGGTCGCGCAGCGAGGCCACGGACGCGCTGTGCGCCGGGCTCTCCACGATGACCGCCACGGCGCCGGAGTCGCCGAGGATCCACTGGACCTGCTCGGGGGAGCTGGTCTCGTACACGGGGACGGTGACGCCGCCCGCGCTCCAGATCGCGAAGTCGAACAGCACCCACTCGTAGCGGGTGCGGGAGATGAGGGCGACCCGGTCGCCGGGCCGGATGCCGGCCGCGACGAGGCCCTTGGCCGCGGCCCGGACCTCGGCGAGGAACTCGGTCGCGGTCACGTCCTGCCACCGGCCGTCGACCTTGCGGCTCATGACGGCGGTGTCTGGATGCTGAGCGGCGTTGCGGCGGATGAGATCCGTCAGGTTCCCGTCCGACGGGACCTCGTACAGGGCCGGAAGGCTGAACTCGCGCAAGACTGCTGCTCCTCTGGGCGCCATCGCCACCATGTGGACCGACCGGACGTTACCCACCGGTAGAGGGTTCCCGATAGAGGGAACCGGCCAGATGTTCCGTGCGTCACATTCTGTACTTGCACGGCCTGGCCCTCACGTGCCGACAGTAGTCGACCCCTCTTGCGACTCGGAAGTAACCGCAGGTCCGCCTGCCACTCCCACCCCTCTACCCCGCAACTGCCGGGTCCCCCTAGGGTTGTCCGCATGGGTGGCAGCATGCGGAGCGGGCAGGGCGGCGCGAGCGGATCGAGCCGACCGGGTGGACCGGGCGGAGCGGCCGGACCGGGCCGGACGACCGCACCGGGCCGCACGCGGGTCCACGTCGTGAGCGACGTGCACGGCAACACCGAGGCCCTCGCCCGTGCCGGAGAAGGGGCCGACGCCCTGATCTGCCTCGGTGACCTCGTCCTCTTCCTCGACTACGCCGACCACTCGCGCGGGATCTTCCCCGATCTGTTCGGCGTCGAGAACGCCGACCGGATCGTCGAGCTGCGCACCGCCCGCCGCTTCGAGGAGGCCCACGCCTTCGGGCGGCGGCTCTGGGACGGGCTGGACCGGGACCGGCTGATCGAGGGCGCGGTGCGCCGCCAGTACGCCGAGATGTTCGCCGCCTTCCCGAACCCGACGTACGCCACCTACGGCAATGTCGACATCCCGGGTCTGTGGCCGGAATACGCCGACCGCCACGGCCTCACCGTGCTCGACGGGCAGCGGGTGGAGATCGGCGGCCGGGTCTTCGGCTTCGTCGGCGGCGGACTGCCCTCGCCGATGCGGACCCCGTACGAGGTGGGCGTCGAGGAGTACGCGGCCAAGGTGGAGGCGCTCGGCGAGGTGGACGTACTGTGCTCGCACATCCCGCCGGAGGTGCCCGAGCTCTGCTACGACACGGTCGCCCGCCGGTTCGAACGCGGCAGCGAGGCCCTGCTGGCCGCCATCCGCCGCACCCGGCCCCGGTACGCGCTCTTCGGACACGTGCACCAGCCTCTGGCGCAGCGGATGCGCATCGGGGCCACGGAGTGCGTGAACGTCGGCCACTTCGCGGCGACCGGCCGGCCGTGGGCGCTGGAATGGTGACCGGCGGCCGGTTCACGACGGCCCCCGCAGGGCCGCGGTAGGCCCTGGAGTGGCGGAGTCCGCACGCGCGGTAGCCTTCACGCGGCGGCCGGAGGCCGCACACATCCTCGAAACACTCCACGGAGGAGCGACCGCGATGGCGGAACACACCAGCTCAAGCATCACGATCGAGGCTGCGCCCAGCGACGTGATGGCCGTGATCGCCGACTTCGCCCGCTACCCCGAATGGACCGGCGAGGTGAAGGAGGCCGAGGTACTGGCCACCGACGCCGAGGGGCGCGCCGAGAAGGTCCGCCTGCTGCTCGACGCGGGCGCGATCAAGGACGACCACACCCTCGCCTACACCTGGAAGGGCACGGACGAGGTCGCCTGGACCCTGGACAAGTCCCAGATGCTGCGCCAGCTGGACGGCTCGTACCGGCTGGCCCCGGTGGACGGCGGCAAGCGTACCGAGGTCACCTACCAGCTGACCGTGGACGTCAAGATCCCCATGCTCGGCATGATCAAGCGCAAGGCGGAGAAGGTCATCATCGACCGCGCGCTGGCGGGCCTGAAGAAGCGCGTCGAGTCCGTCTGAACACCCCAAGGCGCCACCCGGCACCCGTAAGCACCCGGCACCTGTAGGCACCGCACATGCACACCTTGCTGATCACCGGCCCCGGCGGGGCCGGGCGGACCACCGTGGCCGCGGCCACCGCCCTCGCCGCAGCCCGCGACGGGAGGCGGGTGCTGCTGCTGTCCGGCGACGTCGGCGACCCGCTCGCCGCCCTGGCCGGGGAAGAGCCCGTCCCCGGGCTGCGGGTGGCCCGGGTCGACTCCGGCGAGGAGTTCCGCGAGGAGCTCGTCGCCCTGCAGGAGCGCGGATCCGCGCTCCTCGCCATGGTCGGAGCCCGCCCGCTCGGCGCCGAGGAGCTCACCGAGCTGCCCGGCGCCGAGCAGTTCGCCCTGCTGCGCGCCCTGCGCAGGGCCGCCGCCGCACCCGGCACCGACCTCGTCGTCGTCGACATGCCCCCGCTCCACCAGACCCTCTCCACGCTGGCCCTGCCCGCGCAGCTGCGCCGCTACCTCGCCCGGCTGCTCCCCGCCGAGAAGCAGGCCGCCCGCGCCCTGCGGCCCGTACTGGCCCAGCTCGCCGGCGTGCCCATGCCCGCGCAGTGGCTCTACGAGGCCGCCGCCCGCTGGGACGAGGAGCTCGCCGCCGTCCAGGCCGTCGTCGAGGCCGACACCACCGAGCTGCGCCTGGTCGCCGAGCCGGGACCGGCCGCCGCCGACGCGCTGCGGCTCGGACGGCTCGGACTCGCCCTCCAGCAGCTGCCCGTCTCCGGCCTCGTCGCCAACCGGATGGTGCCGCAGGGCTCCGCCGACCCCTGGCTCGCCGGGCTCGCCGCCCAGCAGGAGAAGTACGCCGCCGAATGGGCCGCGGACCTGCCCGTCGTCACGCTCGCCCACCTCGGCCGCGACCCGCGCGGCCCGCAGGACCTCGAACGGCTCGCCGCCTCGGACGGGCTCCTCCCGGAGGCGCCCGCACCCCGCGGCTCCTGGGCCGTCGAGGACCGGCTCGCCGCGGACGGGGTGCTCGTCTGGGTGGTACCGCTGCCCGGCGCGCGCAAGAGCGACCTCGACCTCGTACGCCGCGGCGACGAGCTGCTGCTCACGGCCGGCCCGTACCGCAGGATCGTTCCCCTGCCCGCGGCGCTGCGCCGCTGCACCGTCTCCGGCGCCGCCCTCGCCACGGGCGAGCTCCGCATCCGCTTCACCCCGGACCCGGGACTCTGGCCCCGCACACAGTGAACGGCTTACCCCCGTTCGGGTACCGTCGAAGGTAGTCCGTACGCACGCCCAGCAGCCGCCGCAGGAGAGTCCGCCATGAGCGAGGCCACCGACCGCCCCACCGACGACGACGCCTGGGCCAAGGCCTGTGCCGAGGACCTCGCCGCCGAGAAGGAGCGCCTGCGCGCACAGGACCGGGCCGGCTCGGCCGGCACCGGAACCGCCGCCGAAGAGCTGTTCAAGCTCTTCGAAGCCGTCGCCGACAAGGTCTCCGGACTGAACAACCCGCTGCTCGGCGCCGCTGCCCAGGGCGCGGTCCGCCAGATCGTCGACCAGGCCAGGACCGCCGCCAAGCCCGTCATCGAGCGCAACCCCCAGGTCTTCGACCACCTCGCGGCCGCCGGCTCCGAGCTCCTCGCCGCCTACCGCTCCGCCGTCGAGGGCCACGAGCGCCGCTGGACCCAGGACACCCCTCCGGCGCCCCGCCGCGAGCGCGACCCCCGCGACGACGGCCCCGACGCGGGCCCGGCCGAGCGGATCGATCTCGACTGAGGGCACGCCGCCCTCGGGTACCGTTGGCCGTGGCGGGGTTTGACCGGAAACCGAGGGACTAATGGGACTCACCATCGGCGTCGACATCGGCGGCACGAAGATCGCGGCCGGCGTGGTCGACGAAGAGGGCACGATCCTTGAGACGTACAAGGTGCCCACCCCGCCGACCGCGGACGGAGTGACGGAGGCCATCTGCGCCGCCGTCTCCGAGGTCAGCAGCAACCACACCATCGACGCCGTCGGCATCGGCGCCGCCGGATACGTGGACGACAAGCGCGCGACCGTACTCTTCGCGCCGAACATCAACTGGCGCCACGAGCCGCTCAAGGACAAGGTCGAGCAGCGCATCGGCCTGCCCGTCGTCGTCGAGAACGACGCGAACTGCGCCGCCTGGGGCGAATACCGCTTCGGCGCAGGCCAGGGCCACGACGACGTCATCTGCATCACGCTCGGCACCGGCCTGGGCGGCGGCATCATCATCGGCAACAAGCTGCGCCGCGGACGCTTCGGCGTCGCCGCCGAGTTCGGGCACATCCGGGTCGTCCCGGACGGCCTGCTGTGTGGCTGCGGCAGCCAGGGCTGCTGGGAGCAGTACGCCTCCGGGCGCGCGCTCGTCCGGTACGCGAAGCAGCGCGCCAACGCCACCCCGGAGAACGCCACGATCCTCCTCTCGCTCGGCGACGGCACCCCCGAGGGCATCGAGGGCAAGCACATCAGCGAGGCCGCCCGGCAGGGCGACCTGGTGGCCATCGACGCCTTCCGCGAGCTGGCCCGCTGGGCCGGCGCGGGACTGGCCGACCTGGCCTCGCTGTTCGACCCGTCCGCGTTCATCGTCGGCGGCGGGGTCTCCGACGAGGGCGACCTCGTCCTCGACCCGATCCGCAAGTCCTTCAAGCGCTGGCTGGTCGGCGGCGCCTGGCGACCGCACGCCCAGGTGCTCGCCGCGCAGCTCGGCGGCAAGGCCGGCCTCGTCGGAGCGGCGGACCTGGCCCGCCAGGGCTGACCCCTTCCACCCGGACCGCCCGCCGCGCCCCTTGGGGGAGCGGCGGGCGGCTGCGTATCTTGCGGTGCATGGACCAGTTGCTGCCCTCGCTGCCGAAGTCCCGTACGGAGCCCGACGGTTCTGCCGTGATCCGGGTCCTCAGCTACAACATCCGCTCGCTGCGCGACGACGAGGAGGCGCTGGCCCGGGTCATCCGGGCGTGCGAGCCCGACCTCGTCTTCGTACAGGAGGCGCCGCGGTTCTTCCGGTGGCGCAAACACGCGGCGCGACTCGCCGCGAAGTGCGACCTGGTGGTGCTGGGCGGGGGAGCGACGGCGGCCGGGCCGCTGCTGCTGTGCTCGCTGCGGGTCTTCGTGGAGCGGACCGAGGACGTCCTGCTGCCGCGCACGCCGGGCCTGCACCGGAGGGGCTTCGCCACGGCCGTCGTCCGCATCGGCGCCGCCCGCGCGGGGCTGGTCTGCGCGCACCTGTCCCTGGACCGGGCGGAACGGGTCGCCCAGGCGGAGCTCCTCCTGGAACGGGTGGCGGGGATGGACACGCCGTACGGGATCGCCGCGGGCGACGTGAACGAGGGGCCGGGCGGTTCGGCCTTCGCCCGTCTCGCGGGCGCCTTGCAGGACTGCTGGGCCGTGGCCCCCTGGGGAGGGGAACGGACGTTCCCGGTGTCGGCGCCGGACCGGCGCATCGACGCGGTGTTCGCGAGCGGGGGCGTGGAAGTGCTGGCCTGCGGTGTCCCTGCGGGGCTGCCGGGGGTCTCGTCCACCGACCTGCGGTCGGCGACGGACCACCTCCCGGTCCTGGCGGCCCTCCGCCTGCCGGCTGCGCCGTAGCTCCGCGGTCCGGGCGCGCCGCCGTTGCCGGGGGCCAGCCCCCGGACCCCCGCGCCTCAAACGCCGGCGAGGCTGAAAGACCGCCTCAATCGCCGGCGGGGCTGGATTGCGCGGAGCGCAAATCCAGCCCCTCCGGCGTTTGAGGAGCGGGTCCGGGCGGAGCCCGGCGGGGTCTGGGGCGGAGTCCCGGTCTTTGGGCCGCGCCGCGCTCTTCGGCCTCGCCGGCGTTTGAGGCGCGGGCGCGGAGCGCCGTAAGGGGTCTGGGGCGGAGCCCCGGGTTTGGTGCCTAGACCACGGCTCCGCGGCCGGGGTCGTCGTCCTCGTCGTCGTCGTGCTGCATGCGTGCGACCAGCGTCGCGAACCCGCCCAGGAAGCCGCCGATGCCGAGCGTCGTCAGCCACCAGGTCATCTCCCACTGCAGTACCACCGCGAGCAGCAGCAGCACCGGCCCGCCCACCACCGCCAGCCACGCGAACTTCGCCGTCGTGTCCGCCGGCGGCAGCTCCGGCTCAGGCTGGACGAAGTGGCCCTCGTCCGCCGGAGTCAGGTCGTCCTCCTGCGGTTCCGCCAGCGAGTGGTCCCGGGGGCCCGCCATGCCCACGCCCGGGGCGAAGACCACCGAGCTGCCCAGCGCCGCGGCCGGCGGCTCGGGCTCGGGTTCGGGCTTGGCCTCGGGCTTCGTCTCCGGCTCAGGCGGCAGCGGCTTGACGTCCTCCTCCGGCAGGAGGAGGTTCTCGATCGGCTTGAAGGGCCGGGCCCCCGGCGGGTCCGGCGGCTCCTGCCCGTACCCGGCGACGATCGCCGCCCACGCCGCTTCCTCGTCCAGCGGCGGGACTCCGCCCGACTGCTCCTCGTGCTCAGCCACCGGCCTGCGCCCCCTCCCTGCCCACGCTCTCCGCCAGTCGGCCGACGAACGCATAGCTGTCCGCGAAGATCCGCTCCGCGTCATGGTCCAACGTCGCGACGTGGTAGCTCTGTTCCAGCAGGGTCTCGGTGACGTCCGTCGAGGAGACGCGGGCCAGGATCCGCTCGGAGTCGACGGGCGGTACGACGTGGTCCTGCGGGCTGTGGAGCAGCAGCAGCGGCTGCGTGACCTGCGGCAGGTCGGCGTCCACCAGCTGCAGGAACTTCCGCAGCGAGTGCGCGGCCCGGGTCGGCACCCGGTCGTAGCCGACCTCCTCCGAGCCCGGCTTCGCGATGTCGCTGGCGATGCCCGGCGTCGACCGGATGAAGTGCTTGGCCACCGGGAGGGCGACGGCCAGCGGGTCGTGCACCTTGTTGGCCGGGTTGACGAGGACGATGCCGCGGATCGAGTCCCCGTGCTTGGCGGCCAGCCGCAGGGTCAGCGCGCCGCCCATCGACAGCCCGAAGACGAACACCTGCTCGCACCGGTCCAGCAGTTCCCGCAGGGCGCGGTCCACCTCGGCGTACCAGTCCTGCCAGCCCGTGAGCTGCATGTCCTGCCAGCGCGTCCCGTGTCCGGGCAGCAGCGGCAGCGACACCGTGAGGCCCTGCCCGGCGAGATACTCGGCCCAGGGGCGCAGGGACTGCGGGGAACCGGTGAAGCCGTGGCAGAGAAGGACGCCGACCTCTCCGCCCTCGTGGCGGAACGGCTCGGCTCCAGGGAGGACGGGCACCGGGGTCTCCTTGATCATGAGGTACGTCGGGTGGGTGCGTTGCTCTGTGTGACTTCACCGTACGCGACCGGGGTGGCACCGGCCAGGGTCGTCGGGCCCCTGCCGGGGGAGGCACGGGATAAGGTCTGTTCGACAGACACAGGAAGGCTTTCGAGTTGATCTACGGCGCAATGAAGTTCTCCATCGGCGGTTCACTGAAGCTCGCTTTCAGGCCGTGGGTGGAGGGCCTCGAGAACATTCCCGCGGAGGGGCCGGCGATCCTCGCGAGCAACCACCTGTCCTTCTCCGACTCCTTCTTCCTGCCGGCCGTGCTGGACCGGAAGGTCACCTTCATCGCGAAGGCGGAGTACTTCACCTCCCCGGGGGTCAAGGGCAAGCTGACGGCCGCCTTCTTCAAGGGCGTCGGCCAGCTCCCGGTGGACCGCTCCGGCGCCCGCGGGGCCGGCGAGGCCGCCATCAAGAGCGGCATCGAGGTCATCGAGCGCGGGGAGCTGTTCGGTATTTACCCCGAGGGCACGCGTTCACCCGACGGACGCCTGTACCGCGGCAAGCCCGGCGGTCTGGCCCGTGTGGCGCTGGCCACGGGCGCGCCCGTGATTCCGGTGGCGATGATCGACACGGAGAAGATCCAGCCCCCCGGCAAGGTCGTCCCCAAGCTCATGCGCCCGGGCATCCGGATCGGCAAGCCACTGGACTTCAGCCGCTACCACGGTATGGACAGCGACCGCTTCATCCTCCGCTCGGTGACCGACGAGGTCATGTACGAGATCATGAAGCTCTCCGGCCAGGAGTACGTCGACATCTACGCGACGGCGGCCAAGCGCCAGATCGCCGATGCGGAGAAGGCCGAGAAGGCCGAGAAGGCCGAGAAGGCCGCCAAGGGAGAGAAGGCCGAGAAGAAGGCCGACGGTACGGCGGAGTAGGTCGGGCGGTACCGCCCGCAAGGGGTGGGGGAGATGGCGAAACGCGAACGCGTCGTACGCATGTCGGTCGAGCAGCCGCTCTGGCGTGCCCTGACGGTGTACCGGCTGCTGACCATGGTCTACGCGGTGCTGCTGTTCGCCTCCGCCTACAAGAGGTACCCGCACCCCTGGGTCGCGGCCGGCTACCTGGCCTTCCTCGCCGTCTGGACCCTGGCCACCACCTCGAAGGTGGCCAACGCCGCCAGCTGCACCAAGGGCTTCCTCGTCGCCGACCTCACCGTGGCCATCGTCGGGATCGGGCTGACCCCGCTCGCCGACACCCACGATCGGATCACCGGGGGCGGTCCCACCCTCCCCACGATCTGGACCGGGGGCGCGGTCCTGGGCTTCGCCATCAAGGGCGGCTGGCGCTGGGCCTGCTTCGCCTCCACCTTCGTGGCCGCGGCCACGATCCTCATCCACAGCGGCCAGCCCACCCGGGACGCCCTGCACAACGTGCTGCTCGTCTGGGTGTCCTCCGTGGCCATCGGCTACGTCGTCGAGGTCGCCCGGGCCAGCGAGAACACCCTCGCCAGGGCCCTGGAGATCGAGGCCGCCACCCGCGAGCGCGAGCGCCTCGCCCGCGACATCCACGACGGGGTCCTCCAGGTCCTCGCCATGGTCCAGCGGCGCGGCACCGAGCTGGGCGGGGAGGCCGAGGAACTCGGCCGGATGGCGGGGGAGCAGGAGGTGGCGCTGCGCACCCTGGTCTCCTCCGGGCTCGTGCACCCCTCCCGGGTCTCCTCCGACCAGTCGCGCGGCGCGCTGGTCGACACGTACGAGGTGGACGAGCCGGGCGCCGACGACGGCGAGCTGGACCTGCGCACGCTCCTCGCCCCGCACGCCGGATCCCGGGTCAGCTTCGCCGAGCCGGGCACCCCGGTGCCGCTGCCGGTGCCCGCCGCGAAGGAGCTGGCCGCGGCGGTCGGCGCCGCCCTCGACAACGTGCGCAAGCACGCGGGCGAGGGGGCCAGGGCCTGGATCCTCGTCGAGGACTGGGGCGACGAGGTGATCGTGACCGTCCGCGACGACGGCCCGGGCATCCCGGCGGGCCGGCTCGACCAGGCCGAGGGCGAGGGCCGGATGGGAGTGGCCCTGTCCATCCGCGGCCGACTGCGTGACCTCGGCGGCAGCGCCGATCTGGTGTCCGTCCCCGGGCAGGGCACCGAAGTGGAACTGAAGGTACCCAGGGGGAGGACCCAATGAGCACGAACGAGCTGCACGAGATCAGAGTGATGGTCGTCGACGACCACCCGATGTGGCGGGACGCGGTCGCCCGCGACCTGGCCGCCGCCGGCTTCGACGTGGTGGCCACCGCCGGCGACGGCCCCGAGGCGGTACGCCGGGCCCGCGCCGTCACCCCCGACGTCCTGGTCCTCGACCTCAACCTGCCCGGCATGCCGGGGGTGCAGGTCTGCAAGGAACTGGTCGGCGCCCACCCGGCGCTGCGGGTCCTGGTCCTGTCCGCCAGCGGTGAGCACGCGGACGTCCTGGAGGCGGTGAAGTCCGGCGCGACCGGCTACCTGCTGAAGTCCGCCGGCGCGCAGGAACTCATCGACGCGGTCCGCCGCACCGCGGCCGGCGACCCGGTCTTCACCCCGGGCCTCGCCGGCCTGGTGCTCGGCGAGTACCGGCGCCTCGCCACCGACCCGGTGCCGACCGCCTCCGACGAGCCGAAGGCCCCCCAACTGACCGACCGCGAGACCGAGGTGCTGCGCCTCGTGGCCAAGGGGCTCTCGTACAAGCAGATCGCGGAGCGGCTGGTCATCTCCCACCGCACCGTGCAGAACCACGTCCAGAACACCCTGGGCAAGCTGCAGCTGCACAACCGGGTGGAGCTCGTCCGGTACGCCATAGAGCGGGGCCTCGACGACGCGTAACCCCCGTCCGGGGCGGCGCGCACCGGCCGTCGATCGTACTTACGTCCTCGTTCGAGTGAACATGCGTACGCAACGCCCCGCGATTCCACCGGAATTGACGTCTCCGACACCCTTGATGTGACCTGCGTCACCACTAGCGTGGCCGTCATGGCGAAGGGAGATGCAATGAAGGTCGGAGTGCTGACCGGTGGCGGCGACTGCCCCGGGCTCAACGCGGTGATCAGGGCCGTCGTCCGCAAGGGCACCCAGGAGTACGGCTGCGAGTTCGTCGGGTTCAAGGACGGCTGGCGGGGCGCGGTCGAGGGGAGGACCGTCCCGCTCGACATCCCCGCCGTCCGCGGCATCCTGCCCCGCGGCGGCACCATCCTCGGCTCCTCGCGCACCAACCCGTTCAAGACGGAGAACGGGGTGCGCGACATCAAGGACAACCTCGCCAAGTACGAGGTGGACGCGCTCGTCGCGATCGGCGGCGAGGACACCCTCGGGGTGGCCGCCCGGCTGTACGAGGAGTACGGCATCCCCTGCGTCGGCGTGCCCAAGACCATCGACAACGACCTGTCCGCCACGGACTACACCTTCGGCTTCGACACCGCCGTCGGCATCGCGACCGAGGCCATCGACCGGCTGCACACCACGGCCGAGTCGCACATGCGCGTCCTGGTCGTCGAGGTCATGGGCCGGCACGCCGGCTGGATCGCCCTGCACTCGGGGCTCGCCGGCGGCGCCAACGTCATCCTCATCCCGGAGCAGCGCTTCGACATGGACGAGGTGTGCGCCTGGGTGACCTCCCGCTTCAAGGCGAGCTACGCCCCGATCGTCGTGGTCGCCGAGGGCGCGATGCCCAAGGACGGCGACCTGGTGCTGAAGGACGCCACCAAGGACTCCTTCGGACACGTCCGGCTGTCGGGCGTGGGCGAGTGGCTGGCCAAGGAGATCGAGGCGCGCACCGGCAAGGAGGCCCGGACGACCGTGCTCGGGCACATCCAGCGCGGCGGCACGCCCAGTGCCTTCGACCGGTGGCTGGCGACCCGGTTCGGGCTGCACGCGATCGACGCGGTGCACGACGGGGACTTCGGCAAGATGGTCGCGCTCAAGGGTACGGACATCGTCCGGGTCCCGATCGCGGAGGCGACCGCGAAGCTGAAGACGGTGGACCCCGCGCTGTACGAGGAGGTCGGGGTCTTCTTCGGCTGAGCCGCCGGGCGTTCGCGCACCATGGGTCGTATCGTGACGAACGGCCCATGGTGGGGCAGATCATCGACACCACGGCCGCCAACGTCGCGGACTACCTGGCGGGCCGCCGCTCCGAGAACACCCTCGTGCCGTTCTGATACCGCCGGTCCAGGGCCGGGGCCGCTGCGCGGGGCCGTCCCCTACCCGCCCTTCCGCCGTTCCCCGGGCTCTGCCCGGACCCGGTCCTCAAACGCCGGACGGGCTGAAAGATTCAGCCTCGCCGGCGTTTGAGGCGTGGGGGTCCCCCCGGACGGAGTCTGGGGGAGGGTCTGGGGCGGAGCCCCAGGAGCCCCGCGCAGCGGTGGCTCGGCGGCTACGCCCGGGCGGGGGTCGTGACGCCGGTCAGGAGCTCGCGCAGCAGGTCCGCGCCGCGGAGGGTGAGGACGGACTCCGGGTGGAACTGGACCCCCGCGAAGCCACCGGCGACGGAGCGGACCGCGTGCACCTCCCCGGTCGCAGCGTCGCGGGACACCTCGACGCCTGAATCCGCCAGCCGGCTCTCGCCCGCTTCGTCGCAATGGGCCGTGTACGTGTTGTAGAAGCCCACCACCTCCTCCGCCCCGAACAGGTCGATCCGGACCTGCGCCCCCTGCGCCGGCTCCGCCTTGCGGATCAGCGGCAGCCCCAGCTCGGCCGCCAGCAGCTCGTGCCCCAGGCAGACGCCGACCAGCCCGTGCCGGTGCCCGGCCAGCAGTTCCGCGGCCAGCGCGCGCAGCATCCGCATCTTGGGGTCCGAGGCGTCCGCCGGGTTGCCGGGGCCGGGGCCCAGGACGACCGGGCCCTCCCAGGACAGGGCCGCCGCCCGCAGCCCCGGATCGTCGTAGCGGCGTACGGTCACCTCCAGCCCGGCCACCCGCAGGACGTGCGCCAGCATCGCCGTGAAGGTGTCCTCGCCGTCGACCACCAGTGCGTGGCCGGTCAGGGAGGAGGGCTGCTCCTGCATGCGCAGCCAGAAGGGGGCCAGGTCCGACCGCCGGGCCGCGAGGGCCGCCCGTACGCGCGGGTCGTCCGCCAGCCGAGCCCCCTCGAAGGACGGCCTCGGCGCGGCCGGCCGCACCCCGAGCGCCGCCAGCACCCCCGCCGCCTTCGCGTGCGTCTCCGCGACCTCGCCCGCCGGATCGGAGTGCCGCACGAGCGTGGCGCCGACCGCCACCCGCAGCGCGCCGTCCGGGGCGATGTCGGCGGTGCGGATCAGGATGGGGGAGTCCAGGGTCTGCGCCCCGGCCGCGTCCCGCCCGAGCAGGGCCAGGGCCCCCGCGTAGTAGCCGCGGCCCCCGCTCTCGTACCGCTCGATCACCCGGCAGGCGTTCTGCACCGGCGAGCCGGTGACCGTCGCCGCGAACATCGTCTCCCGCAGCACCTCCCGCACGTCCAGCGAGGAGCGCCCCCGCAGTTCGTACTCGGTGTGCGCGAGGTGGGACATCTCCTTCAGCCGCGGTCCGACGACCACACCGCCGCGGTCGCCGACGGTGCACATCATCTTGAGTTCCTCGTCGACGACCATCGACAGTTCCTCGGTCTCCTTGCGGTCGCCGAGGAAGGCGAGGAGGGAGTCCACGGTGGGTCCCCCGGCCGGGTGACGGTACGTCCCGCTGATCGGGTTCATCACGACCGTGCCCCCGGACATCCGCACGTGCACCTCGGGGCTCGCCCCGACCAGCGTCCGCTCCCCGGTGTGGACGACGTACGTCCAGTACGCGCCGCGCTCGCCCAGCAGCAGCCGCCGGAACAGGGCGAGGGCGTCGGCCCGGCCGAAGCCGTCGATCCGGCCCTCGTAGGTCCGCCGGATGACGAAGTTCGCGCCCTCCCCGCGGCCGATCTCGTCCTCGATGACCCGCTCGACCGTGGCCGCGTACTCCGCGTCGGGGACGTCGAAGCCGCCGCCCTCGACCCGCACCTCGTGCGCCGGCAGCGCGGCCAGCGCCTCGACGAGCGGGATCTCGTACGCCTCCTCGGCGACCAGCACGCTCAGCGGCGTGCCGTCGTCGCGCACGTCGAATCCGCGCTCCCGGATCTGCCGGAAGGGGACGAGCGCGAGGGTGGGCAGCTCGCGAACGGGCAGGTCGGCGAGGTGTTCGGCCTCGTGGACCGCGCCGATCAGCACCTCGACGGTGTCATGGTCGCGGCCGGGGGTCCGCCGGCGCAGCAGGGCGAACGGCGGGCAGGAGTCGTCGAGCAGGCGGCTGAGCCGATCCGGTGAGTTCGGTCGGCTCGGTCGGTTCAGGGGGCTGGGGGCCATGGGCGGGGCGTCCTTCCGGTGGGAGGAACGGCGCCCGCGTCGGAGAACACGGAAGGCCGCCCCTCGGGGCGGCCTTCGCGTCGATGCGTGTGTCGTCAGGTACGCGCGAGAAGTGGGCCGCCGGGAGCGGGCCACCACCAGTTCAGGTTCGCGTGCGCGTACATGGGAGGCACCCTAGCCCAGAGGGGCGCTCCGGCGCTGGATCCGTCTCACGGCGTGGGCTGAACCATGGATTCCGCTCCGTTGGGGTCCCCCTACCTTCGAGCCGGACCGTCTCACGTTGTGGGCGGAGGGCGGGATGGGACGTATGACGCCGTAATGTGTACGAGGTGACCGTGAACGCTGAAACCCAAGCCCCCGCCGCCAAGGCGACCTGGCGAGACCTTCCCGCGGCGCAGCAGCCTTCGTACCCCGATGCCGAGGCTCTGCGCGCTGTCGTCGCGGACCTCGAGTCGTATCCTCCGCTCGTTTTCGCGGGTGAATGCGACCAGCTGCGTGCCCGTCTGGGAGCCGTCGCCAAGGGCGAGGCGTTCCTCCTCCAGGGCGGCGACTGTGCCGAGGCCTTCGACGGCGTGTCCGCCGAACACATCCGAGCCAAGCTGAAGACGCTGCTCCAGATGAGTGCCGTACTGACGTACGCGGCCTCCGTGCCGGTCGTCAAGGTCGGCCGCATCGCGGGCCAGTACTCCAAGCCGCGCTCCAAGGACACCGAGACCCGCGACGGCGTCACCCTGCCGACCTACCGCGGCGACTCCGTCAACGGCTTCGCCTTCACCGAAGAGGCCCGGATCCCGGACCCCGAGCGGCTGAAGCGCATGTACAACGCCTCCGCCTCCACGCTCAACCTGGTGCGCGCCTTCACCACCGGTGGCTACGCCGACCTGCGCCAGGTGCACGCCTGGAACCAGGACTTCGTGAAGTCCTCCCCGTCCGGTCAGCGGTACGAGCAGCTGGCGCGGGAGATCGACAACGCGCTGAACTTCATGAAGGCGTGCGGCACCGACCCGGCCGAGTTCAAGGCCGTCGAGTTCTACGCCTCCCACGAGGCGCTGCTGCTCGACTACGAGGGCGCGCTGACCCGCACCGACTCGCGTACCGGCAAGCTGTACGACACCTCCGGCCACATGGTCTGGATCGGTGAGCGCACCCGCCAGCTGGACCACGCGCACATCGAGTTCTGCTCGCAGATCGCCAACCCGATCGGCATCAAGCTCGGCCCCACCACCACGGTGGACGAGGCGCTGACGTACATCGACCGCCTGGACCCCGAGCGCGAGCCGGGCCGGCTGACCTTCGTCGTCCGCATGGGCGCCGACAAGGTCCGCGACAAGCTCCCCGAGCTGGTCGAGAAGGTCACCGCTTCCGGTGCGGTCGTCGGCTGGGTCACCGACCCGATGCACGGCAACACCTTCGAGGCGGCCTCGGGCCACAAGACGCGCCGTTTCGACGACGTGCTCGACGAGGTCAAGGGCTTCTTCGAGGTCCACAAGGCCCTCGGCACCCACCCGGGCGGCATCCACGTCGAGCTCACCGGTGACGACGTCACCGAGTGCGTGGGCGGCGGCGACGAGATCTTCGTCGACGACCTGCACCAGCGCTACGAGACGGCCTGCGACCCGCGGCTCAACCGCAGCCAGTCCCTGGACCTGGCGTTCCTGGTCGCCGAGATGTACCGCGACCAGTAAGGATCAATCAGTACCTTCGTACGACTGTGGGGCGCGGATCGATGTGATCCGCGCCCCACAGTCGTATCCAGGGCTTTTAGGTCACCCTAACTTTGGGTACGGTTAGGTAAGCCTCACCGAATAGGGGATGGCTCGTCGAACCATTCCGCCCAGGGAGGTGAACCGCGTGTACGTCTGCTCTTGTTTCGGGATCACCGACAAGCAGGTAAAGGACCACGCGGCCGCCGGGGCCTGCACCCCGCGGCAGATCGCCTCGGCCACCAAGGCCGGCACCGACTGCGGCTCCTGCGTGCGCACCATCCAGGGCATCCTCGGCCGCGGCGCCTGCCCGCGCCGGGAGCTGCTGGAGAAGGGTGACGCGGCGGCCGTGCTCGCCGCCGAGACGGAGCCGGCACGTTCGCCCGCACTGGCGGAAGCGGCCTGATCGGCCCGGTGGGACCGGTCTGCCACTGGAACGGCGGGCGACGGGGACGGACGGACGGCTGCTAGCTCGGCTGCTCGATCAGCTGCGCGATGTAGAGCGGCTCGCCCAGCGACTCGATGAGCTCCAGCTGGGTGTCGAGGTAGTCGATGTGGTGCTCCTCGTCCTCCAGGATGTCCTCGAAGAGACGGGCCGAGGTGATGTCGCCCTTGCCGCGCATGACCTCGATACCGCGCTTGAGCCGGTCGATGGCCTCGACCTCGACCTGGCGGTCCGCGTGGAACATCTCCGTGAGCGTCTGTCCGACGCGTACGTGGAAGAGCCGCTGGTAGTTCGGCAGACCGTCGAGCATCAGGATGCGCTCGGTGATCTTGTCCGCGTGCTTCATCTCGTCGATGGATTCTTCACGCGTGTACTTGGCGAGCTTGGTCCAGCCCTTGTTGTCCTGGATGCGGTAGTGCAGCCAGTACTGATTGATGGCCGTCAGCTCGCCGGTCAGCTGCTCGTTCAGAAACTCAAGGACCTCGGGGTCGCCCTGCATCGCAGAGGCTCCTTCCAGGCAATGTCAGTTACGTGACGGGGCTGGGGGTAGCTCCCAGTGCTCACTGGGGGATCTGCGCGCATCCTTGCACTGCCGCCGGAGGCCGTCCAGTAAGTGCCTCCTTAGTGGGAGTTGCCGTGACTTGCCCGAATCGGTCCAGACCTGGTCATGACCACCCTGCCCAGTCTGTCACCATGGAGTCATGGGTCAGCCGGAAAGCCGGGAATCTCCGGGAGCAGAGCCGCTGGAGCTTCCACCGGGGCAGCGGCTGCAGAGGGGCTGGCCGGTCACCCATTACGGGCCCGTACCCAAGTTCAAGCCGGACCGCTGGGAGTTCCGCGTCTTCGGCGCGACGGCCGACGGGGACAAGCACTGCTGGAACCACGAGGAGTTCACGGCCCTGCCGTTCGACTCCGTCGTGGCGGACCTGCACTGCGTCACCAAGTTCAGCATGCAGGGCGCCGAATGGGGCGGTGTGCTCGCCC
Organism: Streptomyces sp. NPDC090045; assembly: GCF_044747975.1. Lineage (NCBI taxonomy): Bacteria > Bacillati > Actinomycetota > Actinomycetes > Kitasatosporales > Streptomycetaceae > Streptomyces > Streptomyces sp. NPDC090045. The sequence goes on from NZ_JBIVFA010000001.1 coordinate 883,616, forward strand.
GCGAGATCCTGGCACTGGCGCCGCCCGCGCCCCAGGTCACGCACGTGATGGTGTGGGCCGAGTACGGCTTCAGTTCCAACTTGCGGCTGGCCGACTTCGCGTCCGAGCGGACCGTCTTCGCCACCCACCAGGGCGGTGAACTCCTCACCGCCGAGCACGGTTTCCCCGTGCGGCTCGTGGTCCCGCACCTGTACGCGTGGAAGGGCCCCAAGTGGGTCCGCGGCATCGAGTACATGACCGCCGACCGCCGCGGCTTCTGGGAGGAGCGCGGCTACCACAACATCGGCGACCCCTGGCGCGAGCAGCGCTACTCGTACCAGGAGGAGCCGGGGGACGGCCCCGAGCTGTAGGCCCCGGGGGTGTCGGCTCCGGGGGTGGCCCTCAGTGGTGGTACTGGTGGACGACCGCGTGACCCTTGCCGCGGCCGATCATCCACTTGTTGACCGGGACCGTGACCACGAAGGCGACGGCGAGCGAGATCGCGAGCACCGCCCAGAACAGCGGCTCCGAGAGGTGTGCGTCCATCGCGCCGGGCCACAGCGCGATCACCCCGTTGTCGATCAGCTCCATGACGGCGATCGAAAGGGTGTCGGCGGCCAGAGCCACCCGGATGGCCGTACGGAGGTCGACGCCGGCGGAGAGGATCCCGCGCAGGGTGAGGGCGTAACCGAAGAAGAACGCCAGCACGATCGCCAGGATCATGGTGGACACGTTCCCCCACCCGAGTGCCGTGCCGATGACCATGCCCAGCACCTCGCCGATGGCGCATCCGGTGAGGCAGTGCAGCGTGGCCCGGGCGGCCATGGCCCAGCTGGCCCTGCCGGGGCGGCTGCCGGTGGCGTGACCGCCGTGGTGGCCCTCGTGGTGCTGGTGGTGGTCGTGGTGTTCGTGGTCTGCGCGTGCCTGCTCCATGACGACCCCCTGATGGGAAATGCCGAGTAGCGGTTCTGCCGATATGACAGAACCGTATACCCCCCAGGGGTATTCCTCAAGGGATCACCGGATCACTGCGGGCCGCGCAGCTCCTTCAGCAGCGCCACGTCCGCCGCATGCCCTTCCTTGCCGCCGGGCGTCTCGATGATCAGCGGTACGCCCTCCATCGCCGGGTGCGTGAACAGCTCGGCGAAGGCCTCCCGGCCGATGTGACCCTGACCGATCTGCGCGTGCCGGTCCTTGTGGGCGCCCACGCCCTCCTTGGAATCGTTGGCGTGCACCAGCTTCAGCCGGCCCTCGCCCACGGTGTCCACGAGCAGGTCGAGCGTCAGCTTCGTCCCGCCCGGCTCCGCCAGGTCGTGACCGGCCGCGAAGATGTGGCAGGTGTCGAGGCAGAGCCCGAGCATCGGATGCCGGTCCAGGGCGTCGAAGTACGGGCCGAACTCCTCGGCGGTCGAGCACAGCGAGGAACCCTGCCCGGCCGTGGACTCCAGCAGCAGGAAGGGGTCGTCCTCGTGCGTCAGCTCGTCCAGCAGCGGCAGCATGTGGTCCCTGACCTGCGCGTACGCCGCCTCGCGCGGCCGGCCCCCGGTCGCCGACCCGGTGTGCACGACCACGCCGAGCGCGCCGATCTCCCGGCCGCGGCGCAGCGAGTGGCGCAGCGACTCCACCGACTTCTCCACCGTGGCCTCGCTGTGCGAGCCGAAGTTGATCAGGTATGGCGCGTGCACGTAGGCCGGGATGGACTCGTCCGCGCACTCCGTCCGGAACCGCTCGTCCTGCGCGGGGTTGCCCACCGGGGTGGCCCAGCCGCGCGGATTGGCGACGAAGACCTGGACGGCCTCGGCGCCCATCTCGCGGGCGTAGGCCAGCCCGACCTTGGCGAGGCCGCCGGCTACGGGGACGTGCCCGCCCACTGGATTGCGCATCACTGCCGCCTACAGCCCCTTGGTCCGGATGGTGATCGTGGTGCCCTCGGGAGCGTTCAGTCCGCCCAGCACCGACTGGGAGTCCACCGTGTTGCTGAAGGAGATCAGCGGCCGGTCCACCTTCACCTTGAAGCCGGCGGCCTCCAGCGCCTTGCGGGCCGCGTCCACCTCCTGGCCGGTCACGTTCGGCACCGGAAGCAGACGCGGGCCCTTTGACACGGTCAGTGTGACCGTGTCGCCGGCCGCGGCCTGGGTGCCGGCGCCGATCGACTGGTTGGCGACCGTACCGGCCGCCGCGGGGGAGTTGACCTGCTCGGGGGCCGTCACCACCTTCAGTCCCAGTGCCTCCAGGCCGGCCTTCGCCTGCTCGACGGGGAGCCCGGTCACCGCCGGGACGGGCACCGGGCGGCCCTTGCTGACGACGAGCGAGACCGCCGTGTCCGGCGCCCGCTTCTCGCCGCCCACCGGGTCGGTGGAGATCACCGAGCCCTGCGCGACGTCCTGGCTGAAGGCCTGCGTGACGATGCCCGGGGCCAGTCCGGACCTGGTCAGCTCGGCCGTGGCCTCCTCCAGGGGCCGGCCCTTGAGGTTGGGCACGGCCACGACCTCGGGGCCGCGGGAGATGGTGAGGGTCACCGCGCCGTTGCCGCGGATCCGCCGGCCGCCCGGGGGATCGGTGTTCATCACCGTCCCGCGGTCGAAGGCGTCGCTGAACTTCCGGTCGATCCCCTTCACGCCGAGCCCGGCCGCCGACAGCTGGGAGCGGGCCTGCGCCTCGGTCTTGCCGAGCAGGTTCGGGACCTTGGTGAACTGGCCGGAGTTGATGTACCAGACACCGGTGCCCACCCCGAGGGCGAGCAGCACCCCGGCGATGACGAGGAACAGGCCTCGGCGCGGCCGCGCGGCGGGGGCCGGCCGGTGCGTGGGCGGAGCGGCCGGCGGCGGCAGCGTCTCCAGCCGGGAGGTGTGGTTCACGGGCTGCGCGGCCACCGGCCGCGGGATCACCCCGGTGCGGTCCTCGGCGGACGACCGCTCCTCGGCGCGCGCCTGCGGCGGTACGGCGTCCAGCTCGGCGTCGGTGAGCAGGGCGCGGGCCTCACGGGTGAGGCCGAGCAGCGCGGCGGCGTCGTGGGGACGCAGGTCGGCGTTGCGGGCGGCGGCCTGTGCGACCAGCTCGTCGAGCCCGACGGGGAGCCCCGGGACCGTGGCGGAGGGGGGCGGGACGTCCTCGTGGAGGTGCTGGTAGAGGACCTGCGCGGGGGTGTCGCCGAGGTGGGGCTTGGAGCCGGTGAGCATTTCGTAGAGGACGACACCGCAGGCGTAGACGTCCACGCGGGTGTCGGCGACGCCGCTCTCGATCTGCTCGGGGGCCAGGTAAGAGACGGTGCCGAGGACGGAGCCGGTGGTGTTCGTGACCGAGTCCACGGACCGGACCAGCCCGAAGTCCGCGACCTTGACCCGGCCGTCGTCGCCGATCAGGACGTTCTCGGGCTTCATGTCGCGGTGGACGAAGCCGGCCCGGTGGGCGGCGCCGAGGGCGGCGAGCACGGGTTCGAGGATGTCGAGGGCGGCCCGCGGCTGGAGCGCGCCGCGCTCGCGGAGCACGTCGCGCAGGGTGCAGCCGGAGACGTACTCCATGGCGAGGTAGACGTACGGCCCGTCCGTGCCCTGGTCGAAGACGGCGACCACGTTGGGGTGCGCGAGCCGGGCCACGGACTTCGCCTCGCGGATGAACCGGTCCACGAAGGCGGCGTCGGCGGCGAGGGCCGGGTGCATCACCTTCAGGGCGAGAACCCGGTCGAGGCGGGTGTCGACGGCCCGGTAGACCGTGGCCATGCCGCCGGCCGCGATGCGGGCGTCGATGCGGTAGCGGCCGTCGAGCACGCGCCCGACGAGGGGGTCATCCAGGGTCGTATCCACCCCGCGATTCTATTGGGGCGTCGCGGCTCCCCCGCCTGGGTGGTCCGGCTTGCAGCGCAGCTGTGACGTCCAGGCCGGGCGCGGCACCGCTACCGGGGGCCCTGCCCCCGGACCCCCGCGCCTCAATCGCCGGCGAGGCTGGAGGGGTGCGGCGAGGCTGGAAGGTGCGGCGGTGGTAAAGGTTCCGGGGCTCCGCCCCAGACCCCGCGCCTCAATCGCCGGCGGGGCTGGAGGGGTGCGGCGGGGCTGGAGGGTGCGGCGGTGGTAATGGTTCCGGGGCTCCGCCCCAGACCCCGCGCCTCAAACGCCGGCGGGGCTGGATGTGGCCGGCGTCGGCTTGTACGTGCCCGCGGGGCTGGATGGCGCGGAGCGCAATTTCAGCCCCTCCGGCGATTGAGGAGCGGGGTACGGGGCGGAGCCCCGGCAGGAGAGTCGCGGGTCAGAACGCCGGGCGTTCCGGGTCCAGGGCGGCGCGGCCCTCCGTGGGGGAGGAGGCTTCGGCGAAGCGGCGTTGGGGGATGCGGCCCGCGCGGAAGGCGAGCCGCCCCGCCGAGACGGCGTCCCGCATGGCGGACGCCATAAGGACCGGCTCCTGCGCCCGCGTCACCGCCGAGGCCAGCATCACCGCCGCACAGCCCAGTTCCATGGCGAGGGCGGCGTCCGACGCCGTGCCCGCGCCCGCGTCCAGGATCACCGGCACCGACGCCCGCTCCGTGATCAGCTCGAAGTTGTGCGGGTTGCGGATGCCCATGCCCGAGCCGATGGGCGACCCCAGCGGCATGATCGCCGCGCAGCCCACGTCCTCCAGCTTCCGTGCGAGCACCGGGTCGTCGTTCGTGTAGGGGAGGACCGTGAAGCCCTCGTCCACCAGGATCTCGGCGGCGTCCAGCAGTTCGACGCCGTCGGGCAGGAGGGTCCGCTCGTCCGCGACCACCTCCAGCTTGATCCAGTCCGTGCCCAGCGCCTCCCGGGCCAGCCGGGCCGTGAGCACGGCCTCGCCCGCCGTGAAGCAGCCCGCCGTGTTGGGCAGGACCGCGATGCCGAGCTTGGTCAGCACGGAGAGGACGGAGCCCTGGACCGTGGGGTCGAGGCGCCGCATCGCGACCGTCGTGAGTTCGGTGCCGGACGCGACCAGGGAGCGTTCCAGCACGTCCAGGCTCGGGGCCCCGCCCGTGCCCATGATCAGGCGGGAGGAGAAGGTCCGGCCGCCCAGGGTGAAGAGGTCGTCCGCCATGGCGCTCAGCCTCCCTGGACCGCGGTGAGGATTTCGATCCGGTCGCCCTCGCCGACCGGCGTGACCGGCCACTGCCCGCGCGGGACGACGGTCTCGTTGAGCGCGGCGGCGACGCCGGAGGGGGCCGTGGTCAGGGTCGCGACCACGGCGTCGAGCGTGGTGCCGGCCGCGACCTCGCGCGGCTCGCCGTTGACGGAGAGGGACACGGAGACGGGAAGGGTCATGCGTACGACTCCTGACGTGCGGCGGAGAACCGGCGGGGGGTGAAGGGGCGCGCGATCTCCGGCACTTCGCCGGTGGCCAGCAGCTCGGCGAGCACCTCGCCGGTGAGCGGGGTCAGCAGCACCCCGTTGCGGTAGTGCCCGGTGGCCAGGTGCAGGCCCGGCAGGTCGGTCGGGCCGAGCAGCGGGGCGTTGTCGGGGGATCCGGGGCGCAGCCCCGCACGGGTCTCGGTGAGGGGGAGTTCGGTGATGCCGGGGACCAGTTCGTGGGCGTCGCGCAGGAGTTCGTAGACTCCGCCCGCGGTGACCGTGGTGTCCCAGCCGAGTTCCTCGCTGGTGGCGCCGACGACGAGTTCGCCGTTCTCGCGCGGCACCAGGTAGACGTGGCTGCCGCGGACGACCGCCCGGACGGTCCGGGACAGGAACGGCGCGTAGGCCGGGGGCACGGACAGGCGCAGGACCTGGCCCTTGACCGGCCGTACGGGAGGCAGCACTTCCGGCGGTACGCCCGCCAGCCTGCCGCTGAGCGAGCCCGCCGCCAGGACCACCTGGGCGGCGCGCAGCTCCGTACCGTCGTCGAGCGCGGCCCCGGCCGCCCGGTCGGCGGTGACCAGCAGCCGTTCCACGGCGGCCCGGTGGATGATCACGCCGGCCCGCTCGCAGGCGGCCAGCAGGGCGGCCGCGAGCCGGCGCGGGTCGACCTGGTGGTCGCCGTCCACGCGAAGGCCGCCGCGTACGCCCGGGGCGAGCATGGGCTCCAGGCGGCGGCACTCGCGGCCGGTGAGCCACTCGGACTCCAGGCCGCAGCGGCGCTGCAGCGCGTGCAGTTCCCGCAGGTGGAGCCGGTCGTCGGAGTCGAGGGCGACGGCGAGGGTGCCGCACGCGCGGAAGCCGATGTCCATGCCGCCGCTCGCGTCGGCGAGCTCGGCGGCGAACTCCGGATAGCGCGCGGCGGAGGCGAGGCCGAGGCCCAGCAGGGCCTCCTCGCCGAAGTGCAGTTCGGTGACGGGGGCGAGCATGCCGGCCGCGACCTGGGCGGCGCCGCCGCCGGGTGCCGGGTCGGCGAGTACGGTGCGCAGCCCGCGCGCCGCGGCCCGCCAGGCGGTGACCAGGCCGATGATCCCGCCCCCGATGACGAGGACGTCGGATCCGTTCCGAGATGAGTGCATGGGCGTCCAGCCCCTCCCTTCGCCGGCATGACCCGGATCAGGTTCGTACGGTCGGAGGCCGGCCAGCCTCCCTCTCAGCCCGGTGCGCCGGACTCCCGCGATAGGTACGGTGGCCAGACTATCCCGGCCCCGGACGGCCGGTAAGGCGGCACCTATTCCTGACAGAGCGTCAGATGATTAGGGTGGCCGGGTGAGCGAGCAGACGGAACACAATCAGCGCGGCGTCGTGATCGTCGGCGCCGGAATGGCCGGCGTGCAGACCGCGGTCGCCCTGCGCGAGCAGGGATTCGCCGGCCCCCTGACCCTGCTGGGAGCCGAACCCCACCAGCCCTACGACCGGCCCCCGCTGTCCAAGGCGGTCCTGCTCGGCAAGGCCGAGGACTCCGCCTTCGACGTGGACTTCGAGGGGCTCGGCATCGAACTGCGGCTGGGGACGGAGGTCACCGGGCTCCGGGCCGCCGACCGCGAGCTGGACACCGAGGCCGGCCCGGTCCCGTACGAGGTCCTCGTCCTGGCGACCGGCGCCGAGCCGCTGACCCTGCCCGGCACCGAGGGCGTCCCGGGCGTCCACCTGCTGCGCACGCTGGACGACGCGGCGCGGCTGCGCCCGGTCCTGGCGGCCGCGCCGTCGACGGTGGTCGTCGGGGCGGGCTGGATCGGCGCCGAGTTCGCCACCGCGGCCCGCGAGGCGGGCTGCGCGGTGACCGTGGTCGAGGCGGCGGACCGGGTGCTGGCGGGAGCGCTGCCCGCCGAGGTCACCGAGCCGATGGCGCGCTGGTACGAGGAGGCGGGCGCCGCGCTGATCACCGGCGCGAAGGTCGCCGGGATCGAGGAGGGCCGGGTCCTGCTCGCGGACGGGCGCGCCCTGCCGGCCGGTGCGGTCGTCGTGGGCATCGGCGCGCGGCCCGCCACGGGATGGCTGGCCGGGACCGGTGTGGAGCTGGGCCCCGACGGCTCGGTCACCGCCGACGCGCACCTGCGCACCTCCCTGCCCGGGGTGTACGCGGTCGGCGACTGCGCCTCCTTCCCCTCCGGGCGGTACGGGAAGCGGCTGCTCGTGCACCACTGGGACAACGCGCTCCAGGGGCCGCGGACGGTGGCGGCGAACATCCTGGCCGGGGCCGGGGCCGGGGCCGGGGCCGGGGAGTCGGCGCAGGTGTACGACCCGGTGCCGTACTTCTGGTCGGAGCAGTTCGGGCGGTTCGTGCAGTACGCCGGACACCACGGCGGGGCCGACACCCTGCTGTGGCGGGGCGACCCGGCCGGGGCGGCCTGGTCGGTGTGCTGGCTGCGCGGCGGCGCGCTGGTCGCGGTGCTGGCGGTGGGCCGGCCGCGCGACCTGGCCCAGGGCCGCCGCCTGATCGAGACGGCGGTCCCGCTGGACCCGTCCAAGGTCAGCGACCCCGGAACCCCGCTCAAATCGGCCTCGGCCTGACGGCCGACCGGGCTCCGCCCGGACCCTCCCCCAGACTTCGTCCGGGGGGACCCCCACTCAAACGCCGGACGGGCTGAAATACAGCCCCGCCGGCGTTTGAGGCGTGGGGTCTGGGGCGGAGCCCCAGTACGGGGGGCGACCCGTACGGGCTGCCCAGGTACCGGCGGCGGAGCCGAGATGGCAGGCTTGTGTCCGTGACCGAGATTGACGCAAAGATCGATGCCCTTGTCCCCTCGTGGCTGTACCTCCCCGACATCGCGGAGAAGCTGAACATCGAGGTGACCCGGGTCCGCCAGATGGTCAAGGAAGGGCAGCTCATCGCCGTACGCCGGGGCGAGAACCGCTCCCTGCAGGTGCCGGCCCCCTTCATCGACGGTGACAAGGTCGTCAAGGGCCTGGTCGGTCTGCTGACCGTGCTGCGCGACGACCGCTTCACCGACGAGGAGATCCTGGAGTGGCTCTTCACCGAGGATCCGACCCTGCCCGGCACTCCCGTGCAGGCGCTGAGCGAGAATCGCGGCACGGAGGTGAAGCGCCGCGCTCAGGCGCTCGCCCTCTGACCTGATCCGCAGTTCGCTCCACCGCGGTGTACGGGCCCGCGCCCGTACACCGCCTCCATCACGGGGGGTTCACCCATGCAGCTGTCCGACGCCCGGCTCTACCTCTGCACGGACGCCCGCAAGCGGCAGGGTGACCTCCCTGAGTTCCTCGACGCCGTCCTGGCCGGAGGCGTGGACATCGTCCAGCTCCGGGACAAGGGCATGGAGGCGGGGGAGGAGCTCGAACACCTCCGGGTGTTCGCCGAGGCCGCACGCCGCCACGGCAAGCTCCTCGCCGTGAACGACCGCGCCGACGTCGCCCATGCCATCGGCTCCGACGTCCTGCACCTCGGCCAGGGCGACATCCCCGTCCCCGCGGCCCGCGCCATCCTCGGCGAGCAGGTGCTGATCGGCCGGTCCTGCCACGCCGAGGCCGAGGTGGACGCGGCCGCCGCCGAAGCCGGCGTGGACTACTTCTGCACGGGCCCCTGCTGGCCCACCCCCACCAAGCCCGGCCGCCACGCCCCCGGCCTGGAGCTGGTCCGGTACGCGGCCTCGCTGGAGCAGGACCGGCCCTGGTTCGCCATCGGCGGCATCGACAGCACCAACCTGGACGAGGTGCTGGACGCCGGCGCCACCCGCGTCGTGGTCGTCCGCGCCCTCACCGAGGCCACCGACCCCGGTGCGGCCGCCGCGGACCTCGCCAAGCGCGTCCGGGCCCGGCTCGGCTGAGTCCTGTCCGCCCGGACAGAGGGCGGCGCGCCGCTCTTTAACGTGTCCGGCCCCGCTTGACCAGGTGCAGTCCCCCAAGTGTCCAAAAACGTGTCCAAAAGGCGGACAGCGCTTCGGCGACCGGCCGGCCGCGTCTAACCTGCCCACATGGCCTCTGGTACCGCTTCCACCTGGTCGGACCGTGCACACACCGTCCGCGACCTCCTCGCGTCCGGGCGCTCGTACTCCTTCGAGTTCTGGGCCCCGAAGACGGAGAAGGGCGAACGCAACCTCTGGAACGCCCTGCGCCGGGTCGAGGCGGTATCCCCCAGCTTCGTGTCCGTGACCTACGGAGCCGGCGGCTCCACCCGCGGCGGCACCGTCAAGGCCACCCAGGAGATCGCCGCGGACACCACCCTGACCCCCGTCGCGCACCTCACCGCCGTGGACCACTCGGTCGCCGAGCTGCGCAACGTCATCGGGCAGTTCGCCGACGCGGGGATCCGGAACATGCTCGTCGTCCGCGGAGACCCGCCGGGCGACCCGATGGGCGAGTGGGTGGCGCACCCCGAGGGCGTGCACTACGCCGCCGACCTGGTCCGCCTCGTCAAGGAGTCCGGCGACTTCTGCGTCGGCGTCGCGGCCTTCCCCGAGATGCACCCGCGTTCGACGGACTGGGACACGGACATCCGGCACTTCGTGGACAAGTGCCGCGCGGGCGCCGACTACGCGATCACCCAGATGTTCTTCGATCCGGAGAATTATCTGAGGCTGCGCGACAGCGTCGAGAAGGCGGGCTGCGAGACCCCGATCATCCCCGAGGTCATGCCTGTTGTGGCGATCAAGCAGCTCGACCGGCTGCCCCAACTCAGCAACGCGGCCTTCCCCGCGGATGTGAAAGAGCGCATGCTCGCCGTCAAGGACGATCCGGCCGCTGTACGCTCCATTGGCATCGAGTTCGCCACGGAGTTCTGCGCGCGGCTGCTGTCCGAGGGTGTCCCGGGGCTGCACTTCATCACGCTGAACAATTCCACGGCGACTCTCGAAATCTACGAGAACCTGGGCCTGCACCAGCGGGCCTGACGGCCGCCCCCCGTTCCCGCGCCGGCGGCCGTACCGAGAGGGGCCATGCATGGGAATGACGGTCCTCTACATCGCGTTCGGTTTCGTCGCGTTGTGGCTGCTTGCCGAGGTCCTGATGCAGTACAAGGCCCGGCTCCGCTGGCGCCTGCTCGCCTTCGCGGGATTCCTCGGCGTGGTCGCCGGGGTGGTGCTGCCGTCGGTTCCGGTCATCGGGGCCGGCGCAGCGGCGTTCGCCCTGGGCCAGACCCTGGTGACGCTCTCCTTCCGCAAGGGCTTCGTCGCCGGCTGGGCGCTGCGCCGCGGCGGGGAGCCCGTACGGCAGTCCAGGCGGCGCCGATCCGGCGGCGCGGCCCCGCAGGAGCCGGCGCTCCAGGTCACAGAGCTCGCCTACGAGGACACGGACGGAGCGGCCGACGAGCGTCCGTTCCGGGCCGCGGCCGAAGAGGTCTACAGCCCGGAGCCGGTCCCCGAGGACACCGGGTCCTACGGGATACAGAGCTTCGCGCAGGCCCCCGAGGCCGCACAGACGGCGGCCTTCGCCTCGCCGTTCACCACGGCGGAACAGGACGCCCACCAGTACGCGGCGTACTACGACCCGCAGAACCAGGGCGGCGGCTACGACTACTCCGGCGGCTACCCGACGGGTGGCCAGCAGCAGGTCTACGCCGCCTACTCGGACCCGTACATCGGCACCGGCGGCGGGGTCGCCCCGCCCCAGCCGTACGACTACACCGCGTACGCCGACTACGGGCAGCAGCAGTACTCCACGGACACCCCGCCCGGCGGGGTCTGGGTCCCCCAGCAGCGGTCCACCGACGGGGGCGGCCAGCCCTACCCGGCGGAGGAGCAGGCCGAGCCGCCGCAGCAGTACCCGTACTCCCAGCCCGGCGAGTACGAGCAGTACCGCTACTGAACCCCGCGCGGACCGGTCCGCGGACCGGTCCGCCCACCGCTGCGCGCAGCGGTCACTGCGAGCCGCGGAACTCCGCGCCCTCCACGATCAGCCCGGCCACCAGGGCCCCGGTCATCCCGGCGTGCGGCAGCCCGCCGCCGGGATGCGCCCAGCCGCCCGCCAGGTAGAGCCCGGGCACGGCCGTGGTGTTGGCCGGGTGGAGCAGTCGGCCGCCGGCCCCCGCGAGGGCGGGCGGCGGCACCGCGCCCCCCAGCGCACCGGTCGCCGCCTCGACATCGGCCGGGGTGCGCACCTCCTGCCACAACAGCCTCTCCCGCAGCCCCTGGACGGCCTTCTCCGCGAGGTTCAGCAGCTCCGCGGGCTCCGGGGCCCCCGGCCCGCACACGGCGCTCACGGTGACCGCCTCGTGCTCCGCGTCGGGCCGGGTGGCGGGGTCGTCCGGGCGCAACACGGTGACCTGCGCCCCCGGGGCGTGCACCAGGGTGCGGTGGACGGCCGTACCGGGGCGCGCGCCGCGCAGCGCGAGCAGCAGCGTGATCCGGCCGGGCACGTCCGCACCGCGGGCGGGGACCGCGTCCGCCGGCCACGGCAGCGAGCCGGCGGGCAGCTGCCGGGGGTCGATCGCACAGACCACGTGGTCGGCGGCCGCCTCGCTGCCGTCGGCCAGCAGCAGCCCGGCCGCACGGCCGTCGCGGACCAGCACCTCGCGCACGTCCGCCCCGAACGTGAAGACGACCTTCCGCTCCAGGCAGCGCTCGTACACGGCGGTGGCCAGGGCGCGCATCCCGCCGCGCACGTACCAGCTGCCGAAGGTCTGTTCCATGTACGGGAGCACGGTGGCCGCGCCGGGCGCGGTGGCGGGGTCGATCCCGTAGGTGCGCACGAGGCCGGTCAGCAGTTCGGCGAGGGCGCCGCCCAGCTCCCGGTCGGCCACCTCGGAGAGGGTCGGCGGCCGGCGGCGCAGCAGGCCGCTGCGGCGCAGGGCCGGGTACGGGTCGCCGCCCAGCGCCTGCCGGGCCCCGTCGGGCAGCGGCTCCTCCAGCAGCGGGCGGCGGGTGGCGTCCCAGGCGTCCCGGGCGCGGCCCAGCAGGGCGTTCCAGCGCTCGCCCGCGCCCTGGCCGAAGGCGGTGTCCAGGGCGGCGGCGACCCCGCCGTGCGAGGCGCCCGGCAGGGTGACGTCGATGCCGTGGTGGGGGAGGACGTGCCGGACGGCGGGGTCCACCTGGACCAGGTCGACGCAGTCCTCCAGCGACCGCTTGCCGGTCTTCACGAACAGGTCGCGGTAGACGGCGGGCAGGTGCAGCAGCCCGGGCCCGGTGTCGAAGGCGAAGCCCTCTCGCTCGTACCGGCCGACGGCGCCGCCGTAGGTCGCCCCGCGCTCGTACACCGCCACCTGATGCCCTGCCACGGCCAGCCGGGCCGCCGTCGCCATCGCGCCCATCCCGGCGCCGATCACCGCAATTCGTGCCATGCGGCCGAGCCTATCGACCCCCTCGGGCCGGTCGCGGTCAGAGGGGTGGGGCCCCGGTGGCCTCGCGGGCCTCGGCGGCCAGCCGCTTCTCCTCGCGGCGCTGGGCCCGGCGGCGCAGGAAGCGGCGGATCCGGCTCCAGAGGAACACGAGTATGGCCAGGCCGGCGGCCAGCAGGACGGCCGCGATGATCGCGGCGGCCTCCGGGTTGAATATCGCGAAGGTGACGAGACCGGCCACGCCGAGGTCCTCGGCGATGCTCATGCCGACGTTGGTGAACGGCTCGGGCGAGGTGTTGATCGCCATCCGGGTGCCGGCCTTGACGAAATGGCTGGCCAGCGCCGTGGAGCCGCCGATCGCGCCGGCGGTGATGTCGGACAGCGAGCCGCTCTGCCCGGCCAACAGCGCCCCGATCACCGCTCCGGTGAGCGGGCGGATCACGGTGTGGACCGTGTCCCATATCGAGTCGACGTACGGGATCTTGTCGGCGACCGCCTCGCAGAGGAACAGCACCGCGGCGACGATCAGCACGTCCGTCCGCTGCAAGGACGCCGGGACCTCGTCGGTCAGGCCGGTCCGGCCGAAGATGCCGAGCAGGAGGACCACGGCGTAGGCGTTGATCCCACTGGCCCAGCCGCTGGTGAAGACCAGGGGGAGCACACTCATTGGATCATCATGTCGCACGCGTGCCGATGCGAGGGACGGAACGCGGGCACGGGGACAGAACCGGGACAGAACAGTGAGGGGACGGTCGCCAGGCGGCGGCCGTCCCCTCACTCATGCTGTTCGGGGGCTACTGCCCCTGCTCGTCACGGCGGCGCTGCCACCGTTCCTCGATGCGGGTCATCATCGACCGACGCTGCCGGTTCCGGCCATGGGCCGGACCGCCTGTACTTCCGGAGACGGGCTGCTCGCCAGGCTTGGGTGCCTTGCGCCAACCGGTGACCACGAGGACCGTGCATCCCAGCATGACGAGGAATCCCACCACGCTGATCCAGAGCACGTTCGGAATGATCACACCGGTCATGAGGAGCGCGATACCCACCACAATGCCTGCGACTGCCGTGTAGACCCGTCGCCGGGTGTACGTACGCAGTCCGCTTCCCTCAAGCGCTGTCGCGAACTTGGGATCTTCGGCGTACAGCGCTCGCTCCATCTGCTCGAGCATTCGCTGCTCGTGCTCCGAGAGCGGCACGGGAGTCCTCCTCATCCGTCGGTCGCGGGGGGTAGCGACCAGGGGTCCCCTTCAGGATAGGCGGGGAATCGCCCCCGTGACACCCGCCCTCTACGCCACGTTACAAAAAGACACAGCCCAGAAAAGACACAGTCGGTAAAACCACTGCTCGAAAACCGTACCGCCGCGGGAGCGGTCACTGAGGCCCTTATTCCCCAATGGTCCGTCCACCATGCCGGTCACTGCACTCGATCATACGGGGCCGACCGCCGGTTCGTAGGGTCAGCGCCCGACTCCGTCATCGGAAGATCGCAGTTCAGGCCTGCTTCTGGCCGAGCACGTGCAGTTGCGTGGCCACCGCGTGGAAGGCGGGCAGCTCCGCCGCGGCCTCCTCCAGACGCAGCAGCGCCTCCACCGCGCCCGGCTCGGTGTCCACCAGGACCCCCGGTACGAGGTCGGCGAAGATCCGCACGCCGTGGACCGCGCCCACGGCCAGGCCGGACCCGCCGACGAGCTCGGAGAGCTGTTCGGCGGTGAAGCGCCGCGGCACCGGGTCGCCGGAGCCCCAGCGGCCGGCCGGGTCGGTCAGGGCGGTACGGGCCTCCGTGAAGTGCCCGGCCAGCGCGCGGGCGAGCACGGCCCCGCCGAGGCCGGCGGCCAGCAGGCTGAGCGTGCCGCCGGGGCGCAGCGCCGCGACCGCGTTGGCCACGCCCTCGGCCGGGTCGTCCACGTACTCCAGCACGCCGTGGCAGAGCACCACGTCGTACGCGTCCCGCTCGACCACGTCCAACAGGCCCTGGGCATCGCCCTGGACGCCGCGGACCAGGTCGGCGACGCCGGCCTCGGACACCCGGCGCTCCAGCCCGAACAGGGCGTTCGGGCTGGGGTCGACCACGGTGACCCGGTGGCCCAGACGGGCCACCGGCACGGCGAACTTGCCGGTGCCGCCACCGGTGTCGAGCACGTCCAGCACGTCCCGCCCGGTCGCCTTCACCCGGCGGTCGAGCGCCTCCTTGAGGACCTCCCACACCACGGCGGTGCGGAGAGAGGCACGGGGGCGGGAAGTGTCCGACACGGCTGATGGCTCCTCGGCGCGGTAGGGAAGGGGTGAGCGGTCCGTGCCCCACCCCGGTCTACCTTATGGCCTTCCGCAGCCGGGCAGCTCATCGCGCGTCCGGACGCTCCGGGCGCGGCTGCGGCAGGGCCTGCTGCGCGGTCGGGGCGGGCGCCCGGACGGCGAGCATCCGCTCCACCAGGCGCAGGAACATCGAGGCGGCCCGCACCAGATCGTCCGCCTCCCGGCCGCTCGCCGCATCCGCTATGCCCGCCTCGGCCCGGGCCCGGCGGGCCGCGCCCGAGGCGAAGAGCGCGCTCCACTCGGCGAGCTCCGGCGCCAGTTCGGGCAGCAGCTCCCACGCGCTGCGGATCCGGGGCCGGCGCCGCGGGTTCACCGGCTCGGGCCGGCCGCGCGCGGCGAGCACGGCCGCGGCGGTGCGCAGGGCGGCGAGGTGGGCGGTGGCGTACCGCTCGTTGGGCCGGGCCAGCAGGGCGGCCTCGGCCAGGCCGCTGCGGGCCTTGGCGAGCAGGTCGAGCGCTGCCGGGTCGGCCGCCGACTTGCGCAGGACGGGGTGGACAGGGGACGGGGACGGTGTGGCCATGACGAACCTCCTGTCGATGCGTTGCCTCCATCGTGACCGGCCCCACTGACAATCGCCCTGACCTGCACTTTTACGGTCGTATTCCCCACAACTACCCCCTCCTGCACACCTGGTGTGGAAGAGGATGCTAGTTTTTGAACTGACCGGTCAGTTCAAAAGAAGGGGGACGGCGTGGACAGCCCGCACGGCGCGGCCGTCAAGGCCGAGGACTTCGGACTCAAGGGCCCGCGCGGCTGGGTCTTCCGAGGAGTCGGCATCGACGCGGCGCCCGGCTCGCTCATCGCGGTCGAAGGCCCCTCCGGCAGCGGCCGGACCTGCCTGCTCCTGGCCCTCACCGGACGGATGAAGGCCACCCAGGGCCACGCCGAGATCGACGGGCACCGGCTGCCGAAGCGGATGACCGCCGTCCGCCGGATCGCCGCGCTCGGCCACGTCCCCGGGGTCAACGACCTCGACCAGGCCCTCACCGTCGCGGAACAGCTGCGCGAGGGCGCCCTGCTCCACCGCCGCTACGACGGCCCGGTCCGCGCCCTGCTGCGGCCCCGCGCCGAGCGCCGCGCCCGCGCCGCGGCCCGGATCGACGAGGCCCTGGCCGCCGCCGGACTGGACCTCGACACGCTGCCCAAGGGCGCGCGCACCTCCGTACGGGACCTGGAACGCCTGGAGGCCGTACGGCTGTCCGTCGCCATCGCCCTGCTGGGCTCCCCGCGGCTGCTGGCCCTCGACGACCTCGACCTCAAGCTCTCCGACACCGAGCGCACCGAGGCCTGGGCCCTGCTCCGCTCGATCGCCGCCCGCGGGACCACCGTCCTCGCGGTGTGCAGCGAGGCGCCGGCCGACGCGGTGGCCCTGCGGACCAGCCCGAAGGAAGAGGACGTACCGGAGGCACCGGACGCACCCGGCGCCGCACCGCAGGCCGCCGACCGGAAGATCACCTGGGGAAGCGCCGCGAAGAGCGCCCCCGACGCGGGCGCCGACGCGGGCGCCGGTGCGGGCGCCGGCCCGGACACCGAAGCCGCCGCTGAGAACGACAGCGACAGCGAAACCGACACCGACGGCGACCGCGATACGGACACCGCCACCGCCACCGAGAACGAGAACGACGACACGAAGGGGGAGGACGATGCGCTCGCCGAAGCTGGCCGCGCTTGAGATGAAGCGGTTCGGGCGGGGGAAGCTGCCCCGGGCCGCCCTCGTCGCGCTGCTCCTGCTCCCGCTGCTCTACGGAGCCCTGTACCTCTGGTCCTTCTGGGACCCGTACAACCGCCTCGACAAGGTGCCCGTCGCCCTCGTCAACTCCGACCGGGGCGCGACCGTCGACGGCAAGCAAGTGGACGCGGGCGGTGAGCTCACCAAGAAGCTCCGCGACAGCAAGACCTTCGACTGGCGGGAGGTGAGCGCCGAGAAGGCGGCCAAGGGTCTGGAGGACGGTACGTACTACCTGACCCTGACCATGCCGGCCGACTTCAGCGAGAAGATCGCCTCCAGCTCGGGCGAGGACCCCGCCACCGGCGCCCTTCAGGTCCGCACCAACGACTCCAACAACTACGTCGTCGGCTCGATCTCGCGCTCCGTCTTCTCCGAGGTCCGCTCGGCGGCGTCCACCAACGCCTCCCGCGGTTTCCTCGACAAGATCTTCGTCAGCTTCTCCGACCTGCACGACAAGACCGCAGAGGCCGCCGACGGCGCCGACAAGCTCAAGGACGGGGCGGGCAAGGCCCAGGAGGGCGCCAAGGAGCTCGCCGACGGCCTCGACACCGCCGAGGAGAAGAGCGGCGAGCTCAACAGCGGCCTGAAGAAGCTCAACTCGGCCGCCGCCAAGCTGGAGACCGGCACGCGGGACGTCGCGAACGGCACCCAGGCCGTCGCCGACAAGGTCAACGGCGCGGCCGACAAGGCCCGCCCCTTCGTCAAGGACCCCAAGAACCTGGCGGACACCGCCGAGCTGGTCGCCGACAGCGCGAAGGTGGTCAAGAACCACCTCGACAAGTTCGCCGAGAAGGCCCCGGCCGCCGCGGCCGTCGCCAAGCGGGCCTCCACCGGAGCCGACGCCTACTACACCAAGCACTGCGTCACCCCCGGCGCCGAACCGCACCTCGCCTCCTGCCCCGACCTGAAGAGGGTCCGGGACGACACGGCCGAGGCCGCCGAACTCAGCGGTGACGTCAGCACCCTGGCCAAGAACACGAACGGGGACGTGTCCAAGCTCCGCACCCAGCTGACCGACCTGGAGAACAAGGCCCGCGAGCTCGCCGACAAGGCCCCCCACCTCGCGAGCGACCTCGACGCGGCCGTCGCCAAGGTCAACGCCCTCAACACCGGCGCCCACAAGGTCGCCACCGGCATGGCCCAGCTGCACACCGGCCTCGGCTCCGCCACCACCGGATCCGGCAAGCTCAGCGACGGCGTCGGCAAGCTCGGCGACGGCGCCCACCGCCTCGACGGCGGCATGTACAAGCTCGTCGACGGCACCGGCGAGCTCGCCGGCGGCCTGCACGACGGCGCGGGGAAGATCCCCGACTACGACCAGCAGCAGCGCGACGCCCGCACCGAGGTCATGGCCGACCCGATCAGGCTCGCCAACCAGTCCCTGCACAAGGCGCCCAACTACGGCACCGGGTTCGCGCCCTACTTCATCCCGCTCTCCCTCTGGGTCGGCGCGATGGTCGCCTACATGCTGATCGCCCCCATGAACCGGCGGGCCCTGTCCGCGGGCGCCTCGCCCTGGCGGATCGCCCTCGCCGGCTGGCTGCCCGTCGTGGGCATCGGCGCCGCCCAGGTCGCCCTGCTGATGTCCGTCCTCCACTGGGCCCCGGACCTCGGCCTGAAGATGGCCCACCCGGCCCTGACCATCGCCTTCCTGCTGCTGGTCACCGCCTGCTTCGCGGCGATCATCCAGTGGCTCAACGCCAAGTTCGGCGCGGCCGGGCGGATCCTCGTCCTCGCCGTCCTGATGCTCCAGCTGACCTCGGCGGGCGGTACCTACCCCGTGCAGACCAGCCCGGACTTCTTCAACGCCGTCCACCCGTACCTGCCGATGTCCTACGTGGTCGAGAGCCTGCGCCGCCTCATCACCGGCGGCGACCTCGGCCCGGTGTGGCAGGGCTTCGCGGTCCTGACGGCCTTCACGGTCGGGGCCCTGGCCCTGACCTCGCTCGCCGCCCGCGGCAAGCAGGTGTGGACCATGGACCGACTGCACCCGGAACTGAGCCTGTAGGGACGTGTTGACCTGTGACAATCAGCGCCATGGACAGCAGCAGCACCGGTACGGGTACCGGCGGGAGCCGTCGGCAGGCCACCCGGCAGAAGCTCTACGAAGCGGCCGTGACCCTCATCGCGGAGCAGGGCTTCTCCGCGACCACGGTCGATGAGATCGCCGAGCGGGCGGGCGTCGCGAAGGGCACCGTCTACTACAACTTCGCGAGCAAGAACGACCTCTTCGAGGAACTGCTGCGGCACGGGGTCGGCCTCCTGACGGTCTCGCTGCGGACGGCGGCGGAGGAGACGGAGGCGCGCGGCGGCAGCCGGGTCGAGGCGCTCGACGCGATGATCCGCGCCGGCCTGGTCTTCATCGACCGCTACCCGGCCTTCACCCAGCTGTACGTCGCCGAACTGTGGCGGACCAACCGCGCGTGGCAGTCCACGCTGATGGTGGTCCGGCAGGAGGCGGTGGCCGTCGTGGAGAAGGTGCTGCGGGAGGGCGTCGAGCGCGGTGAGCTGAGCGCCGAGATCGACGTGCCGCTCACCGCGGCCGCGATGGTCGGGATGGTGCTGGTGGCCGCGCTGGACTGGCAGTCCTTCCAGAGCGAACGGTCGCTCGACGACGTCCACTCGGCGCTGTCGCTGCTCCTGCGGGGCCGGGTCAGCGGCAACCGCTGACCCCCCAGTCGGCGGTGCCGCGGGGGCGCGGCAGCCCGTACAACTGGTGGGGCCTGCCGCGGCGGCTGAGTATCCGTACCTAGGCGCGGAAATGAGTACGTGCGCGGATGGGCTCCCACCTGCGCGGACGCCAGACTGGGAGCAACGGACGGGAGACCCGGTCCGCACCGCCGACACGGGGCTGCGGAGCGGACCGGGTACCTCCTACCGTGGCCGGACGGGGGAGACGAAACCGGCGACGTAGTACGCGAACGCGGCGGGGCTCGGGGGGATCGAGCCTCGCCGCGTTCTCGCATCCGCGGGTCCAGCCGCCTCCCCCTGGCTTCTGCCCGGCCCCCTCAAACCCCGGGGCTCCGCCCCGGACCCCGCGCCTCAATCGCCGGCGGGGCTGGATTGTGCAGGCGGGGCTGCTTTGCCCCGCGCGGCCCAAAGACCTGGGGCTCCGCCCCGAACCCCGCGCCTCAATCGCCGGCGAGGCTGGATTGTGCAGGCGGGGCTGGTTTGGCTCCGCGCAGCCCAAGACCTGGGGCTCCGCCCCAGACCCCGCTCCTCAAAAGCCGGAGGGGCTGGATGGTGCCGGCGGGTCTGAAAAGCCCGGGGCTCTGCCCAGACCCGGCCTCCGGCCGATCCAGCCGCGTTTGGCGGACGGCGTCAGCCAAATCCAGCCTCGCTGGCGTTTGAGTGGGGGTCCCCCCGGACGAAGTCTGGGGGAGGGTCTGGGCGGAGCCCAGGAAGGCGGCCCGCAGGCGGGAGGTCAGCCGCGGCCCCGCAGGGGGAGGCGGAGGCGGATGGTTGCCAGGCGGGTTGAGATCGACGAGGTCGCCGCGGACCAGCGGGTTGAGGCCGACCAGGCGAGGCGGGTTGCCGAGCGGGGGAGGAGGAGGGCGCGCAGGCGGGCCGGACGGCTCACCGCGGCCAGCAGGGCCGCGCGGGTCAGCAGGACGTCGTCCGCCAGCCCCGGGTACGAGACCTCCGCGCCCGGCGGCGCGTACAGGGCCCGTTCCACCGCGCCCGCGACCCGGTGGACCGCTGCCGCGGCCTCCGCGTCCAGGCGGCCCAGGTCCACGACCCGGACCGCCGCCCGGCGCGGGGACAGTGCCTCGTCGGGCACCACGCCCACGTCCCAGGCGGCATCGCCCAGTTCCCGCCACGCCGTCAGGACCTCACCGGTCCCCAGGCGACGGGCCCGCAGCCGGCTGCGCCACAGCAGTGGCAGCAGTGGCAGGGCCAGTACCGCCAGCACGGCCGCCGCCCAGCCGAGGACCGTCGTCGCCGACGGCCCGTCGCCACGGGTCGGGCCCTGCGCGGCCGCGGGCGGCGCGCACTCGCCGAGCTTCTGCATCTCGGGCGGGCACGCGGCGGACGCCGACGGCGCCGCCGACGGCTGCGCGGAGCTCTGCGAGGGCAGCGGCGCCGGCGCGGACGGCTGGGAGGCCGCCGGCGCCTGCGGCCGCGAGTAGTCCGGCACGTTGATCCCGGACCGGGGCGTCGGCTCGAACCGGGTCCAGCCCACGCCCTCGAAGTACAGCTCCGGCCAGGCGTGCGCGTCCCGCATCGACACGTTCACGCTGCCGTCCGACTGCTTCTCACCGGGCGTGAAGCCCACCGCCACCCGTGCCGGGATGCCCAGCGTGCGGGACATCGCCGCCATCGAGAAGGCGAAGTGGATGCAGAAGCCTTCCTTGTCGTCGAGGAACCGGGCGACCGCCTGCGGGCCCGTGCCCGAGGCCGTCCGCGTGTTGTAGCGGAAGCCGCCGTTCACGGCGAAGTAGTCCTGCAGCTTCACCGCCCGCGCGTAGTCGTCCTTCGTCCCCTGCGTCACCTGGCGGGCCCGCTCGGCGACCACGGGGGGCAGGTTCTCCGGCACCTTCGTGTACTCGGCGCGGATCTCCGGATTCGGCTCCGGGGCCTTCGCGAGCTGCTGCGCCGTCGGCTTCAGCAGCAGACTGCGCACCAGGTACTGGGCGCCCTGGACGTTCTGGAACTTGTCCCGGCCCAGCTGGTCGCCGACCAGGGTCCGGCCGGCCGGCTCGAAGCGCCACTTCCCCTTGATGTCCACCGACGTCGCCGGATACGGCATGGGGAGGTAGCGCTGGACGTAGCCGTCCGCCGCGGAGATGGTGGTCGCCACCTCCGTCGCGCCCGCGCGGACCTGGTCGCCGAGGCCCGGCGGGGGAGGCAGCTGCTCCGGTACGTCGGTCAGGGCCCGCCCGGAGGCCTCCCACTTCACGCCGTTGAACTCGTCCAGCGCCACGATCCGCAGGTACTGCTCGCTCTGCTGCGGGTTCTCCGTCCGGTACTTGAGGATCACGCGGTTGTCCTGCGTGTTCAGGTTGCTCTGCAGGGAGACCAGCGGGTTGACCGCCGAGATCGTCCCGCCCGCACCGCTGCCGCTGTCGCCGCCGTCCTGATCGCCGCCCAGCAGCCCGCCGCCGAGCGCGGGCAGCGCCGCCGGCACCGCCAGCGCCACGCCCAGGGCCATCGCGCCGATCCGCCGTCCGAACCGCGCCGGGGCGGTCGCCTGACCGCCCGCGCTGCTGCTGAGACCGGAGTCGGCGGAGCCCCGTCCGCGCGGGGCCGCGCCGAAGACCCGGCCCCACTGGGCGAGCCGGTCGCGGCCCTCGGCCAGCAGCATCAGCAGGTATCCGCAGCCCGCCAGCAGGAAGGAGAACCAGGAGGCGTCCCCGCCGCCCGACAGGCCCGCGGCCACCGAGTACAGCGCGAGCAGCGGCAGTCCGGCCGCGGCGGCCGTCCGCATGGACACCGCCAGCGTGTCCACGAGCAGCCCGATCAGCAGCATCCCGGACACCAGCAGCAGCCGGATGCCGTCCGTCAGCGGGGCCGGGATCGCGTACTCGCCCACGTCCCGGACGCCCTGCCCGAACAGCGAGCCGAAATCGTCCACCAGGTACGCCAGCGGCCCGCTCCCCTGGGACTCGCCCTTGCCGGCGAAGAGGAAGACGAGCAGCAGCAGGGAGACCAGCAGCTGTGCGGCCACGGTCAGCGACCGCGCCAGCGGCACCCGCCGGGCCCCGGCCCCCACCGCGCTCTGCACGGCCAGGAGCAGCGCCCCCTGCAGCAGCCACGCCTGTGACTCGACCAGCGGGGCCAGCGACCACGAGGTGAGCAGCGTCGCCAGTGCCGCGAACAGCGTCAGTTTCGCCCGCCCGCTCATGCCCGACCTCCGGAAGTCCCCGTACCGACGCGAGCGGTGCCGGCCTGTCGCCACAGCTCGCCGAAGGCCACCCCGGGCGGGACGGCCAGTGCGGTCCACCCCGCGTCGCGCAGCCTGCGCAGCCGCTCCTCCAGCGGGGGCACGGCGTGCCCGGGTGCGGGCTGCCCGCCCCAGGCCGCGGAATCCAGTACGAAGGCCACCGCACCCGAGGTGCGCTGGCGCATCTTGGCCGCCAGTTCCGTCTGTACGTCGTCCAGGTCGCCGAGGAAGGCGATGAGGAGCCCGTCCCCGCCGCCTCCGCCGAAGCTTCCCGCGCCACCGCCGCGCACCGCGTCGTAGGCCCGTGAGAGGCCGGCGCC
The DNA here is from genome assembly GCF_044747975.1 of Streptomyces sp. NPDC090045. Classification (NCBI taxonomy): domain Bacteria; kingdom Bacillati; phylum Actinomycetota; class Actinomycetes; order Kitasatosporales; family Streptomycetaceae; genus Streptomyces; species Streptomyces sp. NPDC090045. The sequence goes on from NZ_JBIVFA010000001.1 coordinate 906,417, forward strand.
GTCGGAGTGCCCGACCACCGCGAGGGTGTCCATCATCAGTCCGGCGGCCTCCGCGGACTCCTGGCCGCCGGAGGAGAAGCCGCCCCCGCCGTCGCCCGGCACCGAGTCGCCGGTATCAGTGAGCAGCCGCACCGAGAAACCCTGCTCCAGCACGTGCACGAGGCTGGAGGCGGCCGCCGAGACGGCCCACTCGAAGGCGGAGTCGGGGCCCGCGCCGGCGAAGGCGAGGCGCCGGGTGTCCAGCAGGACGGTGGCCCGGCTGCGCTGCGGCTGTTCCTCGCGGCGGACCATCAGCTCGCCGTAGCGGGCCGTGGAGCGCCAGTGCACCCGGCGCAGGTCGTCGCCGCGCCGGTAGCCGCGCGGGATCACGTCGTCGTCGCCGGCCAGGGCCAGCGAGCGGCGGCTGCCGTCGCCGTAGCCGTTGGACTCTCCGGTCAGCCGGACCGGCGGCAGGGGCTCGGTGCGCGGGATGACGGTGAGGGTGTCGTACGTGCTGAAGGAGCGGGTCAGCTCGACCAGTCCGAAGGGGTCGGTCAGCCGCAGCTGGAGCGGGCCCAGCGGATAGCGGCCGCGCAGGTCGGAGCGGACCCGGTAGGACACCTCGCGGCGCCCGCCGGGCTCGACCCGGTCCAGGACGAAGCGCGGGCGCGGGCCCAGTACGTAGGGCACCCGGTCCTGGAGCATCAGCAGGCCGGTGGGCAGCCGGGACACGTTGTCCATGCGCAGCTGCACCCGGGCCTCGCCGCCGGCGGGCACCCGTCCGGGGCTCAGCCGGCGGCTGCCGGAGACCCGGTAGCGGGTGCGGTGCAGGGCGTAGACGCAGATCAGCGGCAGGGCGGCGAGCAGCAGGCCGACCCGGAGCAGTTCGCCCTGGCCCAGGACGTACGCGCAGGCGGCAGCGGCTATCCCGGCGGCCACGAACGAGCGGCCGCGAGTGGTCAGCCCGGACAGAGAGGCGCGGAACCCGCCGCCGTCCCCCGGGCCGCCGGCGCCGCGCGGGGCACCGGCGCTCATCAGAAGCCCCGGATGCCCGCGCCGGGCGGCATCTCGCCGCGGGCGTGCGCGGCCGGGACGGGGGTGCGCTGGAGGATGTCGTGGACGACCTGCTCGGCGGTGCGCCGGTTCAGCTGGGCCTGCGCGGTGGGCAGCAGCCGGTGCGCGAGGACCGGGGCGGCCAGGGCCTGGACGTCGTCGGGCAGGACGTAGTCCCGGCCGGCGAGCGCGGCGGAGGCCTTCACGGCGCGCAGCAGGTGCAGGGTGGCGCGGGGCGAGGCGCCGAGCCGCAGGTCGGGGTGGCTGCGGGTGGCGGCGACCAGGTCGACGACGTAGCGCCGGACGGGCTCGGCCACGTACACCTCGCGTACGGCCTCGATCAGCTTGATGATCTCGTGGGCGTGCGCGACGGCCGTCAGGTCGTCGAGCGGGGAGATCCCGCCGTGCACGTCGAGCATCTGGAGCTCGGCCTCGGGGCTGGGGTAGCCGACGGAGACGCGGGCCATGAACCGGTCGCGCTGGGCCTCGGGCAGCGGGTACGTGCCCTCCATCTCCACCGGGTTCTGGGTGGCGACGACCATGAAGGGGCTCGGCAGCGTGTAGGTCGTGCCGTCGATGGTGACCTGGCGCTCCTCCATCGACTCCAGCAGCGCGGACTGGGTCTTCGGCGAGGCGCGGTTGATCTCGTCGCCGATGACGATCTGCGCGAAGATCGCGCCCGGCTTGAACTCGAACTCGCGGCGCTGCTGGTCGTAGATGCTGACACCGGTGATGTCGGAGGGCAGCAGGTCCGGCGTGAACTGGATGCGCTGCACCGAGCAGTCGATGGACTTCGCGAGCGTCTTGGCGAGCATCGTCTTGCCGACGCCGGGGACGTCCTCGATCAGCAGGTGCCCCTCGGCGAGCAGCACGGTCAGCGCGAGGCGTACGACCTCGGGCTTGCCCTCGATCACGCTCTCGACCGACTGGCGCACCCGCTCCGCCGTGCTGGTCAGATCCGCGAGGCTCGCTCGGTCGTCATACGTCGTCACCTTGGTTCTCCTCGGCCCATTCCCAGGGCCGACGCCCTTGGCGCATGAACCGGCCCACCCCGAAACACGGACACCGGCCCGGGGGATCCCGGGTGGTGCCACCCCGCATTCTTGACGGCGTTACGGCCTTGTGTCACTCAAGAGCTGGGATCGATCTCCCGCAGGAGCCCGGTGTGCACATCGAAGACGAAGCCTCGCACATCGTCCTTGTGGGGCAGGAACGGGTTGGTGCGAACCCGCTGCATGGACTGGCGGACGTCCTGGTCCACGTCCCGGAAGGCCTCGACGGCCCAGGCCGGGCGCTGGCCGACCTCGTCCTCCAGCTCGTGCCGGAAGTCCTCGGTCAGACTTTCGAGACCACAGCCGGTGTGGTGGATGAGTATCACCGTGCGGGTGCCGAGGGCCCGCTGGCTGATGGTGAGGGAACGGATGGTGTCGTCCGTGACCACGCCGCCCGCGTTGCGGATCGTGTGACAGTCGCCGAGCTCCAGGCCGAGCGCCTTGTGCAGGTCGAGGCGGGCGTCCATGCAGGCCACGACGGCCACGTGGAGCACGGGGCGGGCGTCCATCCCGGGGTCGGTGAACTCCGAGGCGTAGCGCTGGTTCGCCGCGACCAGCCGGTCGGTGACGGATCCGCCGACGGGCGCCTCGGACGCGGACTCTGCAGGCAGGGATGCGGAAGTCGTCATGGCTACGACGTTAGTGGTCACGGCTGGTAAAGGCCTCGCGTGAGGTGGGACAAAGAACGCCAACGAGCCTTGTTGTGAGCTAACCCACAGGGGTGGGCGGGAGGCGGCCGTTTGGGTGATTCGCGGCTTTTGTCGGTTCGGTCCGAGAGTCGTGCCCGGCGCGCGAGGCGATTCGTTGACCGCGGCGACCGTTGCACTAAAGTGACGCGAACCGGCCGGAGCCCGGCCCTGACCGGCCGCCCGGCCCCCTGGTAACACTCCGCGTGCGCGGCGCGGCGTATGCCTGCCGCGCCGTTATCTGAGAGGGCGCTTTGACTAGCGAGTCCCGACATGTCCCGGTGATGCTCCAGCGGTGCCTGGACCTGTTGGCCCCGGCGCTGGAGAGGCCCGGGGCCGTCGTCGTCGACTGCACCCTCGGCCTCGGCGGCCATAGCGAGGCCCTGCTGACCCGGTTCCCCGAGGCCCACCTGATCGGCCTCGACCGCGACAAGGAGGCCCTGCGGCTCTCCGGCGAACGCCTCGCGCCCTTCGGCGACCGGGCCACTCTCGTCCACGCGATCTACGCCGACCTCGCCGAGGTCCTCGACGGGCTCGGCATCCCGGCCGTCCAGGGCATCCTCTTCGACCTGGGCGTCTCCTCCATGCAGCTGGACGAGGCCGACCGCGGGTTCGCGTACGCGCAGGACGCGCCGCTGGACATGCGCATGGACCAGACGACCGGCATCAGCGCCGCCGAGGTCCTGAACACCTACGCGCCGGGCGAGCTCGTCCGGATCCTGCGCCAGTACGGCGAGGAGAAGCAGGCCAAGCGCATCGTCTCCGCGGTCGTCCGGGAGCGGGACAAGGAACCCTTCACCAACAGCGCCCGGCTCGTGGAACTGATCCGCGACTCCCTGCCGCAGGCGGCCAAGCGAACCGGCGGCAACCCGGCGAAGCGGACCTTCCAGGCGCTGCGGATCGAGGTCAACGGCGAGCTCTCCGGCCTGGAGAAGGCCATCCCGGCGGCGGTGGACCGGATCGCGGTCGGCGGCCGGATCGCGGTGCTCTCGTACCACTCGCTGGAGGACCGCCTGGTCAAGCAGGTCTTCGCGGCCGGCGCGGCCTCCACCGCCCCGCCCGGCCTGCCGGTCGTACCGGAGAAGTACCAGCCGAAGCTGAAACTGCTGACGCGCGGAGCGGAACTGCCGACCGAGGAGGAGATCGCCGAGAACCGGCGGGCCGCCCCGGCGAGGTTCCGCGGGGTCGAACGCATCCGGGAGGCGCGACTGTGACCAAGGCCGGGAAGGTCGCCACGCTGACCCGTGGGCAGGCGGCCCGGCTCGGCCGGGCGCTCGGCGGCCGCCCGGCCCGCCCCCGCCCCGGCGGGCAGGCCGCGCGGATGCCGTTCGTCCTGCTGGTCGTGGCGCTGCTCGGCGGCGGCCTGATCAGCCTGCTGCTGCTGAACTCCGCCCTGAACGAGGGCTCCTTCCAGCTGAGCAAGCTGAAGAAGGAGACCACCGCGCTCACCGACGAGGAGCAGGCGCTGCAGCGGGACGTGGACGCCTACTCGGCGCCCGACGCGCTGCAGCGCCGGGCGCAGGAGCTCGGGCTGGTCCCGGGCGGCAGCCCCGTCTTCATCGGCCCGGACGGCGAGGTCGCCGGCACCGCCGTCCCGGCCGAGGCCTCCCCGTCCCCGACCCCGCCGGCGTCCCCACCCGCCTCCCAGGCCCCGGCGGGCCCGCCCCCGGCCCAGCCCTCGCAGCAGCCCAGCCAGACCCCTGGAAGGTGACGTCGTGACCCCGATGGCAGGCGGTATCGCGGTGGCGGGGCTCAGCCCTGCGGGGCCTTTCCCCACCCCGCCCTTTCGCCGTTCCCCGGGCTCTGCCCGGACCCGGTCCTCAAACGCCGGACGGGCTGAAATTGTCCGGCCTCGGCCAAATCCAGCCCCGCCGGCGTTTGAGGCGATCTTTCAGCCCCTCCGGCGTTTGAGGAGCGGGGTCCGGGGCGGAGCCCCGGGTGTTTCAGCCTCGCGGAGCCCCAGGGGCGGGGTGGCGGCATGAGCCCGCAGGAGCCGCCGCGGCGGCGCGTGCCCGGGCCGGGCCGGCCGAGGCCCGGGGACCGGGCGCGGGCGACGGCCCGGCCGGCCTCGCGCCCCACGACCCGGCGGCCCGCGGCAGCGAGACGGCCGCACACCATCCGGCTCGGCAGCCCCCGCCCCCGGCTCCGCCTCGTCGGCGTCGGCCTGACCCTCGTCATGCTCGCCTTCGTCGTCCGCCTGCTCCAGGTGCAGGCCGTCGACGCCTCCACCTTCTCCGCCGAGGCCTCCAAGAACCGCTACACCAGCGTCAAGCTGGCCGCCGAGCGCGGCGAGATCACCGACCGCCGCGGCGTGGCCCTCGCCACCAGCGTCGACGCGTACGACATCACCGCCGACCCGAAGATGTTCACCCCGCAGGAGAGCAAGGCCCCGGACGCCCCCGCGCAGGCCGCCGCCCTCCTCGCGCCCATCCTCGGCAAGGACGCCAAGGAGCTCACCGCCAAGCTGAGCACCAAGAACACCCGGTACGTGATCCTGGCCCAGCGCCAGACCCCCCAGGTCTGGAACCAGATCAAGGACCTCCAGCGGGTCTTCCGGGACAAGGCGGCGGCCGACAAGAAGAACAACGGCCCCGGTGCCAACGTCCTCGCCGGCGTGTTCAAGGAGGACAGCAGCAAGCGCGTGTACCCGAACGGCGACCTCGCCGCCGGGATACTGGGTTACGTCAACGCCGACGGCAAGGGCGGCGGCGGCCTGGAGTCCTCCCTCGACAAGAAGCTGTCCGGCAAGGACGGCGAGATCACGTACGCCCAGTCCGGCGGCCGCAAGGTCCCCACGGCCGGCTCCAGCGAGAAGCCCGCCGTCCCCGGCGAGGACATCGCGCTGACCATCGACCGGGACATCCAGTGGGCGGCCCAGAGCGCCATCGCCGAGCAGGTCCAGAAGTCCGAGGCCGACCGCGGCTACGTCATCGTCCAGGACACCCGCACCGGCGAGGTGCTGGCCATGGCCAACGCCCCCGGCTTCGACCCCAACGACCTGAGCCGGGCCAGCTCCGCCGCCATGGGCAACGCCGCGCTCCAGGACGTGTACGAGCCCGGCTCCACCGCCAAGGTCATGTCGATGGCCGCCGTGCTGGAGGAGAAGAAGGCCACCCCCGAGACCCGCGTCGAGGTCCCCAACCGGTTGCACCGCGGCGACCGGCTGTTCAAGGACGACATCGACCACCCGACCTGGTACCTGACCCTCAACGGGGTCCTCGCCAAGTCCTCCAACATCGGCACGATCCTGGCCACCGGCCAGCTCGGACCCACCCAGCCCGAGGCCAACAAGGTCCTGCACTCCTACCTGACCAAGTTCGGCATCGGCCGGCCCACCGGGCTGGGCTACCCCGGCGAGTCCCGCGGCATCCTCGCCGAGCCCAAGGACTGGTCCACCTCCCAGCAGTACACGATTCCTTTCGGCCAGGGCCTGTCCCTCAACGCCATGCAGGCGGCCTCCGTGTACTCGACCATCGCCAACGACGGGGTCCGGATCGAGCCGACCCTGGTGCGCGGCACCAAGGGCCCCGACGGCCGCTTCACCCCCGCCCCGGCCCCCGAGCAGCACCGCGTGATCAGCTCGGAGACCGCCAAGACCCTCGCCGCGATGCTCGAATCCGTCGTCGACGACCAGGAGGGCACCGGCACCAAGGCGAAGATCCCCGGCTACCGGGTCGGCGGCAAGACCGGCACCTCCAACCGGGTGGATCCGGCCACCGGCCGCTACAAGGGCTACACCGCCTCCTTCGCCGGCTTCGCACCCGCGGACAACCCGCGGATCACCGTCTACTGCGCCATCCAGAACCCCACGAAGGGCAGTTACTTCGGCGGCCAGATCTGCGGCCCCATCTACAAGAAGGTCATGGAGTTCGCCCTCAAGACCCTCCAGGTCGCCCCCACCGGAACCGCCCCCGCGGGGCTGCCGGTCACCTACGAAGCCGGCCCGCAGCCCGCCCCGCAGCCCAGTCCGCAGCCCGGTCCGTGACCCACAGCCCGGTCGGCCCGCCAGAAAAGCGTGAGGCACCATCAGTGACAACGATCACCCCGAAACCCGGGAACCAGCCGGTTGCCGACGCCGAGGCCGGGCCCTCGCTTCGCGACCGGCCCGCCGCGCCCGGTACGCTCACCGCCGTGCCCCACGCTGATCAGCCCAGAACCTCCCAGAAAGACGCCCCGGCAGTGCCGCCGGGAGCGCCCAGGCCCCTGTCCGCCCGCCCGACCCCTCTGGGCGAGCTGGCCACCCTGCTGGGCATCCCGGCGCCCGCCGCGGCGCAGATCACCGGGATCACGCACGACTCCCGTGCGGTCCGTCCCGGAGACCTGTACGCGGCCCTGCCGGGAGCCAGGACGCACGGCGCGGACTTCGCCGCACAGGCCGCCGGCCTCGGTGCCGCCGCCGTGCTGACCGACCCCGCGGGGTCGGAGCGCGCCGCGGCGACCGGCCTGCCGGTCCTCGCGGTCGACGACCCGCGCGGCCGGATGGGAGAGCTCGCCGCCGCGATCTACGGCCGCCCCGGCGACGACCTGCTCCAGATCGGCATCACCGGAACCTCCGGCAAGACCACCACGGCGTACCTCGTCGAGGGCGGTCTGCGCGCGGCGGGCCGCAGCACCGGACTGGTCGGCACCGTCGAGATGCGCATCGGCGACGAGCGCATCAAGTCCGAGCGGACCACCCCCGAGGCCACCGACCTCCAGGCCCTCTTCGCGGTCATGCGCGAACGCGGGGTCGAGGCCGTGGCGATGGAGGTCTCCAGCCACGCGCTGGTGCTCGGCCGGGTCGACGGCTGCGTCTTCGACGTCGCCGTCTTCAACAACCTGAGCCCGGAGCACATGGAGTTCCACTCCGACATGGAGGACTACTTCCAGGCCAAGGCGGGGCTCTTCACCGCCCGCCGGGCCCGCCTGGGCGTGGTCAACTTCGACGACGAGTACGGCCGCCGCCTGGCCAAGGAGGCGACGATCCCGGTCGTCACCTTCTCCGCCGCCGGCGACCCGGCCGCCGACTGGCGCGCCGAGGACGTGGTGTTCGGCCCGGCGAGCTCCACCCTCACCCTGCTGGGCCCCGAAGGACAGCGCGTACGGGCCGCCGCGCCGCTGCCCGGCCCGTTCAACGTGGCCAACACGGTCGCCGCGATCGTCACCCTGGCCGCCGCCGGCCTCGACCCGCAGACCGCCGCCGACGGCGTCGCCGCGGTCCCCGGGGTCCCCGGCCGGCTGGAGCGGGTGGACGCGGGACAGCCGTACCTCGCCGTCGTCGACTACGCGCACAAGACGGACGCCGTGGAATCGGTGCTGCGCGCGCTGCGCGAGGTCACCGAGGGCAAGCTGCACATCGTGCTCGGCTGCGGCGGTGACCGCGACACCACCAAGCGCGCCCCGATGGGCGCCGCGGCCGCCCGGTACGCCGACGTGGCCGTCCTGACCTCCGACAACCCGCGCTCCGAGGACCCGCTCGCGATCCTCGCCGCGATGTTCGAGGGCGCCGTGTCCGTGCCGCCCGCCGAGCGGGGCACCGTGCTGGTCGACGCCGACCGGGCCGCGGCCATCGCCGCCGCCGTCGCGCGCGCCCGGCCCGGCGACACCGTGCTGGTGGCGGGCAAGGGCCACGAGCAGGGCCAGGACACCGCCGGTGTCGTACGGCCCTTCGACGACCGCACCGTGCTCCGCGCCGCGATCGAGCACCAGGCCGTGCTCGACCAGGCCATCCAGGTCCGACAGGCCGAGGTGAACCAGTGATCGCCCTTTCCCTCGCCGAGATCGCCGACATCACCGGCGGGCGGCCCCACGACATACCGGATCCGTCCGTACAGGTCACCGGTCCCGTGGTCTACGACTCCCGCGAGGTCCTGCCGGGCAGCCTGTTCGCCGCCTTCGTCGGCGAGCGGGTCGACGGCCACGACTACGCCGAACGCGCGCTGGCCGCCGGCGCCGTGGGCGTCCTCGCGACCCGGCCCGTGGGCGTACCGGCGATCGTCGTCCCCGACGTGGTGGCCGCCCTCGGGGCGCTCGCCCGGGCCGTCGTCGCCCGCCTGGGCACCGACGTCGTCGCCCTCACCGGCTCGGCCGGCAAGACCTCCACCAAGGACCTCATCGCGCAGGTGCTGCAGCACCACGCGCCGACCGTGTGGACCCCCGGGAACCTCAACAACGAGATCGGCCTGCCGATCACGACGCTGCGCGTCACCGAGGAGACGCAGCACCTGGTCCTGGAGATGGGCGCCCGCGGCATCGGCCACATCCGCTACCTCACCGGGCTGACGCCGCCGCGGATCGGCCTGGTGCTCAACGTCGGCACCGCGCACATCGGCGAGTTCGGCGGCCGGGAGCAGATCGCACAGGCCAAGGGGGAGCTGGTCGAGGCGCTGCCCGCCGAGGCGGAGGGCGGTGTCGCCGTCCTCAACGCCGATGACCTGCTGGTTCGCGCCATGGCCGGGCGCACGAAGGCCCGTACGGTGCTGTTCGGAGAGGCCGAGGACGCCGCAATCCGGGCCACCGAAGTCCGCATGACGGACAGCGGACGGGCTTCCTTCACATTGCGAACACCGACCGGGTGCAGCGACGTGACCTTGCGGCTGTACGGTGAGCACCACGTGTCGAACGCGCTCGCCGCGGCCGCCGTTGCCCATGTACTGGGCATGTCCGTCGAGGAGATCGCCACGGCGCTCTCCGGGGCGGGCACGCTGTCCCGGTGGCGGATGGAGGTCACCGAGCGCGCGGACGGTGTGACGATCGTCAACGACGCCTACAACGCGAATCCCGAGTCCATGCGGGCCGCACTGCGCGCGCTCGCCGCGATGGGCGGTGCCGGCAGGGCGAACGGGGGACGCACGTGGGCGGTGCTCGGCCCGATGGCCGAGCTCGGGGACGACGCGCTCGCCGAGCACGACGCGGTCGGGCGACTTGTCGTCCGGCTCAACGTGAGCAAGCTCGTCGCAGTCGGGGGCAGGGAAGCCTCCTGGCTGCAACTGGGCGCATATAACGAGGGTTCGTGGGGTGAGGAGTCGGTGCTCGTGTCCGACGCGCAGGCGGCGGTCGACCTGTTGCGCAGTGAACTGCGCCCGGGTGACGTCGTGCTGGTGAAGGCTTCCAGGTCGGCCGGTCTGGAGCGGGTGGCCCAGGCCCTGCTCGAGGGCACTGTCGAGGGCGAGGTCCCCGGCCGATGAGGCAGATCCTGTTCGCCGGTGTCATCGGCATGTTCCTCACCGTTGTCGGCACCCCGCTGCTGATCAAGCTGCTGGCCCGGAAGGGCTACGGCCAGTTCATCCGCGACGACGGCCCGCGCGGCCACGCAGGGAAGAAGGGCACGCCCACCATGGGCGGCATCTCCTTCATCCTGGCCACGCTCGTCGCGTACGCCCTGACGAAGGTCATCACCGGTGAGGCGGTGAGCTTCTCGGGCCTGCTCGTGCTCTTCCTGATGGCGGGCATGGGCCTGGTCGGCTACCTGGACGACTACATCAAGATCGTCAAGCGGCGCTCGCTCGGTCTGCGGGCCAAGGCCAAGATGTCCGGCCAGCTGATCGTCGGCATCGCCTTCGCGGTGCTCGCGCTCCAGTTCAAGGACTCGCGCGGGCTGACCCCGGCCTCCACCAAGCTGTCGTTCGTGACGGACTTCGGCTGGTCGATCGGCCCGGTGCTGTTCGTCGTCTGGGCGCTCTTCATGATCCTGGCGATGTCCAACGGCGTGAACCTGACCGACGGTCTGGACGGCCTCGCCACCGGCGCCGCCGTGATGGTCTTCGGCGCCTACACCTTCATCGGCGTCTGGCAGTTCCAGGAGTCCTGCGTGAACGCGCAGACCCTGCCCAGCCCGAACGCCTGCTTCGAGGTGCGCGACCCGCTCGACCTCGCCGTGGTTGCCTCCGCCCTGATGGGCGCCTGCTTCGGCTTCCTGTGGTGGAACACCTCGCCCGCCAAGATCTTCATGGGTGACACCGGCTCGCTGGCCCTCGGCGGCGCGCTCGCCGGCCTCGCGATCTGCTCCCGCACGGAGTTCCTGATCGCCCTGCTCGGCGGCCTCTTCGTCCTCATCACCATGTCGGTCGTCATCCAGGTCGGCTCGTTCAAGATGACCGGGAAGCGCGTCTTCCGGATGGCCCCGCTGCAGCACCACTTCGAACTCAAGGGGTGGTCCGAAGTCCTCGTGGTGGTCCGCTTCTGGATCATCCAGGGCATGTGCGTGATCGTGGGTCTCGGTCTCTTCTACGCGGGATGGGCAGCCGACAAGTGACCTCCTGGCAGGGCAAGAACATCACCGTGGCCGGTCTCGGGGTGAGCGGCATCAGTGCCGCCCGCGCCCTGGCCGGCCTCGGCGCCGTGGTGACCGTCGTCGACGGGGGCGACGGCGAGGGCCACCGCGCCCGCGCCGCCGAACTGGGCGAGCTGGGGATCTCCGTACGCCTCGCCGACGCCGAGACCCTCCCCGGGGGTACCGATCTGGTCGTCACCTCTCCCGGCTGGAAGCCCGACAGCCCGCTGTTCGCGGCCGCGGCCGCCGCGGGTGTGGACGTGGTCGGAGACGTGGAGATCGCCTGGCAGCTGCGCGGCGAGAACGCCGCTCCCTGGCTCGCCATCACCGGGACGAACGGCAAGACCACCACCACCCAGATGCTCGCGTCGATCCTGAAGGCCGCCGGCCTGCGGACCGCCGCCGTCGGCAACATCGGCACGCCCATCATCGACGTGGTGCTCGGCGAGCAGGAGTACGACGTGCTCGCCGTCGAGCTCTCCAGCTACCAGCTGCACTGGGCGCCCTCGCTGCGCGTCCACTCGGGCGCCGTCCTCAACCTGGCCCCGGACCACCTCGACTGGCACGGCTCGATGGAGGCGTACGCCGCCGACAAGGGCCGGATCTACGAGGGCAACACGGTGGCCTGCGTCTACAACGTGGCCGACCCCGCCACCGAGAAGCTCGTCGAGAACGCCGACGTCGAGGAGGGCTGCCGCGCGATCGGCTTCACCCTCGGCGCCCCCGGCCCCTCCATGCTCGGCGTCGTCGACGGCATCCTCGTCGACCGCGCCTTCGTCGAGAACCGGCAGAAGAACGCCCAGGAGCTCGCCGAGGTCAAGGACGTCAATCCGCCGGCCCCGCACAACATCGCCAACGCCCTCGCCGCCGCGGCCCTGGCCCGCGCCTTCGGCGTGGAGCCGCGCGCCGTTCGCGACGGGCTGCGCGACTTCCGCCCCGACGCCCACCGGGTCGCGCACGTGGACGAGGTCGCCGGGGTCGCGTACGTCGACGACTCCAAGGCCACCAACACGCACGCGGCCGAGGCCTCGCTGGCCGCCTTCGAGCCGGTCGTGTGGATCGCCGGCGGTCTCGCCAAGGGCGCGACCTTCGACGAGCTCGTGCAGAAGTCGGCCAAGCGGCTGCGCGGTGTGGTGCTGATCGGCGCCGACCGGGCGCTCATCGCCGAGGCGCTGGCGCGACACGCCCCCGAGGTCCCGGTCGTCGACCTCGACCGGACCGACACTGGGGCGATGCTCGCAGCGGTCCGGGAGGCGGCCGCGCTCGCCGAGCCCGGCGACACGGTCCTGCTGGCACCTGCCTGTGCCTCGATGGACATGTTCGCGAACTACAACAAGCGTGGGGACGCGTTCGCCGACGCAGTGCGCGAACTGGCCGCCGAGAACGCTGCGGACACGGTCTAGGCCGGGGCTCCGGGGCAGGTTCCCTCCGGCCGGCTGCTCGCCTCGTACGAGTGGAGGGGAAGATCACAGATGCCGGCCAAGCAGATGCTGCCGGGGCGGCGGCCGTCCGCCGTGAAGGCGCAGGGCCGCAAACGGCCCCTGGTGCGCGTGAAGCGGCCCGCGGGACGCGGGCCGCTGGCCGGGCTGCGGCGTACGCAGCGGCAGTTGCTCAAGGCCTGGGACCGCCCGCTCACCGCCTATTACCTGATTTTCGGCAGCTCGCTGCTCATCACCGTGCTCGGTCTGGTGATGGTGTATTCGGCCTCCATGATCAAGGCCCTCCAGCTCGGCCTCGGCGACGCGTACTTCTTCAAGAAGCAGTTCCTGGCGGCCCTCATCGGCACCGGACTGCTCCTGGTCGCCTCCCGGATGCCGGTCAAGCTGCACCGGGCGCTGTCCTATCCGGTGCTCGCCGGCACGCTCTTCCTGATGGTGCTGGTCCAGATCCCCGGGATAGGGGTCTCGATCAACGGCAACCAGAATTGGATCTCCCTTGGCGGTCCGTTCATGTTGCAGCCCAGTGAGTTCGGCAAGCTGGCACTGATCCTGTGGGGCGCCGACCTGTTGGCGCGCAAGGGCGACAAGGGGCTGCTGAGCCAGTGGAAGCACCTGCTGGTGCCGCTGGTCCCGGTGGCCTTCCTGCTGCTCGGTCTGATCATGCTGGGCGGGGACATGGGCACCGCGATGATCCTCGGTGCCATCCTGTTCGGTCTGCTCTGGCTGGCGGGCGCCCCGACGCGACTGTTCGTCGGAGTGCTGGCCTTCGCGGGTGCGATCGTCGCCCTGCTGATCAAGACCAGTCCGCACCGGATGGACCGGCTGGAATGCCTCGGTGCGACAGACCCGGGCAAGAACGACCTTTGCTGGCAGGCCGTCCATGGGATCTACGCCCTCGCCTCGGGCGGATGGTTCGGTTCCGGGCTGGGTGCAAGTGTGGAAAAATGGGGGCAACTACCCGAAGCCCACACCGACTTCATCTTCGCCATCACTGGGGAGGAACTGGGTCTCGCGGGGACGCTGTCGGTGCTCGCCCTGTTCGCGGCTCTAGGCTATGCGGGTATCCGCGTGGCCGGACGCACGGAGGATTCCTTCGTACGGTTTGCCGCGGGAGGCGTGACCACCTGGATCACGGCCCAGGCCGTGATCAACATCGGTGCGGTGCTCGGCCTGCTGCCGATCGCCGGAGTCCCGCTCCCGCTGTTCTCCTACGGAGGGTCAGCCCTGCTGCCGACCATGTTCGCGGTCGGACTGCTCATCGCCTTCGCGCGTGAGGAGCCGGCGGCGCGCGCGGCCCTCGCGATGCGACAGCCGAAGACCGGCTGGTGGCGGACCGGGGTGAGATGGAAGTCGATGAGACGGCGCGTCAAGAAGCGTCCGTCCGGAGAGCGGTGAATTTCGGTGCATGTCGTACTCGCCGGTGGGGGGACCGCCGGCCACATCGAGCCGGCGCTCGCCCTCGCGGACGCCCTGCGCAGGCAGGACCCTTCAGTGGGCATCACCGCCCTCGGCACCGAGCGCGGACTGGAAACCCGCCTGGTGCCGGAGCGCGGCTACGAACTCGGGCTGATCCCCGCCGTACCGCTGCCCCGCAAGCCGACCCCGGAACTGATCACCGTCCCCGGACGGCTGCGCGGCACCATCAAGGCCGCGGAGGAGATCCTCATCCGCACCAAGGCCGACTGCGTCGTCGGCTTCGGCGGCTACGTGGCCCTGCCCGGCTACCTCGCGGCCAAGCGGCTCGGGGTGCCGATCATCGTCCACGAGGCCAACGCCCGGCCCGGACTGGCCAATAAGATCGGCTCCCGGTACGCGCACGCCGTCGCGGTCTCCACCCCCGACAGCAAGCTGCGCGGCGCCCGCTACGTGGGCATCCCGCTGCGCCGCTCCATCTCCACCCTCGACCGGGCCGCCGTGCGCCCGGAGGCGCGCGCCGCCTTCGGCCTGGACCCCAACCTGCCGACGCTGCTGGTCTCCGGTGGCTCACAGGGCGCACGCCGCCTCAACGAGGTCATCCAGCAGGTTGCGCCGACCCTGCAGCGCTCCGGCGTCCAGATCCTGCACGCCGTCGGCCCGAAGAACGAACTGCCGCGTGTCGACAACATGCCCGGGATGCCGCCGTATGTGCCGGTACCGTACGTGGACCGGATGGATCTCGCGTACGCCGCCGCCGACATGATGCTGTGCCGCGCGGGTGCGATGACCGTCGCCGAACTCTCCGCCGTCGGGCTCCCGGCCGCCTACGTCCCGCTGCCCATCGGCAACGGCGAACAGCGGCTCAACGCCCAGCCGGTGGTCAAGGCCGGCGGCGGCCTCCTCGTGGACGACGCGGAACTGACGCCCGAGTGGGTGCTCGGCCAGGTCCTCCCGGTGCTGTCCGACCCGCACCGCCTGTACGAGATGTCCCGCGCCGCCGGTGAATTCGGCCGGCGGGACGCCGACGAGCTCCTGGTCGGCATGGTGTACGAGGCGATCGCAGCCCACAGGAACCGCTGACGCGGAGCCCAGACGCAGGAGGCACAGGAGTGGCCGGAGCGACGACCGCACAGCGCGGAACCCCTGGTTCCGGCGGGTCCGGCCGGCCCGCCCGCAAGGGCGCCGGCTCTCCCAAACCACCCAAGGCCCCCAAGTCCGGCAAGTCCGTGAAGGGATCCGGCCCGCAGGGCCCCGGCGCACGCCTGCGCCGGGGCCCCGTGCTGGCCTCCCTGGCCGCCGCGCTGCTCCTCGCCGCGGGCGGGACCTGGGCGCTCTACGGGTCCTCCTGGCTCCGCGTCGAGAAGGTCACGGCGAGCGGCACGGAGGTGCTCACCCCCGAGCAGGTCCTCGCGGCCGCGGCCGTGCCCGTCGGCGCGCCCCTGGTGAGCGTGGACACCGACGAGATCGAGAGCCGCGTCCGCGGCCGGCTGCCCCGCATCGATTCGGTCGATGTGGTGCGGGCCTGGCCGCACGGAATCGGGCTGAAAGTGACGGAACGCAAACCCGTCCTGCTCATCAGAAAGGGCGCCGACTTCGTCGAAGTGGACGCTTCGGGTGTGCGATTCGACACGGTTCCGAAAGCGCCCGCGGGCGTTCCGGTCCTGGAATTGAACGCCGCACGATCGCCGAGCGCCCGCCGCTTCGACGAGGAACGGCTCCTGCACGAGGCCGTTCTCGTCGCCGGCGCCCTCCCGGAACCGGTCGCCAGGGAAACCGTGCAGGTCAAGGTGGGTTCCTACGATTCGGTGGTCCTGGAGCTCACCAGGGGCCGGTCCGTGACGTGGGGGAGCGGTGAACAGAGCGCGGCGAAGGGGCGTGCGCTGACCGCTTTGCTGAAAGCCGCGCCCAAGGCCGCTCACTTCGACGTGAGCGTCCCCACCGCCCCTGCGGTGTCCGGGAGTTGACTCCCGGTCGAACAACGACGCACCCTGGTTGGCCAGCGATACGGGTGATCACATAGGGTGAAAAGAAAAACGGGAGGTTCGGCGTGTTCGTTGAACACGCGCTACTTGTCGACTTAGTGTCCTGTTCGGAAGAGTCCAAGGAACAGACACACCCCTAACCCTAAACTTCAGGGTGAGGGTTCGGGTCGGCGCGTTCGGACCGTCCCTATTTCGGCATCAGTCGTCGCAACGCAGGCCCGCGAGGCGGCGACACGTAACTCGAGGCGAGAGGCCTTCGACGTGGCAGCACCGCAGAACTACCTCGCAGTCATCAAGGTCATCGGTGTCGGCGGCGGTGGTGTCAATGCCATCAACCGAATGATCGAGGTCGGTCTCAAGGGCGTCGAGTTCATCGCCATCAACACGGACGCCCAGGCGCTGTTGATGAGCGACGCCGACGTCAAGCTCGACGTCGGCCGTGAACTCACCCGGGGCCTCGGCGCCGGCGCCAACCCGGCCGTCGGCCGGAAGGCGGCAGAGGACCACCGCGAGGAGATCGAGGAGGTCCTCAAGGGGGCCGACATGGTCTTCGTCACCGCCGGTGAAGGCGGCGGCACCGGCACCGGCGGCGCACCCGTCGTCGCCAACATCGCGCGCTCGCTGGGCGCCCTGACGATCGGTGTGGTCACCCGGCCGTTCACCTTCGAGGGCCGGCGCCGCGCGAACCAGGCGGAGGACGGCATCGCCGAGCTCCGCGAAGAGGTCGACACCCTCATCGTCATCCCCAACGACCGACTGCTGTCCATCTCGGACCGCCAGGTCAGCGTGCTCGACGCCTTCAAGTCGGCCGACCAGGTCCTGCTCTCGGGCGTCCAGGGCATCACCGATCTCATCACCACCCCGGGTCTCATCAACCTCGACTTCGCCGACGTCAAGTCCGTGATGTCCGAGGCCGGCTCGGCCCTGATGGGCATCGGCTCGGCCCGCGGCGACGACCGCGCGGTGGCCGCGGCCGAGATGGCGATCTCCTCGCCGCTGCTGGAGGCGTCCATCGACGGCGCCCGAGGCGTGCTGCTCTCCATCTCCGGTGGCTCGGACCTCGGTCTCTTCGAGATCAACGAGGCCGCGCAGCTGGTGAGCGAGGCCGCGCACCCCGAGGCGAACATCATCTTCGGCGCCGTCATCGACGACGCGCTCGGCGACGAGGTACGGGTCACCGTCATCGCGGCCGGGTTCGACGGAGGACAGCCCCCGGCCCGCCGGGACAACGTCATCGGCGCGGCGTCCACCAAGCGCGAGGAGCCGGCCCCGGCTCCGGTCCGCGCCGCCGAGCCGGCCCGCCCGGCCTTCGGCGGACTCGGCACGGTCACCCCGCGCGAGGACCCCCCGGCCCCGGTCGAGCCGGCCCCGGTCGAGGCCCAGGCCCCCGCGCCGCAGGTCCCCACGGCCCGCCCGTACCAGGACAGCCCGGCCGAGGAACTGGACGTCCCGGACTTCTTGAAGTGACACCGGAGCAGCACCACGTGGGCGGCGCCCACTTCGCCTTCACCGACCGGTGGGGCGGGGTGAGCGCCGTTCCGTACGAAGAGCTCAACCTCGGCGGCGCGGTCGGAGACGACCCGGCCGCCGTTCTCGCGAACCGGGCGCTGGCCGCGGGGTCCCTGGGGCTGGCCCCGGACCGGGTGGTCTGGATGAACCAGGTGCACGGCCGCGACGTCGCCGTGGTGGACGGGCCGTGGGGCCCGGACGTGGAGGTCCCCGCGGTGGACGCCGTGGTGACCGCCCGTCGGGGGCTCGCCCTCGCGGTGCTCACCGCCGACTGCACGCCCGTCCTGCTGGCCGACCCCGTCGCCGGGGTCGCGGGGGCCGCCCACGCGGGTCGGCCAGGACTGGTCGCCGGGGTGGTGCCCGCCGCCGTGGCGGCGATGGTCTCCCTCGGCGCCGAGCCCGGCCGGATCGTCGCCCGTACCGGACCCGCGGTCTGCGGACGCTGCTACGAGGTGCCCGCCGAGATGCGGGAGGCGGTGGCCGAAGTGGTGCCCGCCGCCCGGGCCGAGACCAGCTGGGGGACACCGGCCGTGGACGTGGTCGCCGGAGTGCACGCGCAGCTCGCGGAGGCGGGGGTGGTGAACAGCCGCCGCTCACCGGTCTGCACACTGGAGTCGCGGGACCACTTCTCGTACCGCCGCAACCGGGTGACCGGGCGGCTTGCCGGATATGTCTGGTTGGAAGAGTCTTCCCGGGGCGCCACCCCCGGGCCCCCGGGGGAAAAGAAGAATGACGGATCGTAAGTCGGAGCTCGCCGAGAACCTGGCGCGGGTGGAGGAACGTATCTCGTCCGCCTGCGCGGCGGCGGGCCGGGAGCGGGACGAGGTGACGCTCATCGTGGTCACCAAGACCTATCCCGCGAGCGACGTACGACTGCTGGCGGAGCTGGGTGTCCGTCATGTTGCGGAAAATCGTGACCAGGACGCCGCCCCCAAGGCCGCGGCCTGCGCGGATCTGCCGCTCAGCTGGCACTTCGTCGGTCAGTTGCAGACGAACAAAGTCCGTTCCGTGGCGGGATACGCGCATGTGGTGCAGTCCGTCGACCGCCCCAGGCTCGTGACGGCCCTCTCGGCCGCCGCCTCGAACGCCGGCCGGGAGCTCGGCTGCCTCGTGCAGATCGCCCTCGACGCCGAATCGGGGGAACGCGGGGCCCGCGGCGGCGCGGCACCGGAGCAGCTGGCGGAGTTGGCGGACTTCGTCGCCGCCGCACCGGGACTGCGGATCGACGGGCTGATGACCGTCGCTCCGCTGTCCGGCCCCTACGCGGGACGCGAACAGGCCGCTTTCGAGCGGTTGATGGAATTGTCATCCCGCATGCGCGCGGACCATCCTGCTGCCACGATGGTGTCGGCCGGGATGAGCGCAGACCTGGAACAGGCCGTTGCGGCCGGTGCGACACATGTACGCGTCGGCACTGCGGTACTCGGCGCGAGACCCCGGCTCGGGTAACGTCGCGAAGAAAGTCGGACCACAGCAGAAAATATGGTCATTCCCGCCGATGAGCGGGCAGACCACGTGGATCGCGGGCAGTTGGTGACATTCGTGACACGGCGGCACCTGCGACAGGGCGATCCACCACAGAGCGGAGGACTCGGAGAATGGCCGGCGCGATGCGCAAGATGGCGGTCTACCTCGGCCTCGTGGAGGACGACCGGTACGACAACCCGGGGTACGACCCCGACGACGAGTTCGAGCCCGAGCCGGAGATGGAGCGGGCTCGGGAGCGGGATCGCCGACAGCAGCCCGTGCACCAATCGCCCATTTCGGACGAACCGGTACGAGCCGTACAGCCTCCGGCGCAGCGGGAACCCATCCCAATTCCGGTGGAAAACGGACGTCCTGCGCGAATTGCCCCCGTGGCATCCATCACACCTGATCGCACCAACCTGGAGAAGAACGCCCCCGTGATCATGCCCAAGGTCGTCTCCGAGCGGGAGCCGTACCGCATCACGACGCTGCACCCGCGGACCTACAACGAGGCCCGTACCATCGGGGAACACTTCCGTGAGGGCACTCCGGTGATCATGAACCTCACGGAGATGGACGACACGGACGCGAAGCGTCTCGTGGACTTCGCCGCCGGACTCGTCTTCGGTCTGCACGGCAGCATTGAACGCGTGACACAGAAGGTGTTCCTGCTGTCGCCTGCTAACGTCGATGTCACGGCGGAGGACAAGGCTCGCATCGCGGAGGGCGGGTTCTTCAACCAAAGCTAGACCGATCCGTCAGATACGGGACCGGGAACAGAGCGGGAAACGGGGAGAGGGAAGCGCGGGATGGGCGTCGCACTACAGGTGGTCTACATCGCGCTGATGTGCTTCCTCATCGTGCTGATCTTCCGACTGGTCATGGACTACGTGTTCCAGTTCGCACGTTCATGGACGCCCGGCAAGGCGATGGTGGTCGTTCTGGAGGCCACCTACACTGTCACCGATCCACCGCTCAAGCTTCTTCGGCGGTTCATTCCGCCGTTGCGTCTCGGGGGCGTGGCACTCGACCTGTCCTTCTTCGTTCTGATGATCATCGTTTACATCCTCATCAGTCTCGTCAGCGGTGCTGCGAGAAGCGTATGAACGATGAGCTTCTCCGCGCGCGCGGGGACGATCCCGATACGGTCTTGCCGACTGCCGACGACTACGTAGAGGTGAAGAAGACATGCCGCTGACTCCCGAGGACGTGCGGAACAAGCAGTTCACGACCGTCCGCCTCCGAGAAGGCTATGACGAGGACGAGGTCGACGCCTTCCTCGACGAGGTCGAGTCCGAACTGACGCGCCTGCTGCGCGAGAACGAGGACCTGCGCGCCAAGCTGGCAGCCGCCACGCGTGCCGCCGCGCAGAACCAGCAGCAGCAGGGCATGCGCAAGCCCGAACCCCAGGACCAGCGCGGCCCCGGCGCCCCCGTGCCCGCGGCCATATCCGGCCCGCCGCAGCAGCAGATGGGCCCGCCGCAGCTTCCGGGCGGCCAGCCGCAGCTCCCGCCGGGCCCCGGCGGCCAGGGCCAGCAGGGCCCCGGCCAGATGGGCGGCCCGATGGGCGGCCCCATGCAGCAGCACCCCATGGGCGGACCGCAGGGCATGGGCCAGCAGCCCATGGGCCAGCAGCAGCAGTCGATGGGCGGCCAGAACCCCCTCGGCCAGCAGATGCAGCCCATGGGGCAGCAGATGCAGCAGATGGGCCAGCAGATGCAGCCCATGGGCCAGCCCATGCAGCAGATGCAGCAGCAGCCGCAGCTCCCGCAGCAGGGCCCCGGTGGCGACAGCGCCGCCCGCGTCCTGTCGCTGGCGCAGCAGACCGCCGACCAGGCGATCGCGGAGGCCCGCTCCGAGGCCAACAAGATCGTCGGCGAGGCCCGGTCGCGCGCCGAGGGCCTGGAGCGGGACGCCCGCGCCAAGGCCGACGCGCTGGAGCGGGACGCGCAGGAGAAGCACCGCGTCGCGATGGGCTCCCTGGAGTCCGCCCGCGCCACGCTGGAGCGCAAGGTCGAGGACCTGCGGGGCTTCGAGCGTGAGTACCGTACGCGTCTGAAGTCCTACCTGGAGTCGCAGCTGCGCCAGCTGGAGACCCAGGCCGACGACTCGCTGGCCCCGCCGCGGAACCCGGCCGGTCCCGCGCTGCCGCCGTCGCCGTCGCCCTCGATGGCTCCGGCCGGTGCGATGGGGCACTCCATGGGTGGCCCCTCGATGGGCGGCCCGTCGCCCATGGGCGGTCCCTCCCCGATGGGCGCAGGCCCGTCGTACGGCGGCCAGCAGCAGATGTCCCCGGCGATGACCCAGCCGATGGCTCCGGTGCGGCCGGCTGCGCCGCAGCCGATGCAGGCGCCGTCGCCGATGCGGGGCTTTCTGATCGACGAGGACGACAACTAGGCGCCGCCGCCGTTCCTGCGGTCGGCAGCCGCGCTCTACGGGCCGGGCCCGAGGTTCCCCACGGAACCTCGGGCCCGGCCCGTTTTCGCATGCCCGCGTGCGGCGCCGCTCCCGGGGGCCAGCCCCCGAACCCCGCGCCTCAAACGCCGGCGGGGCTGGAGTGGTGCGGCGGGGCTGAAGATTCAGCCCGTCCGGCGTTTGAGGACCGGGGTCTGGGGCGGAGCCCCAGTTTCGGGAAGGGGCGGGGTGGGGGAAAGAAAGCGGCCCGCACCCCCGGGTACGGGGATACGGGCCGCTCGGGCCGGGGGCTATGCCTTGCGGAGGCGGAAGGTCAGGGACAGGGGCTCGTCCGTGAAGGGGGCACCGTAGGCGGCATCGGCTTCGCCCGACGCGAAGTCGGTGGCCAGGACCTCGTCCGCGATCAGGGCCGTGTGGTCCGTCAGGGCCGTCACGACCTCCGGGTCCGCGGAGACCCACCGCAGGGCGATGCGGTCCGCCACGTCCAGGCCCGAGTTCTTCCGGGCCTCCTGGATCAGCCGGATCGCGTCACGCGCCAGACCCGCCAGCCGCAGCTCCGGGGTGATCTCCAGGTCCAGGGCCACCGTCGCGCCCGAGTCGGACGCCACCGACCAGCCCTCGCGCGGGGTCTCCGTGATGATGACCTCCTCCGGCGAGAGGGAGATCTCCTCGCCGTTCAGCGAGATGGTCGCCGAGCCGGAGCGCAGGG
Source organism: Streptomyces sp. NPDC090045 (assembly GCF_044747975.1). NCBI lineage: Bacteria > Bacillati > Actinomycetota > Actinomycetes > Kitasatosporales > Streptomycetaceae > Streptomyces > Streptomyces sp. NPDC090045. Next base: position 928,375 of record NZ_JBIVFA010000001.1, read on the forward strand.
CCAGGGAGAGCGCGGCCGCGTCGGCGGCGGCCACCGCCTTCGCCACGTCCTGCACGCCCTTGCCGAAGCGCTTGCCCAGCGCCCGGAAGTTCGCCTTCGCCGTCGTGTCGACCAGCGAGCCGCCAACCTCCGACAGGGAGGCCAGGGAGGAGACGTTCAGCTCCTCCGTGATCTGGGCCTGGAGGTCGGGGGACAGGGCGTCGAAGCCCGCCGCGCCGACCAGGGCCCGCGACAGCGGCTGGCGGGTCTTCACGCCCGACTCGGCACGCGTGGCGCGGCCCAGCTCGACCAGGCGGCGGACCAGGAGCATCTGCTGGGACAGGGTCCGGTCCACCTGGGTGGCCTCCGCCTCCGGCCACGCCGACAGGTGCACCGACTCCGGGGCGTCCGGGGTGACCGGGACGATCATGTCCTGCCAGACCCGCTCGGTGATGAACGGGGTGAGCGGGGCCATCAGGCGGGTGACCGTCTCGACGACCTCGTGGAGGGTGCGCAGCGCGGCCTTGTCGCCCTGCCAGAAGCGGCGGCGCGAGCGGCGGACGTACCAGTTCGACAGGTCGTCCACGAAGGCGGAGAGCAGCTTTCCGGCGCGCTGGGTGTCGTAGGACTCCATGGCCTCGGTGACCTCGGTCACCAGGGTGTTGAGCTCGGAGAGCAGCCAGCGGTCGAGGACCGTGCGGTCCGCCGGGGCCGGGTCGGCCGCGGAGGGCGCCCAGTTCGACGTACGGGCGTACAGGGCCTGGAAGGCGACCGTGTTCCAGTACGTGAGGAGGGTCTTGCGGACCACCTCCTGGATCGTGCCGTGGCCGACCCGGCGGGCCGCCCACGGGGAGCCGCCGGCCGCCATGAACCAGCGCACCGCGTCCGCGCCGTGCTGGTCCATGAGCGCGATCGGCTCCAGGGTGTTGCCCAGGTGCTTGGACATCTTGCGGCCGTCCTCGGCGAGGATGTGGCCGAGGCAGACCACGTTCTCGTAGGAGGACTTGTCGAAGACGAGGGTGCCGACCGCCATCAGCGTGTAGAACCAGCCGCGGGTCTGGTCGATGGCCTCCGAGATGAACTGCGCCGGGTAGCGCTTCTCGAAGATCTCCTTGTTCTTGTGCGGGTAGCCCCACTGCGCGAACGGCATCGAGCCCGAGTCGTACCAGGCGTCGATGACCTCCGGCACGCGGACGGACGTCAGGGAGCAGCCCTCGTGCGTGCAGGGGAAGGTGACGTCGTCGATGTACGGGCGGTGCGGGTCGAGGGCCGTCTGGTCCTGGCCCGACAGCTCGGTCAGCTCCGCGCGCGAGCCGACGCAGGTGAGGTGGTTCTCCTCACAGCGCCAGATCGGCAGCGGGGTGCCCCAGTAGCGGTTGCGGGAGAGCGCCCAGTCGATGTTGTTGTTCAGCCAGTCGCCGAAGCGGCCCTGCTTGACCGAGTCCGGGAACCAGTTCGTCTTCTCGTTCTCCCGCAGCATCGCGTCCTTGACGGCGGTGGTGCGGATGTACCAGGACGGCTGCGCGTAGTAGAGCAGGGCCGTGTGGCAGCGCCAGCAGTGCGGGTAGCTGTGCTCGTAGGCGATGTGCTTGAAGAGCAGACCGCGCGCGTCGAGGTCGGCGGTCAGCTTCTCGTCGGCCTTCTTGAAGAAGACGCCGCCGACGAGCGGGACCTCCTCCTCGAAGGTGCCGTCGGGGCGGACCGGGTTCACGACGGGCAGGCCGTACGCGCGGCAGACCGCGAGGTCGTCGGCGCCGAAGGCGGGGGACTGGTGGACCAGACCCGTACCGTCCTCGGTCGTGACGTACTCGGCGTTCACGACGTAGTGGGCCTCGGCCGGGAATTCCACGAGCTCGAAGGGGCGCTGGTAAGTCCAGCGCTCCATCTCCTTGCCCGTGAAGGACTCGCCGGTGGCCTCCCAGCCCTCGCCGAGGGACTTCTCCAGCAGCGGCTGGGCGACGACCAGCTTCTCTGAGTCCTCGACGCCGGTACGGCGCGCGACGACGTACGTGACCTCGGGGTGCGCGGCGACCGCCGTGTTGGACACCAGGGTCCAGGGGGTGGTCGTCCAGACCAGCAGGGCCGCCTCGCCCGCGAGCGGGCCGGAGGTCAGCGGGAAGCGGACGTAGACCGAGGGGTCGACGACCGTCTCGTAGCCCTGGGCCAGCTCGTGGTCCGAGAGGCCGGTGCCGCAGCGCGGGCACCAGGGGGCGACGCGGTGGTCCTGGGTGAGCAGACCCTTGTTGAAGATCTCCTTCAGCGACCACCACACGGACTCGACGTACTCGGGGTCCATGGTCCGGTAGGCGTCGTCCAGGTCGACCCAGTAGCCCATGCGGGTCGTGAGCTCGGTGAACGCGTCGGTGTGGCGGGTCACGGACTCGCGGCACTTGGCGTTGAACTCGGCGATGCCGTACGCCTCGATGTCCTGCTTGCCGTTGAAGCCCAGCTCCTTCTCGACGGCGAGCTCGACGGGCAGGCCGTGGCAGTCCCAGCCGGCCTTGCGGGCCACGTGGTAGCCGCGCATGGTGCGGAAGCGGGGGAAGACGTCCTTGAAGACGCGGGCCTCGATGTGGTGCGCGCCGGGCATGCCGTTCGCGGTGGGCGGGCCCTCGTAGAAGACCCACTCGGGGCGGCCCTCGGACTGCTCCAGGGTCTTGGCGAAGGTCTTGCTCTCGCGCCAGAAGTCGAGGACCGCGTGCTCGAGGGCAGGCAGGTCGACCTGGGCGGGTACCGGGCGGTACTGCGGCGGTGTGGTCATGAGGCTGAACTCTTCCTCCGGCGGGGTGTCACTTCCGTCCGGAGGGACGAGAGCCGTTCTGAGAATCCAGGACGCCTGCTCCCGCGGTACCACCCTCCTTGGCCGCCGGACGGATCCGGTGGCCCCCTCATTGGGGTGCGAAGCCGGTTCTACTCGCCCCACGGGGATCCGTACGGGCTTTCTTCCGGCGGCTCAGGGGTGATCCTTCACATCGCGCTCGCCCCCGGGCTCTCACCGTCCCCGGGTCGCTCCTGGCTGCGTACGGCGCTACTCGTCCCCGTCCATGCCTTTCGCTGGGCCCAGTGTACGGGCCGGGCGGGTCCTCGGCAGACCGGTTTACGGGGGCCCGTGCGGTGGGCGGCGGCACGGCGTGGCGGGGGCGCCGCCGGGGCGCGGCGGGAGGTGCGGGGCGGGCCCGCGCGTGACCCGAACGGGCCTGGGCGCCGGTACGGACGCGGGTGGGGCGGGAGTGGCGGATTACCGGGGCTCCGGATGGGCACAACGGATGCAGGTTGACCTCGATGGATGCGTGCCCCGTTGCCGCGGGGCTGGAGGCGATTTATCGTTCCGGCACGAATCGCGAGCATTGATCACAGTATGTGAAGGGGCCGCGGCCATGGTGGCGAAGAAGACCGCCGGGAGTACTGCCAAGAAGGCTGTCGGCAAGGCCGGCGGGAAGGCGGAGGCCCCCGAGGACGCGGCTCCCGCCAAGAAGGCGACCGCCGCCGGGAAGACCGCTGCCGGGAAGACCGCCGCCGCCATCAGGGCGCCGGCTACGAAGGCGGCCGCGAAGAAGGCACCGGCGAAGAAGGCACCGGCCGGGACGGCGACGGCCGACAAGGCCACCGCCGTGAAGAAGACGACCGCCGTCGAAAAGCGGACGGCCACGGCCAAGCAGGCCGCGGCCGAGGGGGCGGCACACGCCGCGAAGAAGACGGGAGTCCGCAAAGTGGTTGCCAAGAAGAGCACCGGCACGGCGAGGAAGACGGCTGCGGCGGCCACCAGCGGGCTGCCCAAGACGCGGGTCACGGCGGCCCTCACCCCCGGCGAGCTCGCCGTACGGCCCGGCGAGGACCCCTGGACCCAGACGGAGGTCGACGAGGCCCGCAGCGAGCTGATGAGCGAGGTGCTGCGGCTGCGCGCCGAGCTCGACGCCTCCGAGGTGGCGATCAGCGGCCTGATGCGGGACTCGGGCGACGGCGCGGGCGACGACCAGGCCGACACCGGCACCAAGAACATCACCCGGGAGTCCGAGCTGGCGCTCGCGGCGAACGCCAGCTCGATGCTGGAGCAGACCGAGCGGGCCCTGGAACGGCTGGAGGCGGGCACGTACGGCCTCTGCGAGAACTGCGGGCAGCCCATCGGGAAGGCCAGGATGCAGGCCTTCCCGCGGGCCACTCTGTGCGTGGACTGCAAGCAGAAGCAGGAGCGGCGGCACTAGGCCCCGGCACCGGGCCAGGGAAATTGGGTGGAGGTGGGGCAGGCGGTGGGCGGGGGCCCTGACGTACCCTCGTGTCTCGTCAGGGTCCAGGAGGAGCCTGGTTCGAGCTAGTTCGAGGGACTCACGTGGCAGAGGCGGAGCGCATCATCGGTACGCCGGAGGTCGGGGACGACGCCCAGCCGGAGTCCGCCGGGCCCAAGGGGCGCCGGCGGATCGCGGCGCTGCTCGTCGTGGCGGTGCTCGCCTACCTGCTCGACCTCGGCACCAAGATGCTGGTCGTGGCGAAGCTGGAGCACCAGCCGCCGATCGAGATCATCGGTGACCTGCTGAAGTTCGAGGCGGTCCGCAACCCGGGCGCCGCCTTCGGCTTCGGCGAGGCCTTCACCATCATCTTCACCTGCATCGCGGCCTCCGTGATCGTGGTGATCGTGCGGCTCGCGCGCAAGCTCTACAGCCTGCCGTGGGCGATCGCGCTGGGCCTGCTGCTGGGCGGTGCGCTGGGCAATCTGACCGACCGGATCTTCCGTTCGCCGGGCGTGTTCCGGGGTGCGGTCGTCGACTTCATCGCGCCGGCCCACTTCGCGGTCTTCAACCTGGCCGACTCGGCGATCGTGTGCGGCGGCATCCTGATCGTCCTGCTGTCGTTCAAGGGCCTCGACCCGGACGGCACGGTCCACAAGGACTGATCGCGGGACTGATCGCCCAACTGATCGCTGGACCGCTCGCGGAACTGCCCGGCTGCCGAGTCCTGCATACTCGACGGGTGAGTACGATTCCCGAGATCCGCACCCTGCCCGTTCCCGATGGCCTCGAAGGCGAGCGTGTCGACGCCGCCATCGCCCGTATGTTCGGTTTCTCCCGGACGAAGGCGGCCGACCTCGCGGCCGCGGGGAAGGTGTCGGTCGACGGCAGTGTCGTCGGGAAGTCCGAGCGTGTGCACGGTGGCGCCTGGCTCGAAGTCGAGATGCCCGAACCGCCCCGGCCGGTCGAGGTCGTCGCCGAGCCGGTCCCCGGCATGGAGATCGTCCACGACGACGACGACATCGTGGTCATCATGAAGCCGGTCGGCGTCGCCGCCCACCCGAGCCCCGGCTGGACCGGCACCACCGTCATCGGCGGCCTCGCCGCGGCGGGCTACCGCATCTCCACCTCCGGCGCCTCCGAGCGCCAGGGCATCGTGCACCGCCTCGACGTCGGCACGTCCGGCCTGATGGCCGTCGCCAAGTCGGAGCGCGCGTACACCTCGCTGAAGAACCAGTTCCGCGAGCGGGTCGTGGACAAGCGCTACCACGCGCTGGTGCAGGGCCACCCGGACCCGATGAGCGGCACCATCGACGCGCCGATCGGCCGCCACCCGAGCGCGGACTACAAGTGGGCCGTGACGCAGGAGGGCAAGGCCTCCGTCACGCACTACGACCTGATCGAGGCCTTCCGCGCCGCCTCGCTGCTGGACATCAAGCTGGAGACCGGGCGTACGCACCAGATCCGCGTGCACATGTCCGCGCACCGGCACCCGTGTGTCGGCGACCTGACGTACGGCGCCGACCCGACGGTCGCGAAGCGGCTGGGCCTGACCCGGCAGTGGCTGCACGCGGTGCGGCTCGGCTTCGAGCACCCCTCCGACGGGCAGTGGGTGGAGTTCGAGAGCGGCTACCCGGCGGACCTGCAGCACGCGCTGGACGTGATCCGGGCGGAGAGCGAGTGACCGCCGTCGGCTTCGAGGTACGGGTCGCGGACTCCGAGGCCGACATGGCGGCGTGCTTCGCCGTGCGGACCGAGGTGTTCGTGGTCGAGCAGTCCGTACCGGAGTCGATCGAGTACGACGCGTACGACGCGGGCGCGGTGCACGTCCTGGCCGTGGGGCCGGACGGGGAGCCGCTGGGCACCGGCCGGCTGCTCCACGGCGCCGCCGTGCTGGCCAAGACGGGCGATCCGGCGGTCGGCGCACTGGGCCGGCTGGCCGTGCGGAAGGTTGCGCGCGGGCTGGGGGTCGGGGTGGCGCTGGTCCGCGCGATCGAGGCCGAGGCGGTGCGGCTGGGGCTGACGGGGGTGGACCTGGGCGCGCAGACGCATGCGCTCGGCTTCTACGAGCGCCTCGGGTACGTGGCCTACGGCCCGGAATTCCAGGACGCCGGCATCCCCCACCGCGCGATGCGCCGCCCTTTGCCGTAGCCCGCGCCTCAATCGCCGGCGGGGCTGAAAGATCGGGGCTCCGCCCCGGACCCCGCGCCTCAAACGCCGGCGAGGCTGGATGTGGCGAGGCTGGATTCTGCTCGACGGCGCTGGATTTGCCTGGCGGGGCTGGATTGCGCGGAGCGCAATTTCAGCCCCGCCGGCGTTTGAGGCGCGGGCGCGGAGCGCCGTAGGGGTTCGGGGCGGAGCCCCGGAAGGGTTCGGGGCCCGGGGCGACACGCGGGTTGCTGTGGTTACCGGTCGGGCCGAGCGCAGCGGACTGGCAGGGTGGGGGAGTGGATCAGCTTGCTCTGCTGTTCGTGCTGCTGCTCGGTGCCGTGGTCATGGTGCCGCTCGGGGACCGGCTGGGACTGCCCGCGCCCGTCCTCATGACCCTCGGCGGGGTGGTCCTCGCGCTCGTGCCGGCCGTGCCGGAGGTCGAGGTGCCGCCCGAGTTCATCCTCCCGCTGGTGCTGCCGCCCCTGCTGTACGCCTCCGTGCAGCGGACCTCGTGGCGCCAGTTCGCCGCCAACGTGCGGCCCATCCTCCTGCTGGCCGTGGCCCTGGTGTTCGTCACGACCGCCGCCGTCGCCGCCGTCGCGTACACCGCGGTGCCCGCGCTGCCGATCGCCGCCGCCGTCGCGCTCGGAGCGCTCGTGGCCCCGCCCGACCCGGTCGCGGCCACCGCCGTCGCCGGATCGCTCGGGCTGCCCCGCCGCATGGTGTCGATCCTGGAGGGCGAGGGGCTCTTCAACGACGTGACGGCGATCGTGCTCTACCACGTGGCGATCGCCGCGGCCGTCAGCGGCAGCTTCTCCTGGCCCGAAGCGCTGGGGGAGTTCGTGCTGTCCGCGGTCGTCGCCGTGGTCGTCGGCCTGGCCCTCGGCTGGATCACCCACCGGCTGATGGGCCGGCTCGACGACGCGACCCTCCAGATCGGGCTGACGCTGCTGGTGCCCTTCGTGTCGTACGTGGTCGCGGAGGAACTCCAGGGGTCGGGGGTGCTGGCCGTGCTGACGACGGCCCTGTTCCTCGCCGAGTACGCGTCCGACGCCGACGACGTGCTGGGGCGCCTGGCCGGGCACACCTTCTGGGAGGTCGTGGACACGCTGGTCACCGGGGTGGCCTTCGGGCTGATCGGGCTGGAGCTCCACAGCGTGTTCGGGACGGCGCAGGACCGCGAGTGGGAGATGGCCGGTTGGGCGGCGGTCGTCGTCGCGGTGGTGGTCGGCGTACGGCTGGTGTGGCTGCTGCCGGCCGGCTGGCTCGCGAAGAAGCTGCACCAGCGGCGCGACTACGACGAGGAGATCCCGCTGAGCTGGCGGGAGAGCGTGGTGATGTGGTGGGCCGGGATGCGCGGGGTGGCCTCGGTGGCCCTGGCGCTGGCCATCCCGCTGAAGACGGACTCGGGGGAGCCCTTCCCGGCGCGGGACGAGATCATCTTCATCGCGTTCGCGGTGATCATGGCGACCCTGGTATGCCAGGGTCTGACCCTGCCGTGGCTGGTGCGGCGGCTGGGTGTGGAGGCCGACACGGACGTGCGGCGGGATGCCGAGCGGCAGCTGGCGATCCGCGCCGCGAAGGCCGCGAAGCGGCGGCTGAAGGAGATCGACGAGGTCGAGGAGCTGTCGGAGGACCTGATCGAGCAGCTGACCCGGCGCGCGTACGACGTGGGGGCCAGGATCAGCCCGGACATGGTGGACGAGGAGCGGCGCGAGGCGTACGCGAAGCGGGTGCAGCGGCTCCACGACATCCAGCGGATCCAGCGGGAGATGATGTCGGCCGCCCGCCACGAGGTGCTGGCCGCCCGCAGCGAACCCGGTTCCGACCCGGAGGTCGTCGACCGGGTGCTGCGGCACCTGGACGTACGCAGCCTGCGCGCCCCCTAGACCCGGCCGGCCTGGGCCTGGGCCTGGGCCGGCCGGGACAGCAGCCGCTCCAGCGAGCGGAGGAAGCGGACGTACGGGGACCAGCGGGCCGGGCGGGCGATGGTGCCGGTGCAGGCCAGCTCGGCGCGGTCCAGGCTGTCCTCCAGGACGGCGTCGTGCCCCGACCGGAAGGCGAGCGGCCAGGTGAGGCGGGAAACGCCGCTGACGGACATCGCGAGGGTGTGCCGCAACACGGTCCGTTCCGCGTCGACGGCCAGCGCGGTGTACTCGTGGAAGCCGTGGAAGCCGCGGGGCCCGGTGAAGGCGAAGCGGACCCAGGTGCCCGGCACGTACGCGACCACCGTGTAGCGCACCGGTCCGTGTCCGCCGACCGCGCCGACGCCCAGGGGGCGGTCGAACTCCATCTCCTCCCACAGGTGGCCGGGCCAGAGCCGGTCGTCCTCCCCGCCGGACAGTGTGTCGATGAGCGCGCCGACCTCGCTCTGCTTGGCCCCGATCAGGCGCTCGTGCACGTTGTAGACGCCCATGCGTCCTCCCCTGAGATTATTAGAGATGTGTCTCTAATAATCTGGAGGGTACTCTCTGATTCATGGCGAGACCACCCCGGTTCGACACCGACCAGATCCTCGACGCCGCCGTCCGGCTGGCGGCCACCGCCGGACCGGGCGGCGTCACCATGTCCGCCGCGGCCCAGGCGGTCGGCGCGCCGAGCGGATCCATGTACCACCGGTTCGCCGGACGGACGGCCCTGCTCGCCGAGGTGTGGCTGCGGAGCGTCGAGCGGTTCCAGGAGGGCTACTTCGCCATGCTGCACAGCGACCCCGACCCCCGCCGGGCCGCCCGCGCGGCCGCCCGGCACGTCGTGGCCTGGAGCCGCGCCCACCCGCAGGAGGCCGCGCTCCTGTTGTACGGTCCCGCGGAGTTCGGCCGCGCCGACTGGTCCGAGGAGCACACCCGGCGGGCCGACTCCGGCAACCAGCGCGTGTACGACGCCCTCGGCACCCTCGCCGACTCCCTCGGCGCGACGGACCCCCAGGGCCTGGACCGGGTCACCCTCGCCCTGATCGACCTGCCGCTCTCGGTCGTCCGCCGCCACCTGCGCGCCGGCGGTCCGCTGCCGCCGCATGCCGAGGACCTCGCCGAGGAGTGCGCGGCCGCCCTGCTCTAGACCTGGTAGCGGTCCGGGGCGAAGAGGTGGAGGTGCTCCGCGATCCAGTCCGAGGTCCGGCGCAGGCCTTCGGCCAGGGAGACCTCGGGCTTCCAGCCCGCCCAGTCGCGGGCGCGGGAGTTGTCCGAGAGGAGGCGGTGGACCTCGCTGCCCGAGGGACGCAGGCGGGAGGGGTCCACCACCACCTCCGCGTCCCGGCCCGAGGCGGTGATCAGCGCCCGGGCCAGGGCGCCGACGGAGATCTCCTCGCCCGTGCCGAGGTTGACCACCTCCCCCAGCGCCCGGTCGCACTCCGCCACCGCGAGGAAGCCCGCGGCCGTGTCCGTCACGTACGTGAAGTCGCGGGTGGGGGAGAGGGAGCCGAGGCGGATCTCCCGCGAGCCCGCGTGGAGCTGGGCCAGGATCGTCGGGATCACGGCGCGGGCCGACTGGCGCGGGCCGTACGTGTTGAAGGGGCGCACCACCGTCACCGGCAGTTCGAAGGCGTGGTGGAAGGAGAGCGCCATCATGTCCGCGCCGATCTTCGACGCGGAGTACGGGGACTGCGGCTGGAGCGGGTGGTCCTCGGAGATCGGGGCCGTCAGGGCCGTGCCGTAGACCTCGCTCGTGGAGGTGTGGACCAGGCGGCGCACGCCGTGGCGGCGGCAGGCCTCCGCCATGTTCTCCGTGCCGGTGACGTTCGTCTGCACGTACGCGCCCGGCGAGGCGTAGCTGTACGGGATCCCGATCAGCGCCGCCAGGTGGAAGACGGTGTCGCAGCCCGCCACCGCGTCGCTGACGCGGCCCGCGTCGCGGACGTCGCCCGCCCACATCTCCACCGGGCCGTCCGGGTCCGCGAGGTAGCGCGCCAGGTGGCCCTTCTCCGCGTACGGCTTGTAGTGCACGAAAGCGCGCACCCGGGCGCCGCGGGCCACGAGCAGGTCCACCAGCGTCGAGCCGATGAACCCCTCGGCGCCGGTGACGAGGACGGTGCGGTCGTTCCAGTTCAGGGTCATGCGTGCTCCAGGGTGGGAAGGCGGACGCCGGCGACGCGGAGGACCTCCGCGGCCAGCAGGTCGGCGGCCCGCGCGTGCGGGCCCGGGTCGGCGGCTCCGGCCATCGACGCCAGCCGGACCGGATCGGCCAGCAGCGGGCCGATGAGATCGCCGAGGCGTTCGGCGGTGGTCTCCGCATCCGGCAGCAGCAGCCCGGCGCCCGCGTCGGACAGCACCCGGGCGTTGTGGGTCTGGTGGTCGCCGGGGGCGTGCGGGTAGGGGACGAGCACCGCCGGGACGCCCGTCGCCGCCAGCTCCGCCACCGTCGCCGACCCGGCCCGGCACACCACCAGGTCGGCGGCCGCGTACACCAGGTCCATCCGGTCCAGGTACGGCACGGCCCGCGCGATCCGCCGCCCGCCGGAGGCCGCCAGCTCGACCAGGGCGCCGTCCAGCGCCGCCGGCCCCGTCTTGACCAGCAGCTGTACGTCGTCCCGGCCCTGCCAGAGCCGGGCCAGCGCGACCGCCGCCCCGGTCAGGCGGACGGCGCCCAGGCTGCCGCCGTTGAAGACCACCAGCCGCCGCCCCGCGGGGACGCGCAGGGCCCGCCGGGCCTCGGCGCGCAGCGCGACGCGCTCCGGTCCGGTCCGTTCCGCGAGCCCCGCCAGGGCCGCGGAGATCGGCATCCCCGTCGTCAGCGCCCGGTCGCCGCCCGTCAGATGGGCGCGGCTGCGGTCGAAGGCCACCGCCACGTGCGGGGTGAGCCGGGCCGCGAACTGGTTGGCGCGTCCCGGTACCGCGTTCGACTCGTGGATCACGGCGGGCAGCCCGGCCAGCCGGGCGCCGAGCACGGCCGGCGCGCTCGGATAGCCGCCCATGCCGACGACGGCGTGCGCGCCCTGCGCCCGGATCACGGCACGGGCCTGGTGCGCCGAGCGCAGCAGGGCCGCGGGCAGCAGGTACCGCTTCGCGCCCAGCGCCGGATCGAAGGGGATCATGTCGACGGTGTGCAGGCGGTAGCCGGCGCCCGGGATCAGCTCGGTCTCCAGGCCCCGCTCGGTCCCGATGAACGAGACCACGGCGCCGGGAACGGCCGCGCGCAGGGCCTCGGCGAGCGCGAGCCCCGGGTAGATGTGGCCGCCGGTGCCGCCCGCACCGATCACGACGGACAGCTCCGCGGTTGTGTCAGGTGAGTGTCGAGTGGTCATGGCCGCACCCTCCCGGTGCGCCCTAAGAAGGTTCTAAGAGGTTCGCGGCGAAGCCTTTGGCAGGCTTTGCCCCATGAGCTCCCTGAACAGGCATCGGATCCTGGTGGTCGACGACGAGCCCGAGGTGCGCGCCGCCGTGGAGGACGGGCTGGCCGTCGAGGGGTACGAGGTGCGCGGAGCGGCGGACGGGCTGGCCGCGCTGTCCGAGGTGGCGGCCTGGGAGCCGGACGCCGTCGTGCTCGACGTGATGATGCCGGTGCTCGACGGGCTCGGGGTGTGCCGCCAGCTGCGCGCGATGGGCGACCGCACGCCCGTCCTCGTGCTGACCGCGCTGGACTCCGTGAGCGAACGCGTCGACGGGCTGGAGGCCGGGGCCGACGACTACCTCGTCAAACCGTTCGCCCTGGACGAGCTGGTCGCACGGGTCCGGGCACTGCTGCGGCGGGCCGCGCCCGACCCGGCCGGAGCGGGCCCGCTGGCCTTCGACGACCTCGTCCTGGACCCCGGGACGCGGACCGGGCGGCGGGGCGGGCGGCCGCTGGAGTTCAGCCGGACCGAGGCCGCGCTGCTGGAGCTGCTCCTGCGCCACCCCGGCCAGGTGCTGCCGCGCGAGGTGATCCTGGAGCTGGTGTGGGGGCGGGACTTCGGGCCGGACTCCAACTCCCTGGCCGTCTACGTCGGCTACCTGCGGCGGAAGCTGGAGGCCGGGGGCGAGCCCCGGCTGGTCCACACCGTGCACGGGGTCGGCTACCGGCTGGACGCGGCGTGAGCGGATCGGGGCGCAGGGGGCTCGGCGCCGCCTGGAGACGGCGACGGCCGCTGCGGACCCGGCTGGCGCTGGCCGTCACCGCCGCCGTGGCCTTCGTGGCCGTGGTCGTGTGCGCCGCCGCCTTCCTCGTCGTACGGTCCGCGCTCTACGAGCAGCTCGACCTCAGCCTGACCCAGTCAGCCCGGCTCGCCGCACAGCGCAACCCGGGCGAGGCGCCGGGCACGCTGGCCGGGGAGTGCCGCTTCCTGGCCGCCCCCGCCTGCGCCGAGGTGGTCGCGGCCGACCCGGCCAAGGACCCCCGTACGCCGGGACTGCTGCCCGTGGACCCGGCCGCGCGGGAGGTCGCCGACGGCCGGCGGGCCCCCTACTACACGAACATCTCGGTGGCCGGACACCCGGCGCGGATGCTCACCACCGACTACGCCAAGGGGCGGGCCCTCCAGGTGGCCCTGCGCGCCGACACGGTGGAGTCCGGCATCGCGGAGGCCGCCGGGTGGCTCGTCCTGACGGCGGCGGCCGGGGTGCTGCTCGCCGCCGTACTGGGCTACTGGGTCTCCCGGACCGGCCTCGCCCCGGTGACCCGGCTCACGGCGACGGCCGAGCGGATCGCGGCGACCCGGGACCCGCGGCACCGGATCGAACTCCCGCCGCCGGGGCCCTCCGGGCGGGAGGACGAGATCACCCGGCTGGCCGGGAGCTTCAACACCATGCTCGGCGAGCTGGAGCAGTCCGTCACCGCCCAGCGGCGGCTGGTCGCGGACGCCTCGCACGAGCTGCGCACCCCGCTGACGGCGCTGCGGACCAACGCGGAGCTGCTGGCGAAGGCCGACCGGCTGACCGCCGCACAGCGGGAGCGGGCGTCGGCCGCGCTGGGGCGGCAGCTGCGGGAGGTGACGGGACTGGTGAACGACCTGATCGAGCTGGCGCGCGACGAGGAACCGACGCCGCTGGTGGAGCAGGTACGGCTGGACGCGCTGGTGCGGCACGGGGTGGACGCGGCGCGGGCGCACTGGCCGGCGGTGGAGTTCCGGGTGCGGGTGGCGGAGGGGGCGGTGGTCGTGCCGGGGGTGCCGGCGCGGCTGAGCCGGCTGCTGTCGAACCTGCTGGACAACGCGGCGAAGTTCAGCCCTGCCGGGCTGCCGGTGGAGGTGGAGCTGGCGGACGCCGGCGTCGGCGCCGGGCCGGAGCTGACCGTACGGGACCACGGGCCGGGGATCGCGGAGCAGGACCTGCCGTACGTCTTCGACCGGTTCTACCGGGCGGGGGCCGCGCGGGCCCTGCCGGGGTCGGGGCTGGGGCTCGCCATGGCGCGGCAGATCGCGCGGGCGCACGGGGCCGAGCTGACCGCCGAGCCCGCGGTGGGCGGCGGCGCCCTGTTCCGCCTGACGTTCTGACCAAGGCCGAGCGCCGGCTTCCCGGGGCTCCGCCCCAGACCCTCCCCCAGACTCCGTCCGGGGGGACCCCCACGCCTCAAACGCCGGCGGGGCTGAAAGACCGGGGCTCCGCCCCGGACCCCGGTCCTCAAACGCCGGACGGGCTGGAATCGTCCGGTCTGGGGGTGGCTTCGGCCGTGGTGACGCGGGGGAGGGCGTAGGGGTGGTGGGTGACGAGCCAGGCGATCAGGCGTTCGCGGACCGCGCAGCGCAGGGTCCACAGGTCGTCCGCGTCCTTCGCCGTGACCACCGCGCGGACCTGGACGGTGTGCGGTGTGGTGTCCGTCACGGCCAGGCCGCCGCCGCGGCCGTCCCACTCGGGGAGTTCCCTCAGGATTTCCTGGAGCTGCTCCCGCATCGGGGCGAGCGGTGCGCTGTGGTCCAGGTGCCAGAAGACCGTGCCGGTCATCTGCGCGCCGCCGCGCGACCAGTTCTCGTAGGGCTTGCTCGTGAAGTACGAGACCGGCATCGTGATACGGCGCTCGTCCCAGGTGCGGACGGTCAGGAAGGTCAGGGTGATCTCCTCGACCCGGCCCCATTCCTTGTCGACCACCACGGTGTCGCCGATCCGGACGGTGTCGCCGAAGGCGATCTGCAGGCCGGCGAAGAGGTTGCCGAGCGCGGCCTGCGCGGCGATGCCCGCCACGATGCCGAGGACGCCCGCCGAGGCCAGCATCGAGGCGCCGAACGTACGCATCGGGGGGAAGGTCAGCAGCATCGCCGCCGCGGCGACCACGACCACCACCGCCGTGACCACCCGCTGGATCAGCGTGACCTGGGTGCGGACCCGGCGGACCCGGGCGTCGTCCTCGGCCGCCGCGGCGTAGCGCGCGTACGTCGAGTCGACGGCGGCGGTCGCGATCCGCACCGCCAGCCAGGCCACCGAGGCGATCAGCACCAGGGTGAGGAAGCGGCCGACGCCGACGGGGTGGTCGGGGAGGACCCCCGCCCAGCGGTAGGAGCCTCTGAGCAGCGAGGCGCAGAGCACCACCTGGAAGGGCAGCCGGCAGCGGCGCAGCAGGCCCCACAACGGGGTCTCGGTGTGCCGGGCGTCGGCCCGGCGCAGCAGCAGGTCCAGCAGCCAGCCCGCGATCAGGGTGGCGACCAGCGCGCCGCCGATGACGAGGGCGGGGCGAAGGAAGTTCTCCATCTCCATGGGAGGAACGTAGCGGGAAGCGGTCCGCGGACACCTTCCGTTCGGCGGCTGGCACGATGGAGGCATGAACATCGTGCTTTTCCATTCGACGTACGGGCTGCGGCCCGCGGTGCACGCGGCGGCCGACCGGCTGCGCGCGGCCGGGCACCAGGTCCAGGTGCCGGATCTCTTCGGGGGACGCACCTTCGAGACCGTCGAGGAGGGCATGGCCCACCGGGACGAGATCGGCCGTGACGAACTGCTGAAGCGCGCGGTGCTGGCCGCCGCCCCCCACTCCGACCAGGGCCTGGTCTACGCGGGCTTCTCCTTCGGCGGCTCCGTCGCCCAGCACCTGGCGATGGCCGACGAGAAGGCGCGCGGGCTGCTGCTCCTGCACGGGACGGCGGACCTGGAGGAGGGCGCCTCGGTGGACGAGCTGCCGGTGCAGCTGCACATCGCGGACCCGGATCCCTTCGAGCCGCACGACTGGCTGACGGCCTGGTACCTGCGGATGCAGCGGGCCGGGGCGGACGTGGAGGTCCACAGCTACCCGGGTGCCGGGCACCTGTTCACCGACCCGGACCTGGACGACTACGACGCGGAGGCCGCGGAGCAGGTGTGGAAGGTCGCGATCGGCTTCCTCGACAGCCTGTAGGGGGATGGGCGGATAGCGAAAGGGCACGGTCCGGCGGATGCCGGGCCGTGCCCTTCGTCGTGGCAGGGGATCAGCCGGCGCGGTACGCGGTCCAGCTGCTGCTCATGCGGGCCACCTGGCCGGCGCTGAACTGGTACATGCAGGAGTCGTACGTGTAGTCCATGAAGTTGCGGATCGGGTCGGCGCCCGGCTTGCTCGCGCAGCTGTCGCGGCCGGTCGGGCACTCGTACGCGGCGCTCTTCTCGGCGGGGGTGTCGGAGACGTAGTCGCCGTTGCCGTTACAGCCGCCCTGGAAGGTGTGGTAGAGCCCCAGCCAGTGGCCGACCTCGTGGGTCGCGGTGTCGCCCTCGTTGTAGTTGGCGGAGGAGCCGCCCGGCAGCGAGGAGTCGAGCACGACCACGCCGTCCATCTTGGGGCTGGAGGCGTAGGAGGTCGGGAAGGTAGCCCAGCCCAGCAGGCCGCCGGAGAGCTTGGCGGTGTAGAAGTTGAGCGCGCCCGGGCCGCCCTTGCGCAGGGTGTTCTTCATGTCCTTCTCGGCCTGGGAGCCGGAGGCCAGGTTGTACCAGGAGGCGTTGTCCGTGTAGTCGGTGGCCGCGAGGGTGAACTGGAAGTTCGTGTTGACGTTTCCGGTTCCCTGGCCGCCGTAGGCCGCGTTGAGGACCGCCAGCTGCTTGCTGACATCCGTGGCCGTCAGCTTTCCGGTCGCACCGGAGTGCACGACGTGGAAGTACACGGGGATGTTGACGACGGCCTCGGCGGCGCTGAGGCTGCGCTGCGGCTGGTTCTTGAGGGCCTTGTCCAGCTTCGCCTTGAGGTCGGCGTCCATGGCCTTGGCCTGGGCGTCGGTGACCTCGTTGGGCTCGTCCGCGTGCTCGTCGTGGGCGCGGGTCACGCGGGCGTTGGCGGCGCCGGCGGCGGCCGGCTGCTCGGCGCAGAGCTCGGCGGGGGTCTTGGCTGCCGCAAGCGTGGTGGGGGCCGCGAGCGGAGTGAAGGCCAGGGTTCCGGCCAGAACCGCCGTGCCCATCAGGCGGCGGCGAAGAAGGGGGGATATGCGGGCAATTGCGCGCACGTGTGCTCCTCGCGGGTGGGGGGTGGTGGGGGGTGATGGCCTGAAGGATCTTCTTCAGCTGGCGGGAAGCTTATGTGTGCATGACATATTCAGGTCAAGTGTCTTGCGTAAAAGATTTGTTGCCAGAAACGCACATGGGGCGCCTGGTATGTACCAGGCGCCCCACGCGGCAGGAGAATTGACGGTCAATCAGTTATTTCAGCGGACGGGCTGGTAGGACCGCTCCACCTTCTGCGTCCCGTTCAGGGTCCGGTACGAGCGGGCCCACGCGGCCGTGGCGTCCTGGCGCCGCTTGTCGGACACCACGTAGTAGTCCATCTGCGAGCGCTCCGCCGTCACGTCCAGCACCCCGTAGCCGTGTGCGTCCATGTCGAGCCACTTCACGTGCCAGTTGGCGGCCTTGATGGCCGTCTCCGCGACCAGCGAGGCGGTGTCCGCGGGCACGTGCAGGATGTCGTCGATGTTGTCGGAGGTCACCGAGGTGACGACGAACTCGGTCGCGGCGGTCCCCGAGCCCGGGTACGTGGCCATGTTCACCGGGACCTCGTTCGCCCACGCCATGTGGATGTCGCCGGTCAGGAACACGGTGTTCTTGACGTTCCGGTCCTTGAGGTGGCCCAGCAGCTCCTTGCGGTCGTCGGTGTACCCGTCCCACTGGTCCACGTTGATCGCTATGCCTCCCTCGGGCAGGCCGAGGAGCTTGGCCAGCGGCTTCAGCAGGTGCGCGGGCAGCGAGCCGAAGGCGACCGGCGAGATCATCACCGAGGTGCCGACCAGCTTCCAGGTCGCGTTCGAGCCCGCGAGGCCCGACTTGAGCCAGTCCAGCTGGGCGCGCCCGGTGATCGTGCGCTCCGGGTCGTCCACCGCACCGCTGCCCACCTTGGCCTGCTGCGAGCGGAAGGAGCGCAGGTCCAGCAGGTGCAGATCGGCGAGGGTGCCGAAGCGCAGCCGCCGGTAGACGGTGCCCGCGACGGAGGTGCGTACGGGCATCCACTCGAAGTACGCCTGCTTGGCGGCGGCCGCGCGGGCCGCCCACTCGCCCTCGGCGCCCGGCGTGTGGTTCTCGGCGCCGCCCGCCCACATGTCGTTCGCGAACTCGTGGTCGTCCCAGATGGCGATGACCGGGTGCGCCTGGTGCAGCGCCTGCAGGTCGCCGTCCGTCTTGTACTTGCCGTGCCGCGTGCGGTAATCGGCCAGCGAGACGATCTCGTGCTTCGGCTCGTGCTGGCGCACGACGTACTTCGCCTCCGGGTAGCCCCCGGTCGGGTACTCGTAGATGTAGTCGCCCAGGTGCAGGATCGCGTGCAGATCGGTGCGGGCGGCCAGGTGGCGGTACGCGGAGAAGTAGCCGGCCTCCCAGTTGGCGCAGGAGACCACACCGAAACGGACTCCCGAGGTCGTCACGTCGTGGCCCGGGGTGGTCAGCGTGCGGCCGGTGGGGGAGACGGTGGCGCCGGCGGTGAACCGGTACCAGTAGGACGTCTGCGGCTGCAGCCCGCGCACGTCCACCTTGACCGTGTGGTCGGTGGCGGCGCTCGCCGTGACGGTGCCGGAGCCGACGATGCGGGAGAAGGCCTGGTCCGCGGCCACCTCCCAGCTCACCTGGGTGGCCGGGCCGAGGCCGGAGCCGGGTACGGCCTCGGGGGTGGGGGTGACGCGGGTCCACAGCAGGACCCCGTCGGGCAGCGGGTCGCCCGAGGCGACGCCGTGCAGGAAGGCGGGCGCGGACTGTGTCGCCGCGTGGGCCGCCGAGGCGCCGAGCGAGGTCAGCGGGGCCAGCGCGGCCGTGGCCGCGGCGGCGAGAACGACCGTACGGCGACGGGGAGTCGCCGGGGTCTGAGAAGGGATGAGATGACTGGTCACGACCGGTCACATTACCGACGGGTACACCTGATGGAACAGATGTCGGAATGCAACGGGCGGGCGAACTCTGGGAGTTCGCCCGCCCGATGGTGCGGCCTTCCGGAAGCGTGTCCCGGAATGTCCGGGGATCAGCCCTGCAGGGCCTTGTCGATCGCCGCCGTGAACTGCTCCGCGGTCTGCGGGGTGTCGATCTTCTTGCCGTCCATCTTCAGCGTGGGGGTACCCGTCACGCCGGACTTGTTGAAGGCCTTCGACATGTCCATCGCCCACCGGTCGTAGGTGCCGTCCTCGACGGCCTTCTTGAACTCGGCGTTGCCCTTGAGCGCCGGGACCGTGTCCGCGACCTTCAGCAGGTACGCGTCCTTGGCGAAGCTGTCGACGGTCTCCTCGGGGTGCTGCTCCTTGGAGTACAGCGCGGCCTTGTAGTCGAGGAAGGCCTGCGGGCTGACGTTGAGCGCCGCGCCCAGCGCGCTCAGCGCGTTCTTCGAGCCCTCGCCCTTGACGGCGTTGTCGATGAAGGTGGCGCCGAAGTACTGGAGCTTGTACTTGCCCGCGTCCACGTCCTTCTTGATCTGCTCGCCGGCCGCCTGCTCGAAGCCGGCGCAGGCCGGGCAGCGCGAGTCCTCGTACAGCTCCAGCGTCTTCTTGGCGTCGGGCTTGCCGATGACGACCGTGGTGCCGTCCTCGCCCTCGGTGTTCTTCGGCTTGACCAGCTCGGCCTTGGCGGCCTTGTCCCAGTAGCCGGGCTGGTTGGACTGCACGATCGCGTAGCCGACGACGCCGACCAGGCCGAGCCCGGCGACGAGCGCGCCCGCCACGATCACCTGGCGGCGGATCTTGTCCCTCTTGGCCTGTGCCTCGCGCTCGGCGCGCAGCCGCTCGCGGGCCGCTGCCTTGTTCGCCTGGCTGTTGCGTGAACTCATCGTGATCTCCGTGGGGTGTGACGTGTCGAGGGGACTGCTCGGGGGAGTGGCCCCCAGCCATCGCTGGGAGGTGCCCCGTACGTGCGTCAGGCGCGAGCGAGCGCGCCGAGCACGGGAGGTCCCCGCCGGCCCACGGAGTGTGCGGGGAATCGCGTACGGGCCTGCGTGCCCTCGAGGACCGGCCGCAGCAGCCGCCGCGCCGGACCGCAGAAGGCCGGGGCCGAGGCCACCGCCAGCAGCAGCGGCCGGAACGCGAAGGCGGCCACCGCGCGCAGCAGCTGCCCCAGGGCCCGCTCGCCGTGGCGCAGCCACCCGGCGGCGAGCAGCCCGACCGAGACGTGGGCGCCGAGCAGCAGCCAGGGCGTCCACGGCCCGGGCGCGGCCAGCATCGCGGCCGGATCGGCGACGGGCCCGGTCACCTCGGTGAGCGGCCCGCCCACGGGAGTGCCCCCGCACAGCTCGTCCAGGCCCATCGCGCGCAGCGGACCCGAGACGGGGCCGCCGGCCGGGCCGTAGCAGAGGTGCTGCCCGGCGGTGAAGACGGTGTCGGCGGCCAGCTCCAGCGGAACGAGCAGCCCGGCGATGGGGCCGAAGCCCCGTTCCCGGCCCGCGAGCGCGTAGGCGATCACGAACACGGCGGCGAAGGCCCCGGCCACCAGCGCGGGCGGCAGCGGAACGCGGGACATGAGGACGTGCGAGCCGGCCGAGAGCAGCACGACGAGCGCGCTGAACAGCGCGGCACGCAGCCCTCGAAGCCTCACTCCTGAAATGTCCATCGTCGCGAGTCTGCCATGCGTACCTGTGAAAGCCGCGTCCCGGCCCCGGCCACGGGCACGAACTACGAGGTCAGACGCCCGTTGCGGAAGAGATCCACGAAGATCTGGTGGTCGGCGCGGGCCCGGGCGCCGTACGCGTGGGCGAAGTCCACGAGCAGCCCCGCGAAGCCCTCCTCATCGGCCGCGATCGCCGCGTCGATGGCCCGCTCGGTGGAGAACGGGACCAGCGAGTGCCCGCTCTCGGCCTCGTCGGCCGACGCGTGCATGGTCGCCGTGGCCCGGCCGAGATCGGCGACCACGGCCGCGATCTCCTCCGGGTCGTCCAGGTCCGACCAGTCCAGGTCCACCGCGTACGGGGAGACCTCGGCCACCAGCTGCCCCGCCCCGTCCAGCTCGGTCCAGCCCAGCCACGGGTCGGCGTGGGCCTGCAGGGCGCGCTGCGAGATCACCGTGCGGTGGCCCTCGTGCCGGAAGTACTCCCGCACCGCCCGGTCCGTGATGTGCCGGGACACCGCCGGGGTCTGCGCCTGCTTGAGGTAGATCACGACGTCGTTCTCCAGGGCGTCGCTGTGCCCCTCCAGCAGGATGTTGTAGGAGGGCAGACCGGCCGAGCCGATCCCGACGCCCCGGCGTCCCACCACGTCCTTGACCCGGTAGGAGTCCGGCCGCACGAGGGACTCGTCGGGGAGGGTCTCCAGGTACCCGTCGAAGGCCGCCAGCACCTTGTAGCGGGTGGCGGCGTCCAGCTCGATGGAGCCACCGCCGGAGGTGAAGCGGCGCTCGTAGTCCCGTATCTCCGTCATGGAGTCCAGCAGGGAGAAGCGGGTGCGGGAGCGGGCCGAGCGCAGCGCGTCCAACAGCGGGCCCTCGGCGGTGTCCAGGGTGAAGGAGGGCACCTCCTCGTGCTTGGCCCCCGCCGCGAGACGGTGGATCCGCTCCCGGTAGGCGCCGGCGTAGATCCGCACCAGCTCGCTTATCTGGCCGTCGCTCAGCGCCTTGGTGTAGCCGATCAGGGCGACGGAGGCGGCGAAGCGCTTCAGGTCCCAGGTGAAGGGGCCGACGTAGGCCTCGTCGAAGTCGTTGACGTTGAAGATCAGCCGGCCGTTGGAGTCCATGTACGTACCGAAGTTCTCGGCGTGCAGATCGCCGTGGATCCACACCCGGCCCGTCCGCTCGTCCAGGTACGGGCCGCCGTGCCGGTCCCGCTCCAGGTCGGAGTAGAAGAGACAGGCGGTGCCCCGGTAGAAGGCGAAGGCGGAGGCCGCCATCTTGCGGAATTTGACCTGGAAGGCAGCGGGGTCGGCGGCGAGCAGCTCACCGAACGCGGTGTCGAACACGTCGAGGATCTGCTCGGCGCGCTGCTCGTCGGTCGTCTCGGGAACCGCCATGGCGGATGCCTCCTGGTGGTGCGGGGTGGATCGGCGCCGATCGCATTTCGGACAGGTGCCCTTGGTTCTGCAACGCATGACCGTACCCGTCGGTGCCCGGGGAATGTCACCCGGTCGACGTAGGATTCAGAGCTGCCGCCCCACTCTCCCCTCGGAGGCCCCCACCGTGACCAAGACGCCGTTCACGCACCTGCACGTCCACACCCAGTACTCCCTGCTGGACGGTGCCGCGCGGCTGAAGGACATGTTCAACGCGTGCAACGAGATGGGCATGACGCACATCGCCATGTCCGACCACGGCAACCTGCACGGGGCGTACGACTTCTTCCACACCGCGAAGAAGGCCGGTGTGACGCCGATCATCGGCATCGAGGCGTACGTGGCCCCGGAGTCCCGGCGCAACAAGCGGCGCATCCAGTGGGGCCAGCCCCACCAGAAGCGCGACGACGTGTCCGGTTCCGGTGGTTACACCCACAAGACGATCTGGGCGGCGAACTCCACCGGGCTGCACAACCTCTTCCGGTTGTCCTCCGACGCGTACGCCGAGGGCTGGCTGACCAAGTGGCCGCGCATGGACAAGGAGACCATCTCCCAGTGGTCGGAGGGGCTGATCGCCTCCACCGGCTGCCCCTCCGGCGAGGTGCAGACCAGGCTGCGCCTCGGCCAGTTCGACGAGGCCGTGCAGGCCGCCTCCGACTACAAGGACATCTTCGGCGAGGGGCGCTACTTCCTGGAGCTGATGGACCACGGCATCGAGATCGAGCGCCGGGTCCGCGACGGGCTGCTGGAGATCGGCAAGAAGCTCGGCATCCCGCCGCTGGTGACGAACGACTCGCACTACACGTACGCGCACGAGGCCGGCGCCCACGACGCCCTGCTCTGCATCCAGACCGGCAAGAACCTCTCGGACCCGGACCGCTTCCGCTTCGACGGAACCGGCTACTACCTGAAGTCCACGGACGAGATGTACGCGGTCGACTCCTCGGACGCCTGGCAGGAGGGCTGCGCCAACACCCTCCTGGTGGCCGAGCAGATCGACACCACCGGCATGTTCGAGGCCAAGAACCTCATGCCGAAGTTCGAGATCCCCGAAGAGGGCTACACGGAGATCACCTGGTTCCGCGAGGAGGTGCGGCGCGGCATGGCCCGCCGCTACCCCGGAGGCGTCCCCGAGGACCGCCAGCGCCAGGCCGAGTACGAGCTGGACGTCATCATCCAGATGGGGTTCCCCGGCTACTTCCTCGTCGTCGCCGACTTCATCATGTGGGCCAAGAACCAGGGCATCGCGGTGGGCCCCGGCCGAGGATCCGCGGCTGGCTCGATCGTCGCGTACGCCATGGGCATCACCGACCTCGACCCGATCACCCACGGCCTGATCTTCGAGCGGTTCCTCAACCCCGAGCGCGTCTCCATGCCCGATGTCGACATCGACTTCGACGAGCGCAGGCGCGTCGAAGTGATCCGGTACGTGACCGAGAAGTACGGCGACGACAAGGTCGCCATGATCGGCACCTACGGAAAGATCAAGGCGAAGAACGCCATCAAGGACTCGGCCCGCGTCCTCGGCTACCCGTACGCCATGGGCGACCGGCTCACCAAGGCCATGCCCGCCGACGTCCTCGGCAAGGGCATCGACCTCAACGGCATCACCGACCCCTCGCACCCGCGCTACGGCGAGGCCGGCGAGATCCGCGCGATGTACGAGAACGAGCCGGACGTCAAGAAGGTCATCGACACCGCACGCGGCGTCGAGGGCCTGGTCCGCCAGATGGGCGTGCACGCCGCCGGCGTGATCATGTCCAGCGAGCCGATCGTCGACCACGCCCCGATCTGGGTGCGGCACACGGACGGCGTGACCATCACGCAGTGGGACTACCCCCAGTGCGAGTCGCTCGGCCTGATCAAGATGGACTTCCTCGGCCTGCGCAACCTCACGATCATGGACGACGCCGTCAAGATGGTGAAGGCCAACAAGGGGATCGACCTCGATCTCCTCGGCCTGCCGCTCGACGACCCCAAGACCTTCGAACTGCTCGGCCGCGGTGACACGCTCGGCGTCTTCCAGTTCGACGGCGGGCCCATGCGCTCCCTGCTGCGCCTGATGAAGCCCGACAACTTCGAGGACATCTCCGCCGTCTCGGCCCTGTACCGGCCGGGCCCGATGGGCATGAACTCGCACACGAACTACGCCCTGCGCAAGAACAAGCAGCAGGAGATCACCCCGATCCACCCGGAGCTGGAGGAGCCGCTCAGGGAGATCCTCGGCGTCACCTACGGCCTCATCGTGTACCAGGAGCAGGTGCAGAAGGCCGCCCAGATCATCGCCGGGTACTCCCTCGGCGAGGCCGACATCCTGCGCCGCGTGATGGGCAAGAAGAAGCCCGAGGAACTGGCGAAGAACTTCGTCATCTTCGAGGCGGGCGCCAAGGAGAAGGGCTTCAGCGACCAGGCGATCAAGGCGCTGTGGGACGTCCTGGTCCCCTTCGCCGGCTACGCCTTCAACAAGGCCCACTCGGCCGCGTACGGCCTGGTCTCCTACTGGACCGCCTACCTCAAGGCCAATTTCCCGGCCGAGTACATGGCGGGCCTGCTCACCTCGGTCAAGGACGACAAGGACAAGTCCGCGATCTACCTGAACGAGTGCCGCCGCATGGGCATCAAGGTGCTCCCGCCGAACGTGAACGAGTCGGAGGCGAACTTCGCCGCCCAGGGCGACGACGTGATCCTCTTCGGCCTCACCGCCGTGCGCAACGTCGGCCAGAACGTCGTCGAGTCGATCATCAAGACCAGGAAGGCCAAGGGGAAGTACTCCACCTTCCCGGACTTCCTGGACAAGGTCGAGGCCGTCGTCTGCAACAAGCGCACCGTCGAGTCCCTGATCAAGGCCGGCGCCTTCGACGAGATGGGCCACACCCGCAAGGGCCTGGTCGCCCACCACGAGCCGATGATCGACAACGTGGTCGCGGTCAAGCGCAAGGAGGCCGAGGGACAGTTCGACCTCTTCGGCGGAATGGGCGACGAGGCCGCGAGCGACGAGCCTGGCTTCGGCCTCGACGTGGAGTTCTCCGACGTCGAGTGGGAGAAGTCCTACCTGCTCGCGCAGGAGCGCGAGATGCTCGGCCTCTACGTCTCCGACCACCCGCTCTTCGGCCTGGAGCACGTGCTCTCCGACAAGACGGACGCCGGAATCTCCCAGCTGACCGGCGGCGAGCACTCCGACGGCGCGGTCGTCACCATCGGCGGCATCATCTCCGGCCTCCAGCGCAAGATGACCAAGCAGGGCAACGCCTGGGCCATCGCCACCGTCGAGGACCTGGCCGGCTCCATCGAATGCATGTTCTTCCCCGCGACCTACCAGCTCGTCTCCACCCAGCTGGTCGAGGACACGGTCGTCTTCGTCAAGGGCCGCCTCGACAAGCGCGAGGACGTCCCCCGCCTGGTCGCCATGGAGATGATGGTCCCCGACCTCACCTCGGCCGGCACGAACGCCCCGGTGGTCCTCACCATCCCCACCGTCAAGGTCACACCGCCGATGGTGACCCGTCTGGGGGAGATCCTGCGCCACCACAAGGGCAACACCGAGGTGCGCATCAAGCTCCAGGGGCCGCGGACCACCACCGTGCTGCGCCTCGACAAGCACCGCGTACAGCCCGACCCGGCCCTCTTCGGCGACCTCAAGGTGCTGCTCGGGCCGTCCTGCCTGGCCGGATAGCGACGCCCGCCCACCGGCGCCGCACGTACGGAAGGGCCCGCCCGGCGTTCCCGGGCGGGCCCTTCCGTCACATCACGTCGCGCCGCGTCAGTTGTGGCCGAACTTCTTCTGCTTGCTCTTGTGGGCCAGATCCATCGGACTCGGCGATGGGTTCACCGACTCGGAGGGGCTGTCCATCGAGCTCTTCGACGGGTCCTGCGAGGAGCGGGCCTGCTGCTGCTTCGACGGCTGCTTCTGATTCTTGTTCTTGGCCATGGTGGAACCTCCGTGAGGGTCTAGGGGCCAGGACCGCCTTCACACTCACACAGCGCCCGAAACCGCGCATTTTGGATCATTACTGCGCGTAGCCGAACGGTCCTTCCCGGCCGCCCCGTGAGATCCGCCACGCCGATGATCGAGTTCCGGCCTTCAACACCCTTGAGGTCGGGCAGACTCGGGGCACCCGTCGAAAAACACAGGACCCCCAGGGAAGAGGGTGGAACGCGTGGACCGCTGCGTCGTCCTGGTGGACGCCGGCTACCTGTTGGGCGCCGCCGCCAGCCTTCTCGCCGGGGAGCCCTCCCGCTCCCGGATCACCGTGGACCATGCCGCCCTCATCCAGGGCCTGCGCGAGCGGGCCGAGGCCGACACCGAACAGCCCCTGCTGCGCATCTACTGGTTCGACGGCGCACCCGACCGGGTGCCGCAGCCCGAACACCGGCGGCTGCGCGTCATGCCCCGCGTCACCGTCCGCCTGGGCGCCCTGACCCGCAGCGACGGCCGCTGGGCCCAGAAGGGCGTCGACGCCGCCATGCACGCCGAGCTCACCGAGCTCGCCCGCAACCGCGCCTGCTCCGACGTGGTCCTGGTCACCGGCGACGGCGACCTGCTGCCCGGCCTGATGTCCGCCAAAGAACACGGCGTCGCCGTCCACCTGTGGGCCGTCCAGGCCGCCGACGGGGACTACAACCAGTCCGAGGACCTCGTGGCCGAGGCCGACGAACGGCGCGTCCTGGACCGGGCCTGGATCACCCGGGCCGTCCGCGCCAAGGACCTCACCGGCCTGTGCTCGCCCCCGCCCGCACCGCGCCCCGACATCGCCGCCATCCTCTCGGCCCCGCTGCCCGAGGCGGCGCTCGCCGAGGCCGCCCGCAACGGCACCGCCGCCACCGGCGACGACGACCGCGAGGGAGCCCCCGTACCGGCACCCGCCGCCCCCGGGGGCAAGACCGTGCCCACGCCCAAGGACCTCGCCGGATCCCTGCGCGCCCCCGGCCCCCAGAGCGGCCCGCAGACCGGGTCCGGCAGCACACCGGCCCCCGCCAGCGCCCTGCGCTGGTCCTCCGACAAGGGCTGGATCGACCGGGCCGGACCGCTCGGCGAACCCGCCGAGACCGCCTCGCTGCCCACCCTCGCCCAGCTCACCAGCGCCGAACAGCGCTGGGCGGACCGCGAGGAGGACATCACCACCGTCGGCGGGGACCCGTTCGAGGTGGGACAGGTGTTCGCCCGGCGCTGGATGGAACGCCTCCCCGAGACCGTGCACCTGCAGAAGCTGGCCACCATGTACCCGCGCATCCCGCACCGCATCGACGGCGAGCTGCTGCGGTACGCCGCCCGCTTCGGGCTGCTCGCGCACAAGGACGACCAGATCGACGAGCACGACCGGTACGCCATCCGCGCCGGGTTCTGGAGGGAGATCGACGTCCGCGCGGCCGCCGAGCACGTGGCCGCCGTACCGGCCGCCGCGCCCGGATCCGGTCCCGCCGAGCTCGGTGCGCCGCTGACCCCGGCGGCCGAGTAGGGGCGGGAACCCCGTAGGCTGCTCCCTCGTGAGTACGGGCACAGCACACGCGGAAAACAGCACGGCGCCGGCCGCGGGAGCGGCTTCGGACGTGATCTGCGCGGTGCGTGACCTGGTCAAGACGTATCCCGCCGTACGCGGCCGGCGCGGGGCTCCCGCACTCCCCGAGACCCGCGCCAACGACGGCGTCTGCCTGGACGTGCGGCGCGGCGAGATCTTCGGGCTGCTCGGCCCCAACGGCGCCGGCAAGTCCACGCTGGTCCGCCAGCTCACCGGCCTGATGCGGCCCGACGCGGGCACCGTGACCCTCCTCGGCCACGACCTCGTACGCCACCCCGAACGGGCCTCGCGCCTGCTCGCCTACCTCGGGCAGGAGTCCACCGCCCTCGACGAGCTCACGGTGGCGCTGGCCGCCGAGACCACCGGGCGGCTGCGCGGGCTCGACGCACGGGCGGCCCGGGCCGCGCGCGACGCCGTACTGGAGGAGCTCGGGCTGACCGAGATCGCCGGGCGGCCCCTGAAGAAACTTTCCGGCGGACAGCGGCGCCTCGCCTGCTTCGCCTCCGCACTGGTGGGGGAGCGGCCCGTCCTGGTCCTCGACGAGCCCACCACCGGCATGGACCCGGTGGCCCGGCGGGCCGTCTGGTCCGCCGTCGACCGCCGGCGCGCCGAGCACGGCGCGACGGTCCTCCTCGTCACCCACAACGTCATCGAGGCCGAGACCGTCCTCGACCGGGTCGCCGTCATCGACCAGGGCCGGGTCATCGCCTGCGACACCCCGGCCGGCCTGAAGGCCAGGGTCTCGGGCGAGGTCCGGCTGGAGCTCGTGTGGCGGGAGACCGCGCCGCTGGACGTCCCCGAGGTCGCCGCGCTGCGCGAGCTCGCCGTCGAGTCCGGACGGCGCTGGGTCCTGCGGCTCGGCCCGGACGAGGCCCGGGCGGCCGTCGCCTCGGTGACCGGTGGGCCGGCCTTCGCCGCCCTGGACGATTTCACGCTGGCCACGCCGAGCCTCGAGGACGTGTACCTCGCGCTCGGCGGAAAGACGAAAGGCCTGGTCAAGTCGTGAACGACCGTCCGGCAAGCGCCGTCCTGCAGACTCCGGATCCGACTCCGACTCCGGCTCCGGCTCCGGTCGAGGAGCCGGCCGCCGCGCCGCTGGCCCCGCGGGCACGGTTCCTGCCCGCACTGGCCGCCGTCTACCGGGCCCAGCTGTCCCGGGCGCGGGTGGCGCGGATCCCGCTGCTCTTCGTGGCCACCTTCCAGTCCGTCGGGATCATGATCCTGATGCGCGGCGTGGTGGACGGGGGCTCGGAGGCCCGGGCCGTCGTCGCGGGTTCCTCCGTCCTGGTCGTCGCCTTCGTCGCGCTGAACCTGCTCGCGCAGTACTTCGGGCAGCTGCGGGCGAGCGGCGGGCTCGACCACTACGCCACCCTGCCGGTGCCGCCCGCGTCGGTGGTGCTGGGCGCGGCCGCCGCGTACGCCTCCTTCACGCTGCCCGGGACACTGGTCACCGCCGTCTTCGGGTGCGTGCTCTTCGGCCTGCCGATGAGCGGGCTGTGGATCCTGGCCGCCGTGGTGCCGCTGGCCGGGGCCGCGCTGGCCGGGCTCGGCGCGGCGCTGGGGCTGCTGGCGCCGCGGCAGGAGCTGGCCACGCTCGCCGGGCAGCTCGGGATGTCGGCGGCGCTGCTGCTGGGCGTGCTGCCGCCCGAGCGGATGCCGGGCGTGATCGTGTGGGCGCGGGACCTGCTGCCGTCGACGTACGGGGTGGAGGCCTTCGCGCGGACCTTCGCCCCGGAACCGGACTGGGCCGCCGTCGCCATCGACCTGGGCGTGTGCGCTGCGGTCGGCGTGCTCTCGCTGGCCGCCGCCACCTGGGCGTACCGGCGGGCCGCGGTCCGCTGAAGCGGTCCGGCGACGCCGCCGCCGGGCACACCTGGCACGATGTGGGGGTGACCGAAGCCGTGACCCCGCCGTCTCCTTTCGACCCGCCGCCGCTCCCGCCCGAGAAGCCCGGCGGAGCCGCCTCGGCCATCACCCCGGACGACATCCGGGACGGGGCCGTCGTCGCCCTCGCGGTCGGGACGGCCGGCCTGCTCCTCGGCCTGCTGTGGGTGTGGCTCGCGCCGCGCGTGCAGTACGTCGCCAACGGGGACGCCGTGTTCCTGCGCAACAGCGAGAGCGAGGCGCGGATCGCCTCCGACGGGACCTTCTTCCTGCTGTCGGTGGGGCTGGGCGTGCTGAGCGCCGTCGGCGTGTTCCTGTGGCGCCGCGCCGGGGGCGTGCCGCTGGTGATCGGGCTCGCGGTCGGATCCTGTTTCGCCGCGCTGGTGGGGTGGCGGTTCGGGCTGTGGCTGGGGCCGTCCTCGGATCTGGCGGCCGCCGCGGCCAAGGCGGGGCAGGGGGTGCCGTTCGACGCGCCGCTGCAGCTGCTGGCGCACGGGGCGCTGCTGGCCTGGCCGATGGCCGCCGTCCTGCTCCACCTGGGCCTCACGGCCCTGTGGGGCCCCCGCGACCCGGATCCCGCCCCGGTCTACGGCTGGTCCGGCTACTACCAGCCCCCGCAGGCCGACGCCGGGCCGCCGCGCGGCTGAAAGATTCGGGGCTCCGCCCCGCACCCCGCGCCTCAAACGCCGGCGGGGCTGGATTGGGGGCTCCGCCCCGGGCCCCGCGCCTCAAACGCCGGCGGGGCTGGATTGGGCGGGGCTCAAGGACCCCGCGCCTCAATCGCAGGCAAGGCTGAAACCACTACGCTCGGGCCGTGGGACAGCCCGAGCAGCGCGCCGAAGGTGCAGGACCGTTCACCACCCGGCTCACCTGGCACCGGCCCGAAGGGGAAACGGTGGTGTGGGAGTCGCGGCCCGCGCGCAGGCGCGGGGCCCTCTCGGTCCGCGGTCCGGGAGAGACGGCCGACCGGACCACCACCGCCGACGCCGAGGCCCTCCGCCGCCTCCGCAGGCTCAACGCCCTCGCCTCGGGGGCGTTCGTCATCGGGGGAGCGCTCTTCGCGCTCGGCGCCGCGGTCGCCC
The DNA here is from genome assembly GCF_044747975.1 of Streptomyces sp. NPDC090045. NCBI lineage: Bacteria > Bacillati > Actinomycetota > Actinomycetes > Kitasatosporales > Streptomycetaceae > Streptomyces > Streptomyces sp. NPDC090045. The sequence continues at coordinate 958,499 of NZ_JBIVFA010000001.1, forward strand.
AGTTCGGCTCGGGCGACGCGCTGGAGAGCGCCGCGATCTACTTCGCGGGCGGCCTGTTCTTCAACACCGGGGGCTACACCTCGCTCCTGCAGGTGCTGAACGCGCCCCGCCACTCCCCGGGCGGCGGCGGACTGGTCACGTCCGCCTGGAGGTGGTGGGGGTACGAGCCGACGCGCCTGGACTGGCTGAGCACGTTCGTGCTGTTCGTCGGGACGCTCGTGTTCGGCGTCAACCTGCTGGACTCCTTCCTGCACGGGCTCACCGTCCAGCAGGTCAACCGGCTGATCTGGACCCCCGACGTGATCGGATGCGTGCTGTTCCTGGTCTCGGGGCACCTGGCGTTCGCCGAGATCTGCCACCGGCCCTGGCCCTGCCTGCGCTCGCGCAGCCTCGGCTGGTGGATCGTCGCGGTCAACCAGCTCGGCTCGGTGCTGTTCATGGTCTCGGCGCTGGCCGCCTTCACCCGGCCCGCCACCGGAAGCCTGGTCAACACCGACATCGCCAACTGGGGGACGCTGACCGGAGCCCTGTGCTTCTCGCTCGGGGGTGTGCTCCAGGCCTTCGAACGGCCCTAGGAGCGGGCGATCGGGGCCAGGACGGCCGACGTGAGGGAGGTCAGGTCCGACGGGGCGAGCTCGACCTCCAGGCCCCGGCGGCCCGCCGAGATGCAGATGGTGGCGTGCCCCGAAGCCGATGCGTCGATCACCGTGCGCAGCCGCTTGCGCTGCCCCAGCGGCGAGATGCCGCCGCGCACGTAGCCCGTGGTGCGCTCGGCCAGAGCGGGATCGGCCATCGCCGCCCGCTTGCCGCCGGCCGCCGTCGCCAGCGCCTTCAGGTCCAGCGACCCCGAGACCGGGACCACCGCCACCGTCAGGACCCCGTCCACGTCGGCGACGAGGGTCTTGAACACCTGGGAGGGCGAGACACCGAGCGCCTCCGCCGCCTCCTCGCCGTACGAGGGGTGCGCCGGGTCGTGCTCGTACGCGTGCGTGGTGAACGGGACGCCCGCCGCCGTGAGGGCCACGATCGCCGGGGTGCCGGCCGCCTGCTTCGTCTTCTTCGCCATCGCCTCGTCCGTCAGTTCGGGCTGGTCGGGGAACGGGTCAGGTCCACCGCCGGCAGGGACGGGAGGTGGCGGATCACCGCCGTCTCCGTACGCAGCAGCTTCAGTTCCTCCGCCAGCCGGGTCGCCGTGTCCGGGGCCTGCAGCAGCCGCTGCTTCGCGGGGATGTCCAGCACCGCCGCCGCGGCCACCAGGTAGGAGACCACCGAGGGCTCGTCGGGGAGCTCCGCGCCCGTCAGGGACCGCTCGCGGGCCCCCGCCAGCCGCTTCTGGTAACTGCGGAACGCCCGCAGCACCCCCTCGGCCAGGACCCCCGCGCCGTCGCCCGAGTCCTCCGGGAGCTCTTCCAGCTCGGCCGTCAGGAAGGGGCCCGAGGAGTCGACCGAGAGCAGGCGGACCCGCGTCGTACCCGTCGCCAGGACCTCGAAACTGCCGTCCTCCCGCTCCCGGATCGTCGCCGCGTCCGCGATGCAGCCCACCCGGTGGAAGGCCTGGATCGGGTCGGAGCCGAAGCCAGCGGCGGGGCCCCGCTCGGGCAGGGCGGTCTGGTCCGGCAGCCCGGGCGCGGTCGGTGCCACCTCCCGGCCGTCGCGGATCGCGACGACGGCGAACCGGCGCGGTTCCTCCTCGCCCGTCTTCAGCAGCTCGCGCATCATGGCGCGATAACGCTCCTCGAAGATGTTCAGCGGGAGGACGAGTCCCGGGAACAGCACCGAGTTCAGCGGGAAGAGGGGCAGGCGAACGGTGGTCACGAGGCACAGGGTAATCGCCCGGGCACAGACCCCGTCACCCCCGCCGCAGCAGCCGGGACGCCCCCGCGGCCACCGTCGTGGCCAGGATCCAGCCCATGATGACGAGGCCCGCCGCCCCCCACTGCCAGCCGCCCTCCAGCTTCCACTGGCCCTGCTGGCCGAGGTCGATCACCGGGAGCAGCAGGTCCAGCGCGTACAGGGCGGCGCTCCACTGCGGATGCTCGTCCTCCTTGATGGCCGGCGGATCGAGCTGGGAGAACAGCAGCGCGCCCGCTGCCCACAGCACCGCCATCCACAGCGCGGCCCGGCCCGGCCGGTACCCGTAGACCACCGTCCAGTCCTGCAGGTACCCCCACGCCTTCGGCCCCGGCGGCAGCGTGGCCCGGCGCCGGCGCTGCTTGGCCAGCAGCACCTCGCGGGCGTCCGCGTCCTCGCCGCTCGCGCGCAGGACGGCGGCCAGCCGCTCGTACGGTTCCGGCGAGTACTCGGGGGTGGCCGCCGCCACCCAGGCGAGGCGCCGGGCGAGCGGGAAGTGGCCGCGCGGCGCGAGGTTCTCGTAGACGAATCCCTCTATGGACACCCCGCCCGGGCCCGGCCAGCTGGTGGAGGTGTCGACGAGCTTGACGACCTTGGCCCCGGACACCACGACACGCCCGCGCTCCGGCCGCTCGCCGACGAAACGGAACTCGGGGGTCTGGATCCGGCGCAGGGAGATCTCCTGCTCGTCCGTGAGCTCGAACCGCGCGCCGTAGAAGTCGATGGCGTCCCCGAAGCGGCCGTCGTCCAGCCGCAGCCCGCCCCGGCACTCGAAGCGCTGCGCCCGCCGGCCGCGCACCGGCGTCGCCCCCAGCCCGTACGGGGGAGTGGAGGAGCCCTCCCCGCCCTGCACGTAGCCCAGCGCGATCGAGGTCAGGTACAGGGTCCGCTCGACGGTCAGCTGCGGGGCGTTCAGCGCGAACCGCCCGGACGGGTTGTGCAGGCGGGCCCCGCGCAGGTTCATCGACACGCCGACCTTGGCGCCGCGCAGGCTCACCTCCCCGTACGTCTCCAGCAGCTCGCCCTGGAAGTCCTGCGCGACCGACATCCCGTCGGCGGCCACGGCCCGGCCCTTGCTGTCCCGCTGCACCACGGCCTGGCTGACCAGCAGGTCGGTGCCGATCTGTGCGTCGGTCAGCCGGATCCCGCGCGCCACCCGGCAGCGCGGCAGGTGCAGATCGCCCTCGGTGTGCAGGCGGGCCGCCTCCAGCCGCGGAATCGCGCAGTTGATCAGGCGCAGGGTGCCGAAGCGGGCCTCGGACAGCTGGATCTCGCTGTCGAAGCGGCAGGACTGGAGCTCGACGTACGGGGCCACCGTGCCACCGGACAGATCCAGCCGCCCGGTGATCCGCACCCCGCGCAGCTTGAGCGAGGCCACCCGGCCCGGCACCGGCGGCGGCCCGTGGAGCAGCAGCAGGGCGACCACCCGGGCGCGGACGCTGCGCCCGGGGCCCCAGACGCGGTCGGCGTGCGGATCGTCTTGGTCGGGGGCCCGGGCGCTGAGGTCGCAGATGCTGCCGGTGCGGAACGCCTCCCACATGCGGCGCTCGGAAGCGGTGAGATCCGCCGGTTCCTCGCCCGCGCGCGCCTCGGCCACGGCGGCCCCCCTCCGCTGACATGTACGTGTAGATCAAAGTTATCGGGCGCCTGTGACATCCGGGGCGTGTATCAGCCAGTGATACGGGCGAACGGTGGCGCTGGGCGGTCTGAGAGAATTGGGAGGTGATCTCTCGTATCGACCTGCGCGGTGACGCCCTCCCCGAGGGTGGCGCCATGCGCGATCTGCTGCCCCGTGCCGAGTTCGACGTAGAAGCTGCCCTGGAGAAGGTGCGGCCCATCTGCGAGGACGTCCATCATCGTGGCACGGCGGCGCTGATCGAGTACGCGCAGAAGTTCGACGGAGTCGAGCTCTCGCGGGTCCGGGTACCCGCGGAGGCCATCAAGGCCGCCCTGGAACAGCTGGACCCGGCCGTCCGCGCCGCCTTGGAGGAGTCGATCCGGCGCGCCCGGATCGTGCACCGCAACCAGCGCCGCAGCGAGCACACCACCCAGGTGGTCCCCGGCGGAACCGTGACCGAGAAGTGGGTTCCGGTGGAGCGCGTGGGCCTGTACGCCCCCGGCGGCCGCTCGGTGTACCCCTCCTCCGTCGTGATGAACGTCGTTCCCGCCCAGGAAGCGGGCGTCGAGTCGATCGCGCTCGCCTCCCCGCCGCAGAAGGAGTTCGGCGGGCTGCCGCACCCGACGATCCTCGCCGCGTGCGCGCTGCTCGGCGTGGACGAGGTGTACGCGGCCGGCGGCGCGGTCGCCGTCGCGATGTTCGCGTACGGCACCGAGGACTGCCTGCCGGTCAACATGGTGACCGGCCCCGGCAACATCTGGGTCGCCGCCGCCAAGCGCTACTTCACCGGGAAGATCGGCATCGACACCGAGGCCGGCCCGACCGAGATCGCGGTCCTCGCGGACTCCACGGCCGACCCGGTGCACGTCGCCGCCGACCTGATCAGCCAGGCCGAGCACGACCCGCTGGCCGCCGCCGTCCTCGTCACCGACTCCGCGGAGCTCGCGGACGCGGTCGAGCGGGAGCTGGAGCCGCAGGTCGCCGCGACCAAGCACGTCGAGGACCGGATCAAGCCCGCGCTCGCCGGCAAGCAGTCCGCGATCGTGCTGGTCGACAGCCTGGAGGACGGGCTCAAGGTCGTCGACGCGTACGGCGCCGAGCACCTGGAGATCCAGACCGCGGACGCCGCGGCCTGGGCCGCCCGCGTCCGCAACGCCGGCGCGATCTTCGTCGGCCCGTGGGCCCCGGTCTCCCTCGGCGACTACTGCGCCGGGTCGAACCACGTGCTGCCCACCGGCGGCTGCGCCTGCCACTCCTCGGGCCTGTCCGTGCAGTCCTTCCTGCGCGGGATCCACATCGTCGACTACACGCGGGACGCCCTCGCCGAGGTCACCCACCACGTGGTGACCCTCGCGGAGGCCGAGGACCTGCCGGCGCACGGCGCCGCCCTCAAGGCCCGCTTCGGATGGAAGGTTCCCCAGGCGTGACCGGCATCGACGACCTCCCCATCCGGGACGAGCTGCGCGGCAAGACCCCGTACGGCGCCCCCCAGCTCGACGTGCCCGTCCAGCTGAACACCAACGAGAACCCCTACGAGCTCCCCGCCGAGCTCGTCGCGCGGATCGCCGAGCGGGTGGCCGAGGCCGCCCGCACCCTCAACCGCTACCCCGACCGGGACGCGGTCGAGCTGCGCACCCAGCTGGCCGCCTACCTCACCCGTACGGGCAAGCACCCGGTCGCGCGGGAGAACGTATGGGCCGCCAACGGCTCCAACGAGGTCATCCAGCAGCTGCTGCAGACCTTCGGCGGGCCCGGCCGCACCGCCCTCGGTTTCGAGCCCTCCTACTCGATGCACGCGCTGATCTCCCGCGGCACCGGCACCGGGTGGATCTCCGGCCCGCGCCGCGAGGACTTCACCATCGACGTGGAGGCGGCCGAGCAGGCCATCGCGGAGCACGCCCCCGACGTCGTCTTCATCACCTCGCCCAACAACCCCACGGGCACCGCGGTCGAGGCCGAGACGGTCCTCGCCCTCTACGAGGCCGCGCAGGCGGCCAAGCCCTCGCTGGTCATCGTGGACGAGGCGTACGTCGAGTTCAGCCACCGCGACTCGCTGCTGCCCCTCATCGAGGGCCGCCCGAACATGGTGGTCTCCCGGACCATGTCCAAGGCCTTCGGCGCGGCCGGCCTGCGCCTGGGCTACCTGGCCGCGCACCCCGCCGTCGTCGACGCCGTCCAGCTGGTGCGCCTGCCGTACCACCTGTCGGCCGTCACCCAGGCCACCGCGCTGGCCGCCCTGGAGCACACCGACACCCTGCTCGGCTACGTCGAGCAGCTCAAGGCCGAGCGGGACCGGCTGGTCGTCGAACTGCGGGCCATCGGCTACGAGGTCACCGAGTCCGACGCGAACTTCATCCAGTTCGGGAAGTTCGACGACTCCCACACCGCATGGCAGAAGATCCTCGACCAGGGTGTCCTGGTCCGTGACAACGGAGTACCGGGGTGGCTGCGCGTCACCGCCGGCACCCCGGCAGAGAACGACGCGTTCCTGGAAGCGGTTCGCGCACTGAAGAAGGAGCAGCACGCATGAGCCGCATCGGACGGGTCGAACGGACCACCAAGGAGACCTCGGTCCTCGTCGAGATAGACCTCGACGGCACCGGCAAGGTCGACGTCTCGACGGGCGTGGGCTTCTACGACCACATGCTCGACCAGCTCGGCCGCCACGGCCTCTTCGACCTCACGGTCAAGACGGACGGCGACCTGCACATCGACAGCCACCACACCATCGAGGACACCGCCCTCGCGCTGGGCGCCGCCTTCAAGCAGGCCCTCGGCGACAAGGTCGGCATCTACCGCTTCGGCAACTGCACCGTGCCGCTCGACGAGTCCCTCGCCCAGGTGACCGTCGACCTGTCCGGCCGCCCGTACCTCGTGCACACCGAGCCCGAGAACATGGCGCCGATGATCGGCGAATACGACACCACGATGACCCGGCACATCCTGGAGTCCTTCGTCGCGCAGGCGCAGATCGCCCTGCACGTCCACGTCCCGTACGGGCGCAACGCCCACCACATCGTGGAGTGCCAGTTCAAGGCCCTCGCCCGGGCCCTGCGCTACGCCGCCGAGTTCGACCCGCGCGCGGCCGGCATCCTGCCCTCCACGAAGGGCGCCCTCTAGCCGTGAACGGCCTCAACACCATCCTGATCGTCCTCGGCCTGTTCCTGGCCGGTGGCGTCTACTCCTTCCACAAGCAGAAGATGACGATGTCGGTCATCGTCCTGCTCGCCATCGGCTCCGCGATGTGCCTCGCCGCCGGAGTCCTGCGGATCCAGGGAATTTGGGAATGAGCACAGCACGCCCCACCAAGAAGGTCGTCGTCTTCGACTACGGCTTCGGCAACGTCCGCTCCGCCGAGCGGGCCCTCGCCCGCGTCGGCGCCGACGTCGAGATCACCCGTGACTACGACAAGGCCATGGACGCCGACGGACTCCTCGTCCCCGGCGTCGGCGCCTTCTCCGCCTGCATGGAGGGCCTGCGCGGGGCCCGCGGCGACTGGATCATCGGCCGCCGGCTCTCCGGCGGCCGCCCGGTCATGGGCATCTGCGTCGGCATGCAGGTCCTCTTCGAGCGCGGCATCGAGCACGGCGTGGAGACCGAGGGCCTGGACGAGTGGCCCGGCACGGTCGGCCCGCTGAAGGCCCCGATCGTCCCGCACATGGGCTGGAACACCGTCGAGGCCCCGGCCGACAGCCAGGCCTTCGCCGGCCTGGACGCCGACGCCCGCTTCTACTTCGTGCACTCCTACGCGGCGCGCGAGTGGACCCTGGAGACCACCAACCCGCTCATCCGCGCCCCCAAGGTCACCTGGGCCACCCACGGCGAGCGTTTCGTCGCGGCGGTGGAGAACGGGGCACTGTGGGCCACCCAGTTCCACCCCGAGAAGTCCGGCGACGCCGGCGCCCAGCTCCTCACCAACTGGATCGAGACCCTGTGATGACCGTGTCCTCAGCGAAGCTGGAACTCCTTCCCGCGGTCGACGTCCGCGACGGTCAGGCCGTCCGCCTCGTGCACGGGGTGTCCGGCAGCGAGACCTCCTACGGCTCCCCGCTGGAGGCGGCCCTCGCCTGGCAGCGCTCCGGCGCCGAATGGCTGCACCTGGTCGACCTCGACGCCGCCTTCGGCACCGGTGACAACCGTGCCCTGGTCGCCGAGATCACCGGCGCCATGGACATCAAGGTCGAGCTCTCCGGCGGCATCCGCGACGACGCCTCGCTCGCCGCGGCCCTCGCCACCGGCTGCACCCGCGTCAACCTCGGCACCGCCGCCCTGGAGACCCCCGAGTGGGCCGCCAAGGCCATCGCCGAGCACGGCGACAAGATCGCGGTCGGTCTCGACGTACGCGGCACCACCCTCAAGGGCCGCGGCTGGACCAGCGAGGGCGGCGACCTCTACGAGACCCTCGCGCGCCTGGACTCCGAGGGCTGCGCCCGGTACGTCGTCACCGACATCGGCAAGGACGGCACGCTCACCGGCCCCAACCTGGAGCTGCTGAAGAACGTCTGCGCCGCCACCGACCGGCCCGTCGTCGCCTCCGGCGGCATCTCCTCCCTGGACGACCTGCGGGCCCTGGCCGAGCTGGTCCCGCTGGGCGTCGAAGGCGCGATCGTCGGCAAGGCCCTGTACGCCAAGGCCTTCACCCTGGAAGAAGCCCTGAAGGTGGTCTCCGCATGAGCTCCGCAGACGTACGCCGCATCTCCTCCGGCGGCCCCTACGAGGACGTCATCGCGTACTCCCGCGCCGTGCAGCTGCCGAACGGGCTCGTGCTCGTCTCCGGCTGCACCGCGGCCGACGCTGGCGGCCCGTACGACCAGACCGTCGCGGCCTTCGGCGTCGCCTTCAAGGCCCTCGCCCAGGCCGGGCTCGGCCCCGAGGACGTCGTCCGCACCCGCATGTACCTGACGCACGCCCGCGACGTGGACGAGGTGGGCCGCGCGCACAAGGAACTCTTCGACGCGGTCCGCCCGGCCGCGACCATGCTCATCGTCTCCGGCTTCGTCGACCCGTCGATGGTCGTCGAGGTGGAGGTCGAGGCGTACAAGGCGGTGTCCGGATGAGCCTCGCCGTACGCGTGATCCCCTGCCTGGACGTGGACAACGGCCGGGTCGTCAAGGGCGTCAACTTCCAGAACCTGCGCGACGCCGGTGACCCGGTGGAGATGGCCAAGCTGTACGACGCCGAAGGCGCCGACGAGCTGACCTTCCTCGACATCACCGCCTCCTCCGGCAACCGCGAGACCACGTACGACGTGGTGCGGCGGACCGCCGAGCAGGTCTTCATCCCGCTCACGGTGGGCGGCGGCGTCCGCACGGCGGACGACGTCGACAAGCTGCTGCGGGCCGGAGCGGACAAGGTCGGCGTCAACACCGCCGCCATCGCCCGCCCCGAGCTGATCCAGGAGATCGCGGAGCGCTTCGGCCGCCAGGTCCTCGTCCTGTCGGTCGACGCCCGCCGGACCGAGGCCGGCACCTTCGAGGTCACCACGCACGGCGGCCGCCGGGGCACCGGCATCGACGCCGTCGAGTGGGCCCACCGGGCGGCCGAGCTGGGCGCGGGGGAGATCCTGCTCAACTCGATGGACGCGGACGGGACGAAGGACGGCTACGACACCGAGATGATCGCGGCCGTACGCAAGCACGTCACGGTCCCGGTGATCGCCTCGGGCGGGGCCGGCAGGCTGGAGCACTTCCCGCCGGCCATCGAGGCGGGCGCGGACGCCGTGCTGGCGGCGTCGGTGTTCCACTTCGGCGACCTGCGGATCTCCGAGGTCAAGGCCACCCTCCGGGAAGCGGGCCACCCGGTCCGCTGACCCGGTCCTGCGCCACGGTGCGGGGCCCGTCCGGTCTCCGGCCGGGCCCCGCACCGGCTCAGCCGCCGATCAGCTGGAGGATCGCGGTCACCGCGTCCCTGACCGGCTGGGCGACGGTGCCGATCAGCGACGCGACCCCGGCCACGGCCATCAGGGCGTTGCGCCGCTCCTGAGGGGTGCTGTCGGCGGAGCCGATCGCGCGCAGGGAGCCGTCGACGGTCTCGGCGCCGCCGGGCGGCATCCGGTCGCGCAGCCCGTCGAGCAGCCGGACCAGCTCGGCGATGGCCTCACGCTGGTCGGCGGGAAGCTGCGGGGCGATGGTGGGGGACTGGTTCTTCACGATGCCGATGTGGTGCGTCCCGCCATGGATGTTGACGACGTCGCCGTAGTGGTTGCCCTCGGTCATTTCTTGATTCCCGTGTGTCCGGTGCCGCCGAAGATGTTCACCGTGTCGCCGACGCGCTGGACCCGTACGGCGAACTCGGCCGTCGGGTGCTCGATGGCGTGCACGATCTGCCCGACCAGCTGCCGCAGCTGCTCCTTGTCGGGCAGGGTCACCAGGGCGCTGGGGCCCGAGGTCTCCACGGCCAGAACGTGCTCGGACCGCGCGAACAACTGTGAGAGCAGCCGGACGAAGAGGACGATCACCACGCAGACGACGAGGCTCCACAGCCCTGTCGCGGAATCGTCCGTGCCGTAGTCCGAGCTGCTGAACGGCTGCGAGTTCCCGTTGGTGAGTTGGAGCGCGAGGACGGCCACGACGGCGGCGGCGACCCCCTTCAGGAAGCTCATGAAGGCTTTCCAGCGGTCGGGCCTGAGCTTGAAGGTGTGCACCCGGGCGATGTTGTGCAGCGGATAGGCCGCGCCGTCCACCCACAGCAGCCGGCTGCTGACCCGCAGCTCCACACCGCTCCCGGAAGAGAGCGGCGGTGGGACCGGTGGAGCAGTCGACGGCTGCTGTGGCGGCCGGGAAGGTAACGGTGGCGGGACCGAGTTCGACATTCTTCCCCCGTGAGCTGTCGACCGCGGACGGAGCGGGGCTTCATTAAGCACGCCATGTCCCTGCCAGACAAGAGGGACGAGCCGAAAGCGCCCGGCCCGATCCGGGGCCTAGATGCCCAGCTTGGCCACCGTCAACTTGGCGACCGCCTCCTTCTCCCCGTCCAGAGAGACGTCGGCCGAGTCCTGGCGGCCGAAGCAGAACAGGGTCAGTTCGCCCGGCTCGCCCGTCACCGTCACCACCGGCGCCCCCTTGTGCGCCACCGCCGTCTGGCCGTTCGGGCGGCGCAGGACCAGGCCCACCGGGGAGCGGCGGCCCGTCAGGCGGGCCATCTTCTCCAGGCGGGACCACAGGGAGTCCGAGAACACCGGGTCCAGTTCCCGCGGGGACCAGTCCGGCTGCGCCCGGCGGACGTCCTCCGCGTGGACGAAGAACTCCACCGCGTTCGCCGCCTCGTCGATCTGCTTCAGCGCGTACACCGACATCCTCGGCGGGCCGGTCCGGATCAGCTGGATCAGTTCCTCGAACGGCTTGGCCGTGTACTCCGCCATGGCCTTGTCCAGGCGGGCCTTCAGCACGTTCAGCAGGATCCCGCCCGCCGCGTCCGGCCGCCGTTCCCGGACGACGACGTGCGCAGCCAGTTCCCGGCAGGTCCAGCCGTCGCACAGCGTGGGGGCCTCCGGGCCGGCCGCCTCCAACAGGTCCGCCAGCAACAGGCGTTCACGCTTCGCATGGGTAGACATGCAGGCCAGCCTACGGCCGGAACCCACCGCGTGCCCGCCCATCAGGCGGACGCGGATCATCACCGCCGTCCCGGCCCGGCACAATGTCCGTATGAGTACGTCCTCCCGCCCCGGCTCCCTCGATCCCGCCATCGCCGCACGGCTCAAGCGCTCCGCCGACGGACTGGTACCGGCCATCGCCCAGCAGTACGACACCGGTGAGGTGCTCATGCTCGGCTGGATGGACGACGAGGCCCTGCACCGCACCCTGACCACCGGCCGCTGCACCTACTGGTCCCGCAGCCGCCAGGAGTACTGGGTGAAGGGGGACACTTCCGGCCACTTCCAGCACGTGAAGTCCGTCGCGCTGGACTGCGATGCCGACACCGTGCTCGTCCAGGTCGACCAGGTCGGAGCCGCCTGTCACACCGGGGCCCGGACCTGCTTCGACGACGATGTCCTCCTCCGCGCAGCCGACTAGGTAGGGTCCCACGCAATGGATCTTGAGACGTTCCGCAAGCTCGCGGCCGACCGCCGCGTCATCCCCGTGAGCCGCAAGCTGCTGGCCGACGGGGACACCCCCGTGGGGCTCTACCGCAAGCTGGCCGCCGAACGCCCCGGCACCTTCCTGCTGGAATCGGCCGAGAACGGCCGCTCCTGGTCCCGGTACTCCTTCATCGGCGTCCGCAGCGACGCCACCCTGACCGCCCGGGACGGCCGCGCGCACTGGATCGGCACCCCGCCCGTCGGCGTGCCCACCGACGGCGACCCCCTGGACGCGCTGCGCGCCACCGTGGAGGCCCTGCACACACCCCGCGACCTCGCGGGCGGGATGCCGCCCTTCACCGGCGGCATGGTCGGCTACCTCGGCTACGACATCGTGCGCCGCCTGGAGCGGATCGGCGAGCACACGGCCGACGACCTCGAACTGCCCGAGCTGACCATGCTGCTCACCTCCGACCTGGCGGTCCTGGACCACTGGGACGGCACCGTCCAGCTCATCGCCAACGCGATCAACCACAACGACCTCGACACGGGCGTGGACGAGGCCCACGCGGACGCCGTGGCCCGCCTCGACGCCATGGAGGCCGACCTCGCGCGGCCCGCCCCTTACACGCCGGCCCCGCTGCCGACCTCCGAGCTGCCCGAGTTCTCGGCGCTGTGGGGCGGCGAGAAGTACCAGGCGGCCGTCGAGGACATCAAGGAGCGGATCCGGGCCGGCGAGGCCTTCCAGGTGGTGCCCTCGCAGCGGTTCGAGACCGCCTGCCACGCCTCCGCGCTGGACGTCTACCGGGTGCTCCGGGCCACCAACCCGTCCCCGTACATGTACCTCTTCCGCTTCGAGAACGGCTTCGACGTCGTCGGCTCCAGCCCCGAGGCGCTGGTCAAGGTCGAGGACGGGCGGGCCATGGTCCACCCCATCGCCGGCACCCGCCACCGCGGAGCCACGCCGCAGGAGGACCACGAGCTCGCCGAGGAGCTGATGGCCGACCCCAAGGAGCGCGCCGAGCACCTGATGCTCGTCGACCTGGGCCGCAACGACCTCGGCCGGGTCTGCGAGCCGGGCTCCGTCGAGGTCGTCGACTTCATGAGCGTCGAGCGGTACTCGCACGTCATGCACATCGTGTCCACCGTCACCGGGCGGGTCGCCGAGGGCCGGACCGCCTTCGACGTGCTCACCGCCTGCTTCCCGGCCGGCACCCTCTCCGGCGCGCCCAAGCCCCGCGCCATGCAGATCATCGAGGAGCTGGAACCCTCCCGCCGCGGCCTCTACGGCGGCTGCGTGGGCTACCTGGACTTCGCCGGGGACTCCGACACGGCCATCGCCATCCGCACCGCGCTGCTGCGCGACGGCACGGCGTACGTGCAGGCCGGCGCCGGTGTCGTCGCCGACTCGGTGCCCGAGCTGGAGGACAAGGAGTGCCGCAACAAGGCGGCCGCGGTGCTGCGCGCGGTGGCAGCGGCGAACCGCCTCCACGGCTCCTGAGGGCGTAGGGGATAGTGGGGTACGTGAGTGCCGTACCCCCGCCCCGAAACGATGCCGCGTCCGAGCCCGAGGCTCCCGACAGCCGCAGCGGCCGCCGCAGCGTGGCCGTCGCGCTGCTGCTCGGCGCGCTCGGCGCCACCGTCGTCCTGCTCGCCTCCGGCCGCACCTGGGCCCGGGGCACCGCCGCCATCGGCGGCGACTCGCTCCAGCTGGCCGCGGACGGCCGGGCCGTCACGGGTCTCCCGGCCGCCCTGGCCATCGTGGGCCTGGCCGCGCTGGTCGCCGTCTTCGCCGTGCGCGGCAAGAGCCGCCTGCTGGTGTCGGCCCTGCTGGCGCTCAGCGGCCTGGGCGCCGTGCTGTCCGCGCTCCTCGGCTCGGACGGCCGCCGGGCCCTGGACGCGGAGGCCGCCCGTACGACCGCGGACAGCGCCGCGCACGTGGCCGGGCTGACCCAGACGACGTGGCCGTACGTCACGGCCGCCGGCGCGGTCCTGATCCTGGCCGCCGGGCTGCTGGCGCTGCGCTTCGGCCGGAGCTGGCCCTCGATGGGAGGCCGCTACGAGCGTGACGGCAGCCCCCGTCAGCGCGCCGTCGCGGCGGTGGATCCGGACCGGCCGGAAGATCTGTGGAAGGCTCTGGACCGGGGCGAGGACCCGACCACGGACCCGACCGCAGGCCCGGCCCGCTGACCCGACCCCCCTGGACGGCGAGGCCGCCCGGTGCGGGACAATGGTCACCGAGCGTTCGACACAGACCGCACGTTCGACACAGCAGCGCGACAGAGCAACGAGGAGCAACTCATGGCGGGCACTAGCCACGGACACACCCCGGCCGCCTGGACCGGTGTCATCATCGCCTTCATCGGTTTCTGCATCTCCGGCGCCTTCATGGTGATCGCGAACCCGCTCGGCTTCTGGGCCGGTCTCGTCGTCGTCGTGCTCGGCGGTGTCGTGGGCATGGCGATGAGGGCCGCGGGCATGGGTGCGCCGAAGGCCGCTCACAAGGACCTCGCCGAGGTCATCGCCGCCAACAAGGTCCCTGCCAAGGTCTGACGCGACCGACGAGGTGCGCGACGAGATGCAGCGCAGCCGAAAGGCGTGGCCCCGCCGGGCTGCGCCTTTTGTCATGACCGGAGAGAATCACCGGGTGGACGCCTCTCGCACCCCCTCTCGCACCCCCGATGCCCTGCCGCCGGCCGGGCACCCGGCGGACCCGGCGCACCAGGTGCCGCCCGCGCCCCCGCGGTCACGGGCGCGCAGGCTCGCCGTCCCGGCGTCCTACCTGGCCGGGGCCGTCGTCGCCTTCGCGTACGTGGGCACCGTGGACCCCAACGAGCCGGGCCACTATCCGGTCTGCCCGCTGCTGCGGCTGACCGGGATCCTCTGCCCGGGCTGCGGGGGCCTGCGCAGTGCGCACGCGTTCGCCCACGGCGATCTGGTCACGGCCTTCGGGGCGAATGCCCTCGCCGTCACGGGCTACTTCGTCTTCGCCGGATTCATGACCCTGTGGCTGGTCCGCGCCTTCCGCGGCGGCCCGGTCCCCAGGATCGTCCTGCGGCGGCCGTACTGGTGGGGGCTCGGCGCGCTGGCCCTGGTCTTCGTCGTCGTCCGAAATCTTTCTTTCGGCTCGATGCTGGCCCCCTGAGCCCCTTGAGCAGCGCATATGAAGCCCGGGTTCCGGATGTCCAGGTACTGGGACGCCGTCAACCACGTGCGGAGGGCAAGGCCTCCTGCGGATACCATTTGAATTGCTGACCTTGCAGTTGTACGTGTCTGCAAGGCGGCCGACCGTCATCGACCCGGAAGGGGGCCGCTCGCGTGAGTGTGCTCGACGAGATCATCGAAGGGGTCCGCGAAGACCTTGCCGAACGGCAGGCCCGCGTGAGCCTCGACGAGCTCAAGGAGCGTGCCGCCAAGGCGCCCCAGGCCAAGGACGGCGTCGCTGCCCTGCGCGGCGACAGCGTCAAGGTGATCTGCGAGGTCAAGCGCTCCAGCCCCTCCAAGGGCGCGCTGGCCGCCATCGCCGATCCGGCCGGGCTCGCCGCCGACTACGAGGCGGGCGGTGCGGCGGTCATCTCCGTCCTCACCGAGCAGCGTCGTTTCGGCGGCTCGCTGGCCGACCTGGAGGCCGTCCGCGCCCGCGTGGACATCCCGATCCTGCGCAAGGACTTCATCGTCACGGCGTACCAGCTCTGGGAGGCCCGCGCCTACGGCGCCGACCTCGCGCTGCTGATCGTCGCGGCCCTGGAGCAGGAGGCCCTCGTCTCCCTCATCGAGCGGGCCGAGTCCATCGGTCTCACCCCGCTCGTCGAGGTCCACGACGAGGAGGAAGTGGAGCGCGCGGTCGCCGCCGGTGCCAAGATCATCGGTGTCAACGCCCGCAACCTCAAGGACCTCAAGGTCGACCGCTCCACCTTCGAGCGCGTCGTCGGCGAGATCCCGGCCCACATCGTCAAGGTCGCCGAATCCGGCATCCGCGGGCCGCACGACCTGATCGCCTACGCCAACGAGGGCGCCGACGCCGTCCTCGTCGGGGAGTCCCTGGTGACCGGCCGCGACCCGAAGGCGGCCGTGGCCGACCTCGTCGCCGCCGGCGCCCACCCCGCCCTGCGCCACGGGCGGAGCTGACCCGTCCCCATGGCCCACGACCGCCCCACCGTCCGCACCCGGCCCGGCTCCCGCCTGGCCGGCGTGCCGACGGCGCACGCGCCCCTGGCGCGCGGCTGCCGCCCCCGCGGCTGCCGTGCCCCGGCCCGGCGCGTGCACGGGCGGCGGGTCCGGTACGTGATCGGCTCCGAGCCCGGTCAGGTCAACGGCATGCGATGGCGCCGCGGAGGCGCGCTGTAACGAGGGCCGCCGCGGCCCGGTACGCGAGACGTACCGCGCCGCGAGCCGCTCCCGTACGGCCTGCAGCCCGAGCCGGCCGGCTCCGGGCGCGGGCCGCTCCGCACCGTACGCGCGACATCCCCCAGCGGGGTGTGCGCCGTACTTGCGGACGGCGCAATACGGTGAATCCACCCCGCCGCATCTCGCACCCGTAGGAGCACTGGACATGTCCAGCGAGTTCTTCATCCCGGACCCGGAGGGTCACGTTCCCAACGCCGAGGGTTACTTCGGCGACTTCGGCGGCAAGTTCATCCCGGAGGCGCTCGTCGCCGCCGTGGACGAGGTCGCCGTCGAGTACGAGAAGGCCAAGGGCGACCCGGCCTTCGCGGCCGAGCTCAACGACCTCATGGTCAACTACACCGGCCGCCCCAGCGCCCTCACCGAGGTGCCACGCTTCGCCGAGCACGCGGGCGGCGCGCGGATCTTCCTCAAGCGCGAGGACCTGAACCACACTGGCTCGCACAAGATCAACAACGTGCTGGGCCAGGCGCTGCTCACCAAGCGCATGGGCAAGACCCGCGTCATCGCCGAGACCGGAGCCGGCCAGCACGGCGTGGCCACCGCCACCGCCTGCGCGCTCTTCGGCCTCGAGTGCGTCATCTACATGGGCGAGATCGACACCCAGCGCCAGGCGCTGAACGTCGCCCGCATGCGGATGCTGGGCGCCGAGGTCATCGCCGTGAAGTCCGGCTCCCGGACGCTCAAGGACGCGATCAACGAGGCGTTCCGCGACTGGGTCGCCAACGTGGACCGGACCCACTACCTCTTCGGTACGGTCGCCGGCCCCCACCCCTTCCCGGCCATGGTCCGCGACTTCCACCGGGTCATCGGGGTCGAGGCCCGCCGCCAGATCCTGGAGCGTGCCGGCCGGCTGCCCGACGCCGTCGCGGCCTGCGTCGGCGGCGGCTCGAACGCCATCGGTCTCTTCCACGCCTTCATCCCGGACGCCGGCGTCCGCCTGGTCGGCTTCGAGCCCGCCGGGCACGGCGTCGAGACCGGCGAGCACGCGGCCACGCTGACCGCCGGCGAGCCCGGGATCCTGCACGGCTCCCGCTCGTACGTCCTCCAGGACGAGGAGGGCCAGATCACCGAGCCGTACTCGATCTCGGCCGGTCTGGACTACCCGGGCATCGGCCCGGAGCACTCCTACCTCAAGGACTCCGGCCGCGGCGAGTACCGCGCGGTCACCGACGACGCCGCGATGCAGGCCCTGCGCCTGCTGTCGCGCACCGAGGGGATCATCCCGGCGATCGAGTCGGCGCACGCCCTCGCGGGCGCCCTGGACCTCGGCAAGGAGCTGGGCAAGGACGGCCTGCTGGTCGTCAACCTGTCCGGCCGCGGCGACAAGGACATGGACACGGCGGCCCGCTACTTCGGGCTGTACGACGGCGAGGGGGAGAACAAGTGAGCACCGGAAACCTCCAGCTGCTGAGCGACACCCTCGCCAAGGCGAAGTCCGAGGACCGCGCGGCCCTCGTGGCCTACCTCCCGGCGGGCTTCCCGACCGTCGACGGTGCCATCGAGGCGGTCAAGGCCGTCATCGAGGGCGGCGCGGACGTGGTCGAGATCGGCCTCCCGCACAGCGACCCGGTGCTGGACGGCGCCATCATCCAGACCGCCGACGACATCGCCCTGCGCGGCGGGGTCAAGATCGCCGACGTGATCCGTACCGTCCGCGAGGCGCACGAGGCCACCGGGGCCCCGGTCCTGGTGATGACGTACTGGAACCCCATCGACCGCTACGGCGTCGAGCGGTTCACGGCCGAGCTGGCGGCGGCGGGCGGCGCCGGCTGCATCCTGCCCGACCTGCCGGTGCAGGAGTCCGCGCTGTGGCGCGAGCACGCCGAGAAGCACAACCTGGCGACCGTCTTCGTCGTCGCCCCGAGCAGCAAGGACGCGCGGCTGGCCACCATCACGGCGGCCGGTTCCGGCTTCGTCTACGCCGCCTCCCTCATGGGGGTCACCGGCACCCGCGAATCGGTCGGCAACCAGGCCCAGGACCTGGTCCGGCGCACGCGCGCCACGACCGACCTGCCGGTCTGCGTCGGCCTCGGCGTCTCCAACGCCGTCCAGGCCAAGGAGGTCGCCGGCTTCGCCGACGGGGTGATCGTCGGCTCGGCCTTCGTGAAGCTGCTGCTGGACGCGCCGGACCTGCCGGCCGGGCTGGACGCCGTACGGGGGCTCGCGGGCGAGCTCGCGCAAGGCGTCCGCAGGAGCTGACGGGGCCCCGACGGCCCCCGTTCGATCGAGAGCCCGGAACTCTGACCGGGTTCTGTAGTCCGATCGGGTGGAATTGAGAGCAGGGAGGCACGCGAGTGCCTCCCTGCTTCGTTTGGCCGAACGTGAGCGAGAAGAACGACGGTGCTAACCGCGATGCGACGAAACGATCGGCCCGGGAGCGACTCCAGGAGGAGCGCCAGCGGCAGAAGACCCGGGACAAGCGCCGGCGGACCCTCATCGTGGCGTCGGCGGTCGTCGGCGTCCTCGGTCTGGCGACCGTCGTCGGCGTGATCGCGGCCAACACCGACAAGAGCGGCGGCTCCAAGGGGGGCCCGGTGGTCGCCCCCTCCGGGGCCACCGGCAAGGACGCCCTCGCCATCCAGACGGGCAAGGCCGAGGCGAAGTCCACCCTCACCGTGTGGGAGGACTTCCGCTGCCCCGCCTGCAAGTCCTTCGAGGACAACTACCGGGACACGATCCACGAGCTGGAGGCCAAGGGCCTGCTCAAGGTCGACTACCACCTGGTCAAGCTCATCGACGGGAACATGGGCGGCAGCGGCTCGCTGAAGGGTGCGAACGCGGCGGCCTGCGCCCAGGACGCCGGAAAGTTCACCGAGTACCACGACGTCCTCTTCCAGAACCAGCCGGAGGAGGTCGATGACGCCTACGGCAAGAACGCGAAGCTGCTGGAACTGGCGGGCAAGGTCGACGGGCTGGACACCCCCGCGTTCCGCAAGTGCGTCGAGGACGGCACCCACAACAGCTGGGTGGACAAATCGCACGAGGCCTTCATCGCCGGGAAGTTCCGGGGCACGCCGACCGTGCTGCTGGACGGCAAGAACATCTTCGCCGACGAGGCGAAGCCGGTGACCCCGGAGAAGCTGAAGCAGCAGGTGGAGGAGGCGGCCAAGGGTTCCGGCGGAACCGCGGCCGACAAGGGGGCGGACAAGGAAGCCGACAAGGCGGCGGGGAAGGCCTCGCCGTCGGCCGGATCCGGGACGAAGGCCGGAGCGAAGGCCTCGCCGTCGGCCTCGAGGACGGCGTCGAACGGCTCCGCGAACCGCTCTTCGACCGGCTCTTCGGGCAGCTCCGCGACCGGCTCCTCGAACGGTGCTTCGAACGGCGCTTCGGGGGACTGACCACCGGCCGGTCCATGTCTGGATTTGGTCTCGTCTTGCCGGGTGGTTGCCGTCCGCACCACCCGGCAGGGTAGCGTCATGTCTGCCATGGACCTTGCTTACATCCCCAGTCCGTCGACCGGCGTGATCCATCTCGGACCGATCCCGCTCCGCGGCTACGCGTTCTGCATCATCATCGGCGTCTTCGTCGCCGTCTGGCTCGGCAACCGTCGCTGGATCGCGCGCGGCGGCAAGCCGGGCACGGTCGCGGACATCGCCGTGTGGGCGGTGCCCTTCGGCCTGGTCGGCGGTCGCCTCTACCACGTGATCACCGACTACCAGCTGTACTTCGGCGAAGGCCGCAACTGGGTCGACGCCTTCAAGATCTGGGAGGGCGGCCTCGGCATCTGGGGCGCGATCGCGCTGGGCGCGGTGGGTGCCTGGATCGGCTGCCGGCTGCGCGGGATCCCGCTGCCGGCCTGGGCGGACGCCCTGGCCCCCGGCATCGCGCTGGCCCAGGCCTGCGGCCGCTGGGGCAACTGGTTCAACCAGGAGCTGTACGGCCGGGCCACCGACCTGCCGTGGGCGGTGGAGATCACCGCGGGTCCGAACCGCGACGCGGGCACCTACCACCCGACCTTCCTGTACGAGTCGCTGTGGTGCATCGGCGTCGCGCTGCTGGTCATCTGGGCCGACCGCCGCTTCACGCTCGGCCACGGGCGGGCCTTCGCGCTGTACGTCGCCGCGTACTGCGTGGGCCGCGGCTGGATCGAGTACATGCGGGTCGACGAGGCGCACCACATCCTGGGCGTGCGGCTGAACGTGTGGACCTCGATCGTGGTCTTCGTCCTGGCCGTGGTCTACCTGGTGCTGTCGGCGAAGCTGCGGCCGGGCCGGGAGACGGAGGTCGAACCGGTTGCCTCCGGTGGTGAGGCGGGCGACGCCGAGGCCGGGGACGCCGACGGCAAGAGCACCGGGGCCAAGGACGCCAAGGCGAAGGCTGCCAAGGCGAAGGACGCGGAGCCCAAGGACGCCGAGGCCGAGGACGCGGCGAAGGGCACCAAGGCAGATCTGCGCAAGGCCGAGTCGGCCGAGGCCCCGGGGGCCGAGACGCGCTGACCGCAGGAGTCACGCAAGAGGGGTGCCGCGTACCGCGCGGCACCCCTCTTCGTCTGTCGGTGCCGACTGACATGATCATCTCCGATGACCGTCGTCACGAGGGGGAGACCATGACCGAACAGCTGCCGAAGACCGCCCGCCGGGCCCTGCTGACCGGAGCCGTGGCGGGACTGGCCGGAGCCGCGGTGATATCCGGTGGCGCGCCGGCCACCGCAGCGGGCGCGGCCGCGGGCGCGGGCACGCCGGACTGGTTCGACGTGAAGGGCCACGGCGCGGTCGGCGACGGAGCCGCCGACGACACCGCTGCCGTCCAGCGAGCACTCGACGCGGCAGCCGCCGCCGGTGGCGGCACCGTGTACTTCCCCGTCGGGAAGTACCTGGTCAAGCCCGCCGCCGGCGCCCCGGCCCTGGCCGTCAAGGCCGACGGCATCCGCCTCGTCGGCGCCGGGGCGAAGGCCGCCACTCTGGTCAAGGGCGGAGACGGCATCCTGCTGCGGATGTCCGGGACGGGAGCGGCCTACTCCACCGGCGCCACGCACCGCCGCTACTGCGCCGTGGAGAACCTCGGCTTCAACGGCAACCGCAAGACCGGGCTGCTGGTGGAGCTGTACTACAACAACAACTCCGCCTTCCGCGACGTCTTCATGTCGTCGAACAACGACATGTGCATCGACGCCGTGGAGTTCTGGGACTCGCGCTTCACCAACCTGGTCATCGAGGACTGCACCGGTTCCACCGGCAGCACCACCCAGCCCAACATCTGGCTGCGCAACGCCTCCTCGGCCACCGAGGGCGCCTGGGGCCACAGCAAGGACAACATCAACCAGATCCACTTCGTCGGCTGCCGCCTGGAGGCCTTCGGCACCGGCGCCCTGTGGATCGGTCAGGGCGCGGTCACCACCAACAACCCCAACGGCATCTACCTCACGGACTGCAAGTTCGAGACCTCCCGGATGCGAGGCGGCCCGCACCTGAAGACCGACGCGGGCTGCAAGCACGTCTACGCGAACCACATCTACTGCTACGCGGGCGACTTCGCGGCCGGCACCCCGGCCACTGCGCGGAACATCATCAGCTGGGCGGCGAGCTCCAGCGCGCTGGAGAACGTGGTCATCGCCAACCGGGACCGGGCCACCGTCAACGCGGGCGTGGCCTTGTATTCGGGACCCGGCTCCACCGCCGTGCTGCGCAACGTCGTCGGGCTGTACGGCACCGCGCCCACCGGCACCCACATCTACTACGAGCAGTCCTCCACCGGGGACTTCCGGGTGGAGAACAGCTACGGCACCCTCGGCGCCCAGGCCACCGGCACGATCCCGGTCAAGAACGCGCCGAACCCCCCGCTGCGGCTGGTGCCCGGCCCCGTCACCGACGCCTCCTTCACCCGCCCGCCGCTCGACGGCACCATGGCCGTGGACTCCGCCAACAAGCGGCTCTACGTCCGCGTCGGCGGCCAGTGGCTCTGGTCGGCACTCAACGCGTAGCCATTCGCCGGGACAGGACCAGGGTGCGGTGGGCCGCCGCCACGACGGCCGGGTCCACGAACCGGCCGTCGGGCAGGGCCAGGGCGCCCGGGGTGGCCCGGGCGGCGCTGAGGACCTCCTCGGCGGCCGTGATCTCCTCCGGTGCCGGAACGTAGGCCCGCTCGATCACCGGCAGCTGGCGCGGATGGATCGCCGCCCGGCCGAGGAAGCCGAGCGACCGCCCGCGGACGCACGAGACGGCCAGCGCCTCCAAGTCCCGGATGTCCGGGAACACCGACTGGGCCGGGGGCGCCAGCCCCGCCGCCCGCGCCGCCACCACCACCCGCGACCGGCACCAGTCCAGCCCCGTCTCCGCGCTCACGGCCAGATCGGCCCGCAGGTCCGCCTCGCCGAGGGAGAGCCCGCGCAGGGCGGGGTGCGCGCGGGCGATCTCGTACGCGCGCTCCACGCCCAGCGCCGACTCCAGCAGGGCGTGCAGGCCGACCCCGCCGGTCCGGTCGGCGATGGCGCCGATCTGCTCCGGGGCGCTGATCTTGGGCAGCCGCAGCCCGGCGAGCCCGCGCAGCCCGCCGAGCGCGTTGAGGTCGGCGCCGCCCCAGGGGGAGTCCAGGGCGTTGACGCGGACGTGCACGGGGACCTGGGGCCGCTCGCTGAGGAGCTCGGCGGTGGCGGCGCGGGCGTACTCCTTGCGGGATACCGGTACCGCGTCCTCCAGGTCGACGATCACGGCGTCCGCCCCGCAGCCGAGGGCCTTGGCGACCACCGCGGGGCGGTCGCCGGGTGCGTACAGCCAGGTCAGGATCACAGGGCCCCCTCGGTCCGCAGCGCGGTGATCTCGGCCCGGGTCAGCCCGAGCTCGGTCAGGACCTCGTCGGTGTCCGCGCCGTGCGGGCGGCCGGCCCAGCGGATCCCGCCGGGGGTCTCGGACAGCCGGAAGAGGATGTTCTGCATCCGCAGCGGGCCCAGCTCCGGGTCCTCGATCTCGGTGACCGTGTCGAGGGCCGCGAACTGCGGGTCGGCCATCACGTCCCGGACGTCGTACACCAGGGCGACGGCCGCCTCGGCCTCCTCGAAGGCGGCGACGACCTCCTCGGCCTTGTGCCGGGCGATCCACCCGCCGACCGCCTCGTCCAGGACGTCCGTGTGCCGGGCCCGGCCGGCCCCGGACGCGAACCACGGCTCCGCGATCAGCTCCGGCCGGCCGACCAGCCGTACGACCCGCTCGGCGATGGACTGCGCGGAGGTGGAAACGGCCAGCCAGCGGCCGTCGGCGCTGCGGTAGGTGTTGCGGGGGGCGTTGTTCGCGGAGCGGTTGCCGGTGCGGGGCTGGACGTAGCCGAGCTGGTCGTACCAGAGCGGGTGCGGGCCGAGCACCGTGAGGATCGGCTCGATGATGGCCAGGTCCACGACCTGCCCGTGCCCGGTGCGGTCCCGCCCGGCCAGGGCCGTCATCACGGCGTACGCGGTGGTCAGCGCGGCGATCGAGTCGGCGAGCCCGAAGGGCGGCAGGGTCGGCGGCCCGTCCGGTTCCCCGGTGATCGCGGCGAAACCGCTCATCGCCTCGGCCAGGGTGCCGAAGCCCGGGCGGTGGGCGTACGGGCCCTGCTGGCCGAAGGCCGTCACGCGGGCCAGGACGAGGCGCGGGTTGGCGGTGGACAGCTCGGGCCAGCCGAGGCCCCACTTCTCCAGCGTGCCGGGGCGGAAGTTCTCGATGACCACGTCGGCGGTGGCGGCCAGGCGCAGCAGGGTGTCCCGTCCGCCGGGGGTGGACAGATCGAGGGTCATCGTCCGTTTGTTCCGGCCAAGCAGCTTCCACCACAGGCCGATCCCGTCCTTGGCCGGTCCGTGGCCGCGGGAGGGGTCGGGGATGCCGGGGTGCTCGACCTTGACGACCTCGGCGCCGAAGTCGCCGAGCAGGGTGGCGGCGAGCGGTCCGGCGAACAGCGTGGCCAGGTCGAGCACGCGCAGCCCTGCCAGTGGCCCGGTGCTCGTCACGAGGCGGCTCCGGGCCGCGCCGCGGCGAAGGCGTCCGTTTCGGTGCGGGTGGGCATCGAGTCCTGGGCGCCGTGCCGCTGGACGGACAGTGCGGCCGCCGCCGAGGCCCAGCGCAGGGCGTCGGGCATCGGCCGGCCCTCGCCCAGGGCCACGGCGAGGGCGCCGACGAAGGTGTCCCCGGCGGCCGTGGTGTCCACGGCCCGGACCCGGGGCGCGGGCA
The DNA here is from genome assembly GCF_044747975.1 of Streptomyces sp. NPDC090045. Classification (NCBI taxonomy): domain Bacteria; kingdom Bacillati; phylum Actinomycetota; class Actinomycetes; order Kitasatosporales; family Streptomycetaceae; genus Streptomyces; species Streptomyces sp. NPDC090045. The sequence continues at coordinate 982,527 of NZ_JBIVFA010000001.1, forward strand.
CGGCGAGGGGCGCACGGCCGCGGGCGGCGTACAGGACTCCGGCCGCGCCGAGGGTGATCACCACCTCGGGCACGTCGTTCAGCAGGGCCTCGGCGGCCTGGCCGGGGTCGGTGAGGCCGGTGAGGGCCGCCGCCTCGTGCTCGTTCGGCACCAGGAGGTCGGTGGTGGCGAGGAGCTCGGGGGGCAGCGGCTGGGCCGGGGCCGGCGTGAGGACCGTACGGACGCCGTGCGCGCGGGCGGCGAGGGCACCGGCGAGGACGGCGGTGAGGGGGAGTTCGAGCTGGAGGAGGAGGGATCCGGCGGCCGCGATCCGGGCCTCGTCCCCCGCCTCCAGGCCGGTGACGCGGGCGTTGGCGCCGGGGATGACGATGATGCTGTTGCCGCCCTCGTCGTCCACGGTGATGTGGGCGGTGCCGCTGGCACCCTCGACGGTGCGCAGGGCCGCGGTGTCGATCCCGTCGGCGGTGAGCGCGGAGCGCAGCCGTACGCCGAACTCGTCGGTCCCGACCGCGCCGATCATCACCACCTCCCCGCCGGAGCGCGCGGCGGCGACGGCCTGGTTGGCCCCCTTGCCGCCGGGGACCGTGCGGAAGGCCCGGCCGGTGACGGTCTCCCCGAGGCGGGGGGCCTTGGGGACGTAGGCGACGAGGTCCATGTTCGTACTGCCGAGCACGGCGATTGCCGTCATGAGCGTGCTGCCTCCTGTGCGGTGAGGTGGGCGAGGGCGTCGAAGCCGATGCCGTCGAAGCCGGGGACGGTGGTGGCGAGACGGTTCTTGAGGGGAGCGGTCCAGCGGTGCGGGAGGGCGCCGGGGGAGCCCGCGACCAGCGCGGCGAGGGCGCCGGCGGTGGCCCCGTTGGAGTCGGTGTCCCAGCCGCCGGACACGGCGCGGCAGACGGAGCGGGTGAAGTCCCCGTCGGCGTGGGTGAGGGCGGCCGCGATCAGGGCGGTGTTGGGGACGGCGTGGACCCAGTGGTAGTGCCCGAAGCGTGCGTGCAGCCGGTCGACGACGAGGTCGAAGTCGGCCTCGTCCGAGGCCGCCCGGATCCCGAGGCGGACGGCCTCGGCGAGGCGGGAGCGGGGCGGTACGACGGCCAGCCCGGCCCGGAGCGCGGTGTGGACGTCCGCCCGGCCGGTGGCGGCCTCGGCGGTGGCGGCCGCGATGAAGAGGGCGGCGTAGACGCCGTTGCCGGTGTGGGTCAGGACGGCGTCCCGGTACGCCTGGGCCGCGGCGGCGGCCGGGTCGCCCGGGTTGGTCCAGCCGTGGACGTCGGCGCGGATGAGGGCGCCGATCCATTCGCGGAAGGGATTGTGGTGGTTGGCGGTGGCGGGCGGCTCCAGCCCCAGCAGGAGGTTGCGGTACGCGATGCGCTCGGCGGTGAAGGTCCGCCCGGCGGGCAGCTCGTCGAGCCAGAGGCGGGCCACGTCGGCGGTGGTGAAGCCCTTGCCGTGCCGCTGGAGCAGGAGCAGGCCGATCAGCGGGTAGTTGAGGTCGTCGTCCTCGGGCATGCCGTCGATGTTCTCGGCGAGCGAGGTGGGGGCGGAGCGGCGGTTCCAGGGGTACGCGGCCAGCACCTCCGGCGGTACGCCGCGTTCGCTGAACCAGTCGTTCAGCGGCCAGTTGCCGGTGGCGCGGGCCAGCGCCCGGATCCCCTCCAGGGGGAGCTTCTCGACGGGCTTGCCGAGCAGACACCCGACGGCCCGCCCCAACCAGGCGGCTTCCAGCCGGGTCCGCAGATCCAGGTCCTGCCGGGTGGCCTGCGGCCGGCTCGGCGCGTCGTGTCCGGCCCGGGCGGGGTCGTACTGTGCGGCCGGGGCGGCGGGGTGTGCGGACTGGTCGTGCCCGGACGGCTGGTGGCCGCCGGGTTCCCGGCGGTGCCCGGCCGCGGCGCCGGGGTGGGAGGCTGGCCGGTGTCCGGCGGGGTCCCGGTCAGGCCCGGTTGCCTGCGGCCGGTTCCGGGCGGGGGCCTGCATCGTGGCTGGGGTGGTGGGGGGTGTGGACGGTGTGTGTTCGGCCGGGGTGGCGGGGGGCTGTGCTGCGGTTGGGGGCCAGTTTGGGCAGGCTGCGACGATGGCCTGCCAGGGCTGTGGTTCGGCGGCGGCCAGGGGGGAGGTCTGCGCGGCGAGTTCGTCCAGCAGGCCGACCGCGAGGGCGCGGAGCTCCGGCGGCGCCGGGGTCGGGGAGGCGCCGGCGCGGTCCGGGGCCGGGCTGCCGCCCGCCGCCAGCCAGGCGCGCCGGGCGGGCTCCGGGTTCCGGCCGTCCTCGGCAGCCTGGCGCAGCTCGTGCCCGACGAGGTCCTCGGGCTGGGCCCACGTGAGCCGGACGGAGTCCGGGGCGCAGGCCGCGGATGCCGTCACCGCGGGGCCGAGATCGCGGTGAAGGCCGACTCGTGGGTCCGGCGGCGGTCCCGGTCGAGGGCGAAGACCTCGCGGGCCACGGCGGCCATCGCCAGCGCCGGGGCGTGCAGGTCGAGGCGGCTGGCCTCGGCGACCTGCTTGGCCCAGACGGCCGGGACCGCGGCCTCGCCGCCCAGGGCCCCGGCGATCGCCCCCGCCATGGTGGCGATGGAGTCGCAGTCCCGGCCGTAGTTGACCGAGCCGAGCACCGAGGTCTCGTACGCGCCGCCCGCGACCAGCAGCATCCCCAGCGCGATCGGGAGTTCCTCGATGGCGTGGAGGCGGGAGGGGCGGCGGGCGCCGAGTGACGGGTTGCGGTAGTCCGGGCCGACCGAGTCGTACGGGGCCACCGCCGCCCGCAGCGGGGCCAGCGCCGACTCGAAGTCCCGGTGGGCGGCGGCCGCTTCCCGGACGGCCGCGATCGCGGCGTGCGTGCCGTCCTTGGCCAGGGACAGGGCCGTGTCCACCACGGAGGCGGCCGTCGCCCCGGGCACGCACGCGGCGGCCACTGCCGCCGCGAACACGCCCGCCGCCTCCCGCCCGTACGAGGACTGGTGCGCGCCGGCGATGTCGAGCGCCTCGGCGTACGCGCCCGCCGGGTTGCCCGCGTTGGCGAGGCCCACCGGCGCCATGTACATCGCGGCCCCGCAGTTGACGATGTTTCCGCTGCCGGCCTCGCGGGGGTCGACGTGCGCGTAGTGCAGCCGGGTCACGATCCACTTCTCGGCGAGGAAGATCCGCTGCAACGGCAGGGCCTCGGCCTCCAGTTCGGGGATCCAGCGGGGGTTGTTCATCAGGTCGGGGACCAGGTGCTCGGCGATCGCGTGGGAGTCGAGGTGGTCCCGTACGGCCTCGTACACGCGGACCAGCGCGTGCGTCATCAGGGTGTCGTCCGTGACGTGTCCGTCGCCCTTGTGGTACGGGGCGATGGGGCGGGCCGTGCGCCAGTTCTCGTGCCACGGGCCGACGATGCCGTGCACGCGGCCGCCGTGCCGTTCCACGATCTGGTCCGGGGTCCAGCCCTCCACCGGGCCGCCGAGCGCGTCGCCGACGGCGGCTCCGACGAGAGCGCCGCAGGCCCGGTCCTCCAACGTGAGCGTCATGTCCGAATCATCCCTTGCGGTTTGGGTGAGGTGAGTTCCGTACGCGCGAGGAGCGCGGCGAGTTCCACGAGGTCGGTGCCGGCGAGGCGGGGGAGGGCGCAGCCGGACAGGGTGCGGCAGGCCTCGCGCCAGGCGGCGGGGATCGAATCGCCGCCGCCGAGCACGCCGGTGAGGGCGCCGGCGAGGGCGGGGGCGGAGTCCGCGACGCGGGACAGGCAGGCGGCCGCCGGAACGGCCTCGGTCACCCGGCCGCGGGCGGCGGTCGCGAGGGCGAGGGCCACGGGGACGGTCTCGGCGGCGGCGATCCCGTAGCTGTAGACGTGGTCCACGATCTCGTGTTCGAGGATGGGGACGATGGCGAAGGCGCCGCCGCCGTCCGTGCGGGTACGGGCGAGGTCCACGGCGTGGCGGGCGTTGCGGCCGATCTCGGTGGCCTCGGGGAGCTGGGCGAGGGCGGCCTCGACGGCGGCGTCGACGTCGGCGGTGGCGAGGGCGGTGGCGATGGCCGCGGCCATGGCGCGGGCGCCGTGGACGCCGTCGCCGTCCTGGGTGTAGCGGGCGTCGAACTCGGCGAGGTCGGCCGCCGCGAAGGGGTCGCCGGGGTGGACGACGGCGAGCACGCAGGCGCGGATGCAGGCGGCGTCGTCGAAGTAGTGCGGGTTGTCGTGGCCGGTGGCGGGCGGGCGCAGGCCGGTGGCGAGGTTGCCGAGGCCGGCGCGGACGGAGATCCGGGCGCGGAGGGGGAGGACGGCGGACTCGACCTCGGGCGCGCGTTCCGCCGCGGCGGCGACCTCGGAGGCCAGGGCGTTCCACGCGAGGTCGATGGCGGCGCGCATGCGGCGGGACCGGGACAGGTCGCTGAGCAGGACGCCGGCGGCGGTGAGTACGGACTCGGCGACGAACGCGGCCCACTCGGCGTCGTCGGACGGGCCGAGGCGCAGGGGCTCGGGGGGCTGGTTGAGGGCGATGGGGACGGGGAGGGTGGTGGTGGCGTTCTGCTCGGCGAAGGTGTCGAGCTCGCGGGTGAGACGGCGGGTCCACTCGGGCATCCGGCTGGCGCGGTGGCGGGCGGCGGGCCACCCGGCCGCGTCGCCTGCGGCGAGGCCGAGGAGGAGGCCCTCGATCCGCCGGGCCCCTGCGGGGGGCTCGACGGATGCGGCGGGCCGCGCGACGACCCGGACCCCGGCGATACGGAGGCCCGGCCCGGCACCGAGCACCCCGAAGGCCACGTCCCCGGCCCACCCGCGCGCCACCCCGACCAGGGGCCCGCCCCCGGCCACCGCCATGGCCCCGCTCCCCACTCCGGCCACGGCCACGGCTCCTGCTTCGCCTGCGGCGAGGGCTCGGCCCCCGGCCGTGGCTCCGCTTGCGCCCGCGGATGTACGGGGAGCCGGGTGCGGGCCGTCGGCGGAGGCGAAGACTCCCCCCACCCCGCCCCTTCCCGAAACCGGGGGCAGCCCCCCGGCCCCCCTGCTCCCGTCGGCCTCGGCCAGCGCTGCGCACGGCCGGCCGCCGGGCTCCTGTGCCGTCGCTGCGGCGGGGTTCCGCTCCGGGGGCGGGCCCCCGGCCCCCCGGTTTCCGTTGGTCTCGCTCAGCGCTGCGCGTGGCTGGTGGTGGGGGTCCGGCTCTGCCGGCGCGGTCGGGCCCGCCGAGAGATCGGCCAGCGCTGCGCGCGGCCGGCCGCCGGGCTCCGGTGCCGTTGCCGGGGCCGGGTTCCGCTCCGGGGGCGGGCCCCCGGCCCCTCGGTTTCCGTTGGTATCGGTCAGCGCTGCCTGCGGCCGGTGGCGGGGGTCCGGTTCTGCCGGGGCGGGCGGGGGTGTCATCGGGGGGCCTCGTATTCGGGGGTGAGGAGGTCCGCGATGTCGAGGACGTGGTAGCCCCGCATCGAGGGGAGGCAGCTGCCGCGGACCGGGCCGATGGCCGAGGACCAGGCGGCGGGGATCGCGGCGGCGCCCGACATCGCGCCGGACAGCGCGCCCGCCACCGCCGCCGTGGTGTCCGCGTCGCGGCCCATGTTGACCGCGGTCAGGACCGAGGAGGGAAAGTCGCCCCGGCACGCGGCGAAGGCGCCGAAGGCGAGGCCGACGGCCTCGGGCGCCAGGTCCGTCCACGGGTAGCCGCCGATGACCACCGCCGAGCGCACCGCCCGTTCCCCGCGCGGAGCGGCGGTGACCGCCCGGCGCAGGGAGCGGGCCGTCCACGAGTCGGACGGGATCACGGACAGGGCCGCCGAGACCACGGACGCAGGGCTGCCGCCGGCCATCGCCGCGGCGACGCCCGCCGCCACCGCCTGGCCGCCGTAGATGCCCTCGCCGTCGTGGCTGACCGTGCCGTCGATGGCGACCAGCCGGGCCGCCTCGGCGGGCCGGCCGGCCGCGAAGACCCCGAACGGCGCCGCCCGCATGGCGAGACCGTCCGACCACGCGTGCCGGTGCTGGGCCGAGATGGGGGCGGCCAGGCCCCGGCGGAGGTTTTCGAGGGTGCCGCGCTCCGAGAACCCGGCGCCGCGGAACGGGCCTTCGTCGAGGTCCGCGATCCAGTGGTGCCAGGCGCGCTCCACGTGGGAGACCGTGAGCGCCGAGCCGTGACGGGCCAGCAGCAGCCCGGAGAAGATCGCGTACTCGGTGTCGTCCGTGCCCGCCGGGTCCTCCGACACGAACCCCTCGATGCGGCCCCACTTGGCCCGGATCTCCGACGGCTTCATGTTCTCCGCGGGGGCGCCCAGCGCGTCGCCCACCGCGAGCCCGAGAAGAGCGCCCCTGGCCCGTTCGAGGAGGACCTGCGGATTGCATGCAATCAGCTTCACCGGCTCCATGGCGCGCCTCTCCCACATTGGATGGGGCTCATCATGAGCCCTTGGGGGATTTGTGCCACGGCATGTGGTTTGTCGCTCGTCGCGAAACACCCCGCGCAGCCCGTCGTCACCCGGTCGCCGACCCACAAAACCGCAGGTAAGTACGGCCTTCCTTGCTGGCGGGCGGCAGAAATCGTGCGTAGTTTCGAGGTGTTCAGGGGGAGCGGGGTGTCTCGCGGCACCCGTTCGCACAAATGGGGAGATATCTCGGCATGTCCATCATCGACATCGAAGCACCGCTGCACACCGCGCACCGGGACAACCACACCCACCGCGACGTCAACGGCGGATGGCTGCGCCCGGCCGTCTTCGGTGCCATGGACGGCCTCGTCTCCAACCTCGCCCTCATGACCGGTGTGGCCGGCGGCGCCGTCGCCCCGCAGACCGTCGTCATCACCGGGCTGGCGGGCCTCGCGGCCGGCGCCTTCTCGATGGCGGCCGGCGAGTACACCTCCGTCGCCTCGCAGCGCGAGCTGGTCCTCGCGGAACTGGACATAGAGCGGCAGCAGTTGCGCAAGCACCCGGTCGACGAGATGGAGGAGCTGGCCGAGCTCTACGTCTCCCGCGGGGTCGAGCCCATGCTCGCCCGCGAGGTCGCCATGCAGCTGTCCCGCGATCCGGAGCAGGCGCTGGAGATCCACGCCCGCGAGGAGCTCGGGATCGACCCCGACGACCTGCCCTCGCCGCTCGTCGCCGCGGTCTCGTCCTTCGGCTCCTTCGCGCTGGGCGCGCTGCTCCCCGTACTGCCGTACCTGCTCGGCGCCACGGCCCTGTGGCCCGCGGTGCTGCTCGCGCTGGCCGGGCTCTTCGCCTGCGGCGCGGTGGTCTCCCGGGTCACCGCCCGGTCCTGGTGGTACAGCGGCGTGCGCCAGCTGGTCCTCGGTGGCGCGGCCGCCGGTGTGACGTACATCCTGGGAACCTGGATCGGTGGAGCCATAGGCTGACCGCGGCTGGAGTGAGACACTATGCAGTGCGCAACATAAGTAGTCCGTTACCCGGCGGTTTCGATTCCGTGTCCGCCGGGAATCAGACCAGGACTCCGGGCAACGATGCCCGTCCTGTGTCCGGACCTCCGCCCCGCGAAAACCCCTTGGCGTGCCGCGGAAGTCCGCTCTTTCTGCCTCGTGCAGTGTCCGCATGCTGGAATGACGTATCCGCTTCTCGGGATTGTCGTCATCATGTAATCTGCACGAAATTTCGCAGAGGGCCAACGTCGTCCCTCGGCTATGCACATATGCCACGACGACGACGGGAGAGCCGATGCGTTCCGCATCCACGCACTCCGCGACCGGGCTCAGCACCACCGCCTGGTCGCCCATGGACGGTCGCCCCGCCCAGCAGGGCATGTACGACCCGCGCAACGAGAAGGACGCCTGTGGCGTCGGATTCGTGGCGAACCTCACCGGCGAGGCCACCCACACCCTCGTTGAGCAGGCCCTGACCGTATTGCGGAACCTCGAGCACCGCGGCGCGACCGGCTCCGAGCCGGACTCGGGCGACGGCGCCGGAATCCTCAGCCAGGTCCCGGACGCGTTCCTGCGCGAGGTGGCCGGCTTCGAGCTCCCCGAGGCCGGCGCGTACGCCGTCGGCATCGCCTTCCTCCCCGCCGACGGCACCGCACAGGCCGTCGCCGTGGAGCAGATCGAGGCCATCGCCGCCCAGGAGAACCTGACCGTTCTCGGCTGGCGCGAGGTCCCGGTCACCCCGGACCTGCTCGGCAACGGCGCCCGCGCCACCATGCCGGCCTTCTCCCAGCTCTTCGTGAGCAACGGGACGACCGGCATCGAGCTGGACCGCAAGGCCTTCGTGCTGCGCAAGCGCGCCGAGCGCGAGGCCGGGGTCTACTTCCCGTCGCTCTCCGCCCGCACCATCGTCTACAAGGGCATGCTGACCACCGGCCAGCTGGAGCCCTTCTTCCCCGACCTCTCCGACCGTCGCTTCGCCTCGACGCTCGCCCTGGTCCACTCGCGGTTCTCCACGAACACCTTCCCGTCCTGGCCGCTCGCCCACCCGTACCGCTTCGTCGCGCACAACGGCGAGATCAACACGGTCAAGGGCAACCGCAACTGGATGAAGGCCCGCGAGTCCCAGCTGGCCTCCGAGGCCTTCGGCGACGGCGTGCTGGACCGGATCTTCCCGATCTGCACCCCGGACGCCTCCGACTCGGCCTCCTTCGACGAGGTCCTGGAGCTGCTCCACCTCGGCGGCCGGTCGCTCCCGCACAGCGTGCTGATGATGATCCCGGAGGCGTGGGAGAACCACACCTCCATGGACCCGGCCCGCCGCGCGTTCTACAAGTACCACTCCACCCAGATGGAGCCCTGGGACGGCCCGGCCTGCGTCACCTTCACCGACGGCACCCAGGTCGGCGCGGTCCTCGACCGCAACGGTCTGCGCCCCGGCCGCTACTGGGTCACCGACGACGGCCTCGTCGTCCTCGGCTCCGAGGTCGGCGTGCTCGACATCGACCCGGCCAAGGTCGTCCGCAAGGGCCGCCTGCAGCCCGGCAAGATGTTCCTCGTCGACACCGCCCAGAAGCGGATCATCGAGGACGACGAGATCAAGAACGAGCTGGCCGCCGCCGCCCCGTACGCGGAGTGGCTGGAGACCGGCGAGATCGAGCTGTCGGACCTGCCCGAGCGCGAGCACATCGTGCACACCCACGCCTCGGTCACCCGCCGCCAGCAGACCTTCGGCTACACCGAGGAAGAGCTGCGCGTCATCCTCGCGCCGATGGCCCGTACCGCCGGCGAGCCCCTCGGCTCCATGGGTACGGACTCCCCGATCGCGGCCCTGTCCGAGCGCCCCCGGCTGCTCTTCGACTACTTCACCCAGCTCTTCGCGCAGGTCACCAACCCGCCGCTGGACGCCATCCGCGAGGAGCTCGTCACCTCGCTGCTGTCCTCGCTCGGCCCCCAGGGCAACCTGCTGGAGTCGACCGCCGCGTCCTGCCGCAGCGTCACCCTGCCCTTCCCGGTGATCGACAACGACGAGCTGGCCAAGCTCATCCACATCAACGCCGACGGCGACATGCCCGGCATGAAGGCCGCCACGCTCTCCGGCCTCTACCGGGTCTCCGGCGGCGGCGAGGCGCTCGCCGCGCGGATCGAGGAGATCCGGGGCGAGGTCGACGCGGCCATCGCGAACGGCGCGCACCTGATCGTCCTGTCGGACCGCCACTCGGACGCCGAGCACGCGCCGATCCCGTCGCTGCTGCTCACCTCCGCCGTGCACCACCACCTCATCGCCACGAAGCAGCGCACCCAGGTGGGCCTGCTCGTCGAGGCCGGTGACGTCCGCGAGGTCCACCACGTCGCGCTGCTGATCGGCTACGGCGCCGCCGCGGTCAACCCGTACCTGGCCATGGAGTCCGTCGAGGACCTCCTGCGCGCCGGTACCTTCCTGACCGGCCTGGAGCCGGAGCAGGCCATCAAGAACCTGATCTACGCGCTCGGCAAGGGCGTCCTGAAGGTCATGTCCAAGATGGGCATCTCCACCGTCGCCTCCTACCGCGGCGCCCAGGTCTTCGAGGCCGTCGGCCTCAACGAGGACTTCGTCGGCACCTACTTCGCGGGCACCGCCACGAAGATCGGCGGCGCCGGCCTGGACGTCATCGCCAAGGAGGTGGCCGCCCGCCACGCCAAGGCGTACCCCGTCTCCGGCATCGCGGCCACGCACCGCGCGCTGGAGATCGGCGGCGAGTACCAGTGGCGCCGCGAGGGCGAGCCGCACCTGTTCGACCCGGAGACGGTCTTCCGCCTCCAGCACGCCACCCGCAACCGTCGGTACGACATCTTCCGGCAGTACACGGACCGCGTGAACGAGCAGTCCGAGCGCCTCATGACGCTCCGCGGCCTCTTCGGCTTCAAGAGCGACCGCCCGTCGATCCCCCTCGACGAGGTCGAGTCGGTCTCCGACATCGTCAAGCGCTTCTCCACCGGCGCCATGTCGTACGGCTCCATCTCCAAGGAGGCGCACGAGACCCTCGCCATCGCCATGAACCAGCTGGGCGCCAAGTCCAACACCGGTGAGGGCGGCGAGGACCCGGACCGCCTGTACGACCCGGCGCGGCGCTCGTCGATCAAGCAGGTCGCCTCCGGCCGCTTCGGCGTCACCTCCGAGTACCTGGTCAACGCGGACGACATCCAGATCAAGATGGCGCAGGGCGCCAAGCCCGGCGAGGGCGGCCAGCTGCCCGGCCACAAGGTCTACCCGTGGGTCGCCAAGACCCGGCACTCCACCCCGGGCGTCGGCCTGATCTCCCCGCCGCCGCACCACGACATCTACTCCATCGAGGACCTGGCTCAGCTGATCCACGACCTCAAGAACGCCAACCCGGTCGCCCGCATCCACGTGAAGCTGGTCTCCGAGGTCGGCGTGGGCACGGTCGCCGCGGGTGTCTCCAAGGCCCACGCGGACGTCGTCCTCATCTCCGGCCACGACGGCGGTACGGGCGCGTCTCCCCTGACGTCCCTGAAGCACGCGGGCGGCCCCTGGGAGCTCGGCCTCGCCGAGACCCAGCAGACCCTGCTGCTCAACGGGCTGCGCGACCGGATCGTCGTCCAGACGGACGGCCAGCTCAAGACCGGCCGCGACGTGGTCATCGCCGCGCTGCTCGGCGCCGAGGAGTTCGGTTTCGCGACCGCGCCGCTCGTCGTCTCCGGCTGCGTCATGATGCGCGTCTGCCACCTGGACACCTGCCCGGTCGGCATCGCCACGCAGAACCCGGTCCTGCGCGACCGCTTCTCGGGCAAGCCCGAGTTCGTCGTCAACTTCTTCGAGTTCATCGCGGAGGAGGTGCGCGAGCTCCTCGCCGAGCTGGGCTTCCGTACGATCGAGGAGGCCGTCGGCCACGCCGAGCTCCTCGACACGACGAAGGCCGTCACGCACTGGAAGGCGCAGGGCCTCGACCTGGAGCCGCTCTTCTACGTGCCGGAGCTGCCCGAGGGCGCGGTGCGCCACGCCCTGATCGAGCAGGACCACGGCCTGGAGAAGGCGCTCGACAACGAGCTCGTCGAGCTCGCCGCCGACGCGCTGAACGCCGACTCCGCCGAGAGCGCCCAGCCGGTCCGCGCCCAGGTCGCGATCCGCAACATCAACCGGACCGTCGGCACCATGCTCGGCCACCACGTCACCAAGAAGTTCGGCGGCGCGGGCCTGCCCGACAACACGATCGACCTGACCTTCACCGGTTCGGCCGGCCAGTCCTTCGGCGCCTTCGTGCCGAAGGGCATCACCCTCCGCCTGGAGGGCGACGCCAACGACTACGTCGGCAAGGGCCTCTCCGGCGGCCGGATCGTGGTCCGCCCGGACCGCGGCGCCGACCACCTCGCCGAGTACTCCACCATCGCCGGCAACACCATCGGCTACGGAGCCACCGGCGGCGAGATGTTCCTGCGCGGCCGCACCGGCGAGCGCTTCTGCGTCCGCAACTCCGGCGCCCTGGTCGTCTCGGAAGGCGTGGGCGACCACGGCTGCGAGTACATGACCGGCGGCACCGCGGTCGTCCTCGGCGAGACGGGCCGCAACTTCGCGGCCGGCATGTCGGGCGGCGTCGCGTACGTCATCGACCTCGACCCGAACAACGTCAACGTCGGCAACGCGGGCGCCGTAGAGGCCCCGTCCGACACCGACAAGCAGTGGCTGCACGATGTGGTGCGCCGCCACGAGGAGGAGACCGGCTCGACCGTGGCCGCGAAGCTCCTGGCTGACTGGTCCGTCGCGGTGGACCGCTTCAGCAAGATCATCCCGACCACGTACAAGGCAGTGCTCGCCGCCAAGGACGCCGCTGAGCTCGCCGGACTCTCGGAATCCGAGACCACGGAGAAGATGATGGAGGCGGCGACCCATGGCTGACCCGAAGGGCTTCCTCACCACCCAGCGCGAGACCGCCTGTACCCGTCCTGTCGCCGACCGGCTGAAGGACTGGAACGAGGTCTACGTTCCGGGCTCGCTGCTCCCGATCATCAGCGAGCAGGCCGGCCGCTGCATGGACTGCGGCATCCCGTTCTGCCACAACGGGTGCCCGCTCGGGAACCTGATCCCCGAGTGGAACGACTTCGCGTACCGCGACGACTGGTCGGCGGCGAGCGAGCGCCTGCACGCCACGAACAACTTCCCGGAGTTCACCGGGCGCCTCTGCCCGGCCCCGTGCGAGTCGGCGTGCGTCCTCGGCATCAACCAGCCGGCCGTCACGATCAAGAACGTCGAAGTCTCGATCATCGACAAGGCCTGGGACAACGGCAACGTCACCCCGCAGCCGCCGGAGCGCCTCTCCGGCAAGACGGCCGCCGTCATCGGCTCCGGCCCGGCGGGTCTCGCCGCGGCCCAGCAGCTGACCCGGGCCGGCCACACCGTGGTGGTGTACGAGCGCGCCGACCGCGTCGGCGGCCTGCTGCGCTACGGCATCCCCGAGTTCAAGATGGAGAAGGTGCACATCAACCGCCGCATCGAGCAGATGCGTGCGGAGGGCACCAAGTTCCGTACCGGCATCGAGGTCGGCCGCGACATCACCGCCACCGACCTGCGCAAGCGGTTCGACGCGGTGGTCATCGCGGCGGGCGCCACGGTCTCCCGCGACCTCCCGGTCCCGGGCCGCGAGCTGAACGGCATCCACTTCGCGATGGAGTACCTGCCGCTCGCGAACAAGGTGCAGGAGGGCGACTTCATGGCGCCCCCCATCACGGCCGAGGGCAAGCACGTGGTCGTCATCGGCGGCGGCGACACCGGCGCGGACTGCGTGGGCACCGCCCACCGCCAGGGCGCGGCCTCGGTCACGCAGCTGGAGATCATGCCGAAGCCGGGCGAGGACCGCAACGCCAACCAGCCGTGGCCGACCTTCCCGATGCTCTACAAGGTCACCTCCGCGCACGAGGAGGGCGGCGAGCGGGTCTACTCCGTCTCCACCACCCACTTCGAGGGCGACGAGGACGGCAACGTCAAGGCCCTGCACCTGGTCGAGGTCGCCTTCGAGGACGGCAAGCTCGTCCAGAAGCCCGGCACCGAGCGCGTCCTCCCCGCGCAGCTGGTCACCCTGGCGATGGGCTTCACGGGCACGGACCAGGCCAACGGTCTGGTCGACCAGTTCGGCCTGGAGCTGGACGCCCGCGGCAACATCGACCGCGACGCCTCCTACGCGACCAACGTCGACGGCGTCTTCGTCGCCGGCGACGCGGGCCGCGGCCAGTCGCTCATCGTCTGGGCCATCGCGGAAGGCCGCTCGGCCGCCCGCGGCGTGGACCGCTTCCTGACCGGCACCAGCGCCCTCCCGTACCCGGTCAAGCCGACGGACCGTTCTCTGACCGTCTGACCTGGCAGTCCCCCTCCCCCTCGGGGGAGGGACCCCTCATACGGTCCGTACAACGGCGTGCGGAACTCCCGACACAGCGCCCGTCGTGGCTCCTTCTGGACGCCGTGCTCGCACCGCTCGGCCGCAGGCGGCCTCCCGGGCTTCGCCCGGCTGCGCCGGCCTCCGACCGTCGGTGCGGGGCCCGTGCCACCGGCAGCACCCTCCCTCGGGGGAGGGACCCCTCATACGGTCCGTACAACGGCGTGCGGAACTCCCGACACAGCGCCCGTCATGTCCCCGACCAGGGATGACGGGCGCTGTGGCGTTCCAGGATCCGTTGCGCGGGGGTGCGCCCGGATCCGTAGGCGTCACGGTCCGTCCCGGTCCGGGCGGAGCCAGTGGTGGATGAGCGGGAGGAGGTGTTCGCCGTCGAGGGACTTGGCGGCGTAGTCGGACGCGCCCGCGGCGAGGGCCCTCTCGCGGCCCAAGGCGGTCTCCTTGCGGGCGAGGACGATGACGGGGCGCTGGGACGGGCCGGTCAGTTGGGCGATGACCGAGGCCGCCGCGGAGCCGCCGCCGCTCATGCCCTGACTGGGCAGGCGCAGCAGCACCAGCGCGACGTCCGGGGCGGCGGTGACCGCGGCGATCGCCTGCGGTACGCGTTCCGCCCACAGGACGTCCAGGCCGTGGCGCTCGAAGTCGGTGGTGAGGGCGAAAGCCACCCGGACGTCGTCATCCACGATCAGCACCTTCTGCCCGGAGAAGCCGTAGGCCGCGGCGGACGCGGCGCCATCGGCGTGTTCCCGCGGCCCGGACAGCTCCCACGGCTCCGGCTGCGGCACCGGCCCGCCGGGAACGAGCGGTAGGTAGAGGGTGAACACGGACCCGAGTCCGCGTTCGCTGGCCACATGGATCTCGCCCTCCATCAGCCGGGCGATCTCGCGGCTGATGGACAGCCCGAGTCCGGCCCCGACGTACCGCTTCCCGGTCACGTCGCCGGCATGCTCGAACGCCTCGAAGATGACCTTCAGCCTTCCGTCGGAGATCCCGACCCCCGTGTCGCTGACCGAGAAGGCGATCAGCTCCGCCGCCTTCATGTCGGCGAGCCGTCCGTGGACCGACGGCGGCACGTCCCGGCCGGCGGGCCGGATCTCGAGCCGTATCTCGCCGTCGTCGGTGAACTTCACGGCGTTGGCGAGCAGGCTCCGCAGGATCTGGAGCAGACGCTGTTCGTCCGCGTGCAGGGTCGCCGGCAGCTCCGGCGCCACCCGGACGGACAGGTCCAGTCCCTTTCTCTCCGCCAAGGGCGAGAACGCGGCATCGAGATGGTCGGCGACCTGGAGCAGGGGAACCGGGACCGGGACGATCTCCATACGGCCGGTCTCCGCGTCGGAGAGGTCGAGGATGTCGTCCAGCAGGGAGAGGAGGTCACGGCCCGCCCCCTGGATGGCCCGGGCGTACTCGACCTGCTTCGGGGTGAGCGTCCGGTCGGCGTTGTCGGCGAGCTCCTGAGCCAGGAGCTGCAGGGAACTCAGCGGAGTGCGCAGCTCGTGGGACATGTTCGCCAGGAACTCGCTCTTCTGCCTGATCGACAGGGCCAGCACTTCGTTGTGCTCCTGCAGGCTCTGCCGTGCCTCTTCGGTCCGGGCGTACTGGACCTCCATCGCGTCGTTCTCGTGGGCCAGCTGCGCCGCCTGCTCCTCCAGCTGCCGGTTCGCGGCCTGGAGCGCCGCCTGGCGGTTCTCCAGCATCGTGGACCGTTCGCGTAACTGCTCGGTCAGGGCCTGCGACTTGGTCAGCAGGACCTCGTTGTGCTGCTGGACGAGGATGGCCGCCGCGCTGCGCTCGACGAACTCGGACACCACCGCGGGCACGTCGGTGCTGCGCTCGCTCCGCCAGTGTTCCGCCTCCGACACCCGGGCGGCGGAGAGCAGGTCTCCGTCCGCGGCCCGCTCCTCCATGACCGCGAGCCACTGCTGGAAGTCGGCATCGGCGTCGACCCAGTCGGCGAGCCTGGTCCATTCCCTGATCAGCGCCTCGTGGGCGATCTCCGCCGTTCCCGGTCCGGTCGTCCCGAGTACGACGAGTCGCTGGTCGGGCTGTGCCAAGAGCCGGGCGACCTGCCAGTCCCGGCCCAGATGGGCCCGCAGGGCGGTCACCCGGACCGCGCTGCTCGCCCCGCCGCGGGCCCGCACCATCGACAGCAGCACCCGCCGGATCCGGGCCTCGTCCAGTCGCCGGGCCAGGAACCGGAAGGCGTTCTCGGCGTGCCGGTTGAGGGCGCCCGCGACCCCGCCGAGGGAGTGGTAGCCGTCGAAGGTGATCTTCCGTTCCTGCTGCATGGGCCAGAGCTCGGTCAGGGCGAACTCGAGCAGCGGGAGGCTGCCCGGGGCCTTGGCCGCCTCGGCGGCGATGGCCTCGGCGACGCCCTGGCTGTAGACGACCCCGGCCGCGGCGGCCGGTTCGACGATCACCCGGGTCAGCGCCGCCTCGTCCAGCGGGGAGACGTTGAGCTGGCGGTCCTGGATGCGCGGACCGATGGAGGGCAGATCCAGCAGGTCCGGCAGGAAGTCGGACCGCAAGGTGCACACGAGCCGCACCGGTGAGTCGCCCACGGAGTCCGGTTCGGGAAGCATCCGCTCCAGGAATTCCTGCCGCAGGGCGGGGCCGCCGTTGCTGAGGACCTCTTCGAACTGGTCGCCGATGAGGGTGAGCCGGCGCCCTGTGAGCAGCGCGATCCGCGTGGCGACCGGCCAGAACCCCTCCTCCCTCAGGGCGCGCGCCCTGCTCTCCAGCCGTTCCAGGGTGTGATCGGCATCTGGGTTCTCCAGGTCCAGCAGGGCACGGGCCACCGAGTCGTACGGGGTGTATCCGGGCCGGAAGCTCGCCACGGTCCAGCCGTCGGCGGCCAGCGCCGGCTGCAGGCCGGCCCCGACCAGGGAGGACTTGCCGACTCCCGAGGGGCCGGCCACCACGACGCAGGGCTGGTTCTGGAGCATCGCCCGGAGGCGTTCGATCTCCCTTTCACGGCCCACGAACACCCCGGCCCGGGCATCGGCCGCGGTGAAGGCCTGCAACCCCCGGTAGGGGCACGGGGCCAGCACGGTGCGTTCCAGGACCTCGGGCCAGGCCGACGCCACTTCCGACACGGGTACGGCGTACGCGTCCTCGTGCTCACCGCCCCGGCTCGCGACGGCCAGCATGCCGATCACCACGTCCCCCCAGCGGTCGGAGGCGATGGCGGCGGCGCCGCTGTACCCCGGCTGGGTGCGCAGCGCGGACTCGCCGGACGTGTCGAGCTGGACCAGGCCGCCGCCGACGGCGCCCCGCAGCACGCAGCTGCTCCAGGCGCCGTTGGCCTTCCGCGGCGGGCTCCCCGGGTAGCCGAAGACGGACACCTCGGTGGTCTGCGCCAGGCCGTTCCTAGGGTCGACGAGCCGGGCCGGGCCGGCTCCCGCCGGCAGGGTGTCGCCCCCCACCAGTACGAGTCCCGCGACGTCCCGCCCGGGCCGCCGGTCCCCCGGAGGGGGGTCCCAGGCCACGATCCGGCAGTTGCGCAGCGGAGCTCCCTCGGCGTCGCCGAGCAGGACGAACTCGACCTGGACGCGGGCCTCTTCACCCGGTCTCTCGGTGGTGCCCTTCGGTCTGCCCAGGGCCACGTTGACGACGTGTGCGCAGGTCACGATGTGCTTGTCGCCCACCACGAAGCCGACCCCGACGGGTACGTCGGACGTGCCCTGGCGCAGTTTGACGACGAACCCCTCGCGCCGCGCGCCCATCCGGTTCAGGCGCGGTGCCAGACGAGCCGGACGGCGAAGTTCACCTCTGCCGTGCCCTTCGCGACGATGACGCCGGTCTCGCCGCCCATCTTCAGCCCGAACTCGATCTCGGCCTCGTCCGGGCCCAGTTCGCGTACCGTCCGCGCGACCCTCGCCAGCGTGGGCTTCACCTGGTCCAGGGCGTCCTGCAGCGAGATGCGGGCCCGCCCCACCAGTCCGTCGTCTGCCGCGAGCTCCAGGTCGGATCCCGCCAACGCCCCGTCGACCTCGAACACGGCGGCAATCTCGTCGCCGCCGTCCTCCAACGTCATGGAGATGAGTTGTCCTGCCATGTCCGCCACGCCCCCCATGGCTCCGGGACCGCCCGCGGTCCCCCCTTGCACCCGACAGGCACATCCTGGGGCACCCCGAGGGCATCGCGCAGGGTTATGGGCCAGCGCATCCAATCCGCCCTGCTCGCGCCCGTGTTGAGGCGCTCCTTCTTGACAGTGATCGCAGACCTACAGTCCTATAGTGCTAGGAAGCTAGATGAATAGAGGAGGACAGTGATCGAGTTCCACCTCGATGCCCGTTCCGGTGTCGCCCCGTACATGCAGCTCATCCACCAGGTCCGGCAGGCCCTGCGGCTGGGGCTGTTGGCCGAGGGGGACCGGCTGCCGACCGTCAAGGACGTCGCGGCCGGCGTGGCGATCAACCCGAACACCGTGCTCAAGGCCTACCGGGAGCTCGAGTACGAGGGCCTGGTCGTGAAGAAGCCCGGAGTCGGCACGTTCATCTCCGGCACCCTCAGCGACGACTCGCTCTCCGAGCACGAGCCACTGCGCCGGGAGCTGCAGCTGTGGCTCGACAAGGCGCGGGCCGCCGGGCTGGGCGAGGAGAGCATCGAGGCCCTGTTCCTGAGCACCTTCCGTGCCCGGACCGGCACGGACCCGCACACCGAAGAGGAGAAATGACCGCCATATTGGAAGCCCGCGCGCTGGGCAAGCGGTACGGCCGCAAACAGGCGCTGAGCGACTGCACCCTGAGCGTGCCGGCCGGGCGGGTCGTCGGCCTGGTCGGGCCCAACGGGGCCGGGAAGTCGACCCTGTTGCAGCTGGCCTGCGGGCTGATCGGCCCGACCTCCGGCAGCATCGAGGTGCTCGGCGGCCGGCCCGCTTCCGGGCCCGAGCAGCTCGCCAAGGTCGGCTTCGTCGCCCAGGACACCCCCACGTACGCCGGGCTGTCCATCGCCGACCACCTGAAGCTGGGGGCCCGGCTCAACCCGGGCTGGGATGCCCAGCTGGCGGAGGGCCGGATCCGGCAGCTCGGCCTGGACCCCGCACAGAAGGCCGGCAAGCTCTCCGGCGGCCAGCGCGCCCAGGTGGCCCTGACCCTCGCCGTGGCCAAACGGCCCGAACTGCTGATCCTCGACGAGCCCGTCGCCGCCCTGGACCCGCTGGCCCGGCGAGAGTTCCTGCAGAGCCTGATGGAGGTGGTGGCCGAACACGGAACCACCGTCGTGCTCTCCTCGCACCTGGTGTCCGACCTGGAACGGGTCTGCGACCACCTGATCTCGCTCGTCGCCTCCCGCGTCCAGCTCGCGGGCGACGTCGACGACCTCCTCGCCACACACTTCCGGCTCACCACCGCGCGCCGCGAGGCCGCCACCCTGCCCGAGGGCATGCAGGTCGTCCAGGAGACCCACACCGAGCGGCAGAGCACCTTCATCGTGCGCTCCGACAAGGCGGTCCACGACCCCTCCTGGGTCCTGGAACCCCTCAACCTGGAGGACCTCGTCATCACCTACATGAGTCGGGCCGCAGCCAGGCCGGGCCCCCGAGCCACCCGGGAGGACCAGCGATGATCTGGCTGACCTGGCGCCAGTACCGTGTCCAGATGCTCGTGGCCCTCGCCGCCCTGGCCGCGGCCGCGATGTTCCTGGTGGTCACCGGCCTCCAGATGCGCGACCTCTACGACAGCACCGTCGCCGGCTGTCAGGGTGACTGTGAAAGGGCCAGGAACGCGCTGGTCGTCGAGTACCGGACCCTGACCTACTACGTCACCAGCCTGCTGCTCGCCGCGCCCGGCGTCATCGGGGTCTTCTGGGGCGCCCCGTTGATCGCCCGTGAACTGGAGACCGGCACCCACCGGCTCGTCTGGAACCAGAGCATCACCCGCGGCCGCTGGATCCTGGTCAAGCTCGGTGCCGTCGGCCTGGTCGCCGTAGCCGTCACCGGGGTGCTCAGCCTCCTGGTGACCTGGTGGGCGAGTCCCATCGACCGGGTCAACCTGGACCGGTTCACCCCCCTCATGTTCAGCGGCCGCGCGATCGTCCCCCTCGGCTACGCGGCGTTCGCCTTCACCCTCGGCGCCTGCGCCGGGCTGCTGATCCGGCGCACCGTGCCCGCGATGGCCGCGACCCTCGTCGCCTTCCTCGCGGTCCAGATCCTCGTGCCCTTCGCGATCCGCCCGCACTTCGTGACGCCGGAGCGCACCGATGTCGCGCTCAGCTCCCTCGTCCTGGCGCCGGTCGGCAGCAACGGAGAGTCCGGTGCGCCGGCGGACGGCTGGAACGTGAACCACGTCCAGCTGAAGGGCTACGGCGACGACGCCCACCTGGAGGTCGGGGTCCTCAGGCCGGGCGCCTGGGTCGTCTCCGACCCCGGCGCGGTGCTCGATCAGTCCGGCCGGGAGGTCCGGGGCCCGCGCGGCTGTGCGGAGCGCGACGGGGATCCCTTCAAGTGCTTCACCACCTCCGACCTCCACACGGAGGTCACCTACCAGCCCGCCGACCGCTACTGGACCTTCCAGTGGGTCGAGACCGGGATCTTCCTCGCGCTCTCCGGGCTGCTGGCCGGGTTCTGCTCCTGGTGGCTGCGCCGTAGGACGGCCTGACCGGAACGAGGGAAAAACGTAGGGAAAGGGGCGGCCGAAGCCAACGCAACTGGCTTCGGCCGCCCCTCGACTCTACGGCCACCGGGTCCGCGCCGTGGCGCGATAGGCGCTCGGGGTCAGGCCCGTGTGGCGGGTCAGGTGGGTGCGGAGGGAGTCCGCCGTGCCCAGGCCGCTGCGGGCGGCCACCTGGTCGATGGGGAGGGTGGTGGTCTCCAGGATCTCGCGCGCCCGGTGCAGGCGCTGGTGCAGCAGCCACTGGAGGGGGCTGAGGCCCGTCTCGGCGCGGAAGCGGCGGGTCAGGGTGCGGGTGCTCGTGCCCGCGTGCCGGGCCAGCCCGGCCAGGGTCGTCGGTTCGTGCAGGCGGCCCAGCGCCCAGGCGCGGGTGGCCGCGAGGGAGGTGCCGCGCTCGGTCGGGAGCGGGGTCTCGATGTACTGGGCCTGGCCGCCCGGCCGTACGGGGCCCGCCACGACCAGGCGGGCGGTGGCGTTCGCGACGGCCGCGCCGTGGTCGCGGCGCACCAGGTGCAGGCACAGGTCGATCCCGGCCGACATGCCGGCCGAGCTCAGCACTCCGCCGTCCTCGACGAACAGCACGTCGGGCACGAGTTCGACGTCCGGGAAGAGCCGGCCGAACTCCGCGGACGCCGTCCCCCCTCACCCGCAGCGGCGGCGGGCCCGAGGCTCAGGACCACGACGCGGGAGGAGCTCGGCGCGGCGGCAGCGGCGGACCCCGTGATGGCCGAGATCCCGGAGGTGGCCTACCAGTACGACGGAGAGCTGCGCCTCGACGCCTCCGACACCGAGCGCCTGCTCGGCGTACGGGCCACCGAACTGGACCACGTGCTCAAGGAGTTGACGTCGGCCGGGCGGTCCGTGCGCAACGGGCGGTGACACCGCCCGGCGGGGCTTCCCGGGCCGGCGACGCACTGGCGGGGTACTGGCGAGGTACCGGCGACGTACCGGACGGCGACGGGGCCGAGCCCGATTCGCTCGTGCGGGTGATGCCCGCGCGACCGACCCGGCAGGATCCCGAGCGCCGGCCCGATCCGGCCTGGGCCGGACGGACCATCCGGGGGAGGCGCCGCGCAGTCGGGGGGCACGCCGTCTGGTAACTATCCGGATCATGGCCCCCACCCGAACCCTGCTGAGCGGGCTGCTCGGCGCCGCCGCCCTGCTGCTGTCCGTCCAGCCGTCCCTGGCCGCCGCCGACCGGCAGACCGTCGACTACCACGGGCTGCGCCTCGCCCTCCCGGCCGACTGGCGGGTCGTCGACCTCGACCGCGACCCCGGCGCCTGCCTCCGCCTCGACCTGCCCACCCTGTACCTCGGCCACGCCGGCACCCAGAGCGAATGCACCGGCCGGGCCGTCGCCAGCCGCGCCGACACCCTGCACCTCGAACCCCTCGACGGGGCTCCCGAACGCGCCGACGTCCCCACCGTCACCGTCGAGACCGCCACCGCGCTGCCCGAATCCCCCCACCCCTCCGCCAGCAACGAGCTGCGCTACGCCCTGCTCCGGCCCGGGGTCATGGCCACCGTCTCCTACGGGGCCGCACCCGACGCCGTACGCAGGGTCCTCACCCGGGCCCGCACGCTGAGCGCCACCCCGGCCCCGCGCCCCGCGGTGCCCGCGGTGGCCCGCGGCGGGGACCAGCGCAGCGTCCAGGAGGCCTTCAAGGGCGAGGGCTTCGACGCCTGCACCGCCCCGACCCAGAAGGCCATGGACACCTGGCGGGCCGAGTCCCCCTTCCGCGCGGTTGGCATCTACATCGGCGGCCGCGCCCGGGCCTGCGCCCAGCCGCGGCTCACCGCCCGCTGGGTCGAGCGGCAGGCCGGGGCGGGCTGGCACCTGATGCCGATCTGGGTGGGCCCGCAGCCCTGGCACAGCTCCAGCACCGGCCTGTCCACCGACCCCTCCGAGGCCAACGGGCAGGGCAAGGAGGCCGCCGAGGGCGCGGTGGACGCGGCCCGGTCCCTCGGCATGGCCGAGGGCACGGTGCTCTACAACGACCTGGAGAACTACACGGACCGCGCCACCTGGGACGCCCCGGTCGTCGCCTACCTGACCGCCTGGACGCAGCGGCTGCACGAGCTGGGCTTCCGCTCCGCCGCCTACGTCTCGGTGAGTTCCGGGGTCAAGGCGCTGAGCGCCCACCACCACCAGGCCCCCCAGGCCATGCCGGACGTGCTGTGGGCCGCCCGCTGGAACCTCTCGGCGTCCGTCGCCGACGCCGACATGGGCCTGCCGGCGGGCACGGCCCTGTGGGCCGGGCCGCGCCGGGCCCACCAGTTCCGCGGCGACCACGACGCCACGTACGGCGGGGTGACCATCAACATCGACCGCAACTGGGTGGACGTGGACCCGGCGGCCCTCGGCCCGGTCGGGGGCGTCCTCCCGCTCAGCTAGCCGCCCCGCTCGGCCGGCCGTTCCGCTCAGCTAGCCGCCCCGCCAGGCGCCGGCCCGTCCGGCGCCGAGCCGTCCGCCGCCGAGCCGCCCGGCTCCGGGTCCTCGCGCGGCGGCTCGTCGTCGTTGCCCCGGCGGACGGTGTGCGTGCCGCGCGCCGGGGTCCACGACCGCAGCACCAGGTCATCGCCCTCCACACCGATGTGGACGACCTCCGTCACATCGGCGTAGAAGAGGTGGAAGGGGTGCGGGGTCTCCGTCTCCTCCGCGTACCGGTGCAGCTCGGGCGGGTCCACCAGCTCCACGGCCCGCCCGGAGATCCGTACGTCCCCGTCGGGCATCTCCTCGCCCTGGCCCGGATTGGTGTGCAGGGCGAAGCGCGGGTCGTGCTGGAGGTCCCTGGCCTTCATCGAGCCCGCCATCATGCCGAGCCACAGCTCACCGCCGCGGATGTCGACGTTCAGCCCGGACACCCGGGGGGAGCCGTCCTTGCGGAGGGTGGCCAGGACATGGTGCGGGTACTGCGCGAAGCGCGCCTGGACGGCCGCCGCGAACTCCGGCTCCGCCTTCTCGAAGACTGCCCAGCTGGTGTGCGTCATACGTCCATGAAAGCGCGTGGCCGGGGCGGTCCCGGGTCAGGCGCGCACGATGCCCGCGCCGCGCGCCGCCGCCAGCCAGGCCGGGAACTCCCCGACCAGCCGGTCGTACAGTTCCGCGTCCGGGACGGTGCGGGGATCCAGGCCCGCGTGGAAGTAGCCGGCGTTGTCCACCACGCGCCGGGCCGGCACGGGCAGTTCGTCCAGCCGGCGCAGGAAGTCGAACTGCGTGCTGCGCGTGTTGCCGAAGCCGACGAACTGCCAGAAGAGCGGCAGCCGGGCCGCCTTGCACAGGTACTTCTCAGCCGCGAGCTTGTTGATCGGCCCGCCGTCGGTCTGGAAGACGACGAGGGCCGGCTGCGTCGACCCCGAGTCCAGGTAGTGGTCGATCACCGCTTCCATCGCCGCGTCGTAGGCCGTCTTGCCCATGTGGCCGAGGCGGGAGGCGATCTCGGTGACCCGCCCCTCGTGCCCGGCCAGGGAGATCTCCTCCACCGCGTCGACCTCGGTGGAGAAGAAGACCACCGGTACCCGGCCGTCGTCGTCCAGGTGCGCGGACAGGCCCAGCACCCGGTCGGCGAGGGCCTGCACGCTGCCGTCCGCGTAGTACGGGCGCATCGACCCGGAGTAGTCCAGCACCAGGTAGACCGCCGCCCGTCCGCCCTCCATGCCGTGCTTGCGCAGGGAGACCCCGGCGCTCTTGTAGAGGCTCACGAGCGCCGGAGCCGTCTCCTCGACCTTGCGGAGGTTTATCGCACTGCCCGTCATGCGGCGAGGTTACGTCAGACCGGCCCGCCGAAACCCAGGTCTGCCGCAAGCCGGGCCCGGTGCGCGGCCGGTGAGCCGAAGAGCAGGGCGGAGCCGTGGGCCCGCTTGAAGAACTCGTGCGCCGGGTGCTCCCAGGTGATGCCGATGCCGCCGTGCAGTTGGATCATCTCCCCGGCTACGTACGCGTACGCCTGCGAGCACGCCGACTTGGCGGCCGCCGCGAGCCGGGGCGGGGCGTCGGCGCGGGCCGCCGCAGCGGCGAGCGCCCCGGCCGTCTCGACCGCCGTGTGCATGTCGGCGAGGCGGTGCTTCACGGCCTGGAAGGAGCCGATGGGGCGGCCGAACTGGATGCGGTCCTTCGCGTACCGGACCGTCAGCTCCAGGGCCTGCGCGGCGGCCCCCACCTGTTCGGCGGCCAGGGCGGTGCAGGCCAGGTCACGGACCCGGGCCAGGACCGCGGCGCCGTCGGCGGAGAGCAGCCGGGCCGGGGTCCGGTCCAGGGTCAGCTCCGCGAGGGGGCGGGTGCGGTCCAGGGTGGACCGTACGGTGAAGGCCGCCGGCGCGGCGGCGAGTTCGAAGAGCCCCAGCCGACCGATGCCGGTGCCCTGGCCGGGCGCGGAGCCGGGAGCGGGGTCGGAGCCGATGACGGCGAAGACCAGGACGAGTGCCGGCTCGGCCGGGCCCGCCAGCACGTACCGCTTGGTACCCGTGAGCAGCCAACCCTCACCGTCCGGCACCGCCAGGGTGATAGTGTCGGCGACCTCCCACCCGCCACGCCCGGTGCGCGGCCCGGGGCCCTGCCCAGGGCCCGTACCCCCGCCCGCCGCCGCCCCGGCTCCGGCCCCGGACGCCGCATCGCGAGCCGCCCCGGCTCGGGCCTCGGGCCCTGCTTCGGCTCCGTCCCCGGGCCCAGCCCCGGGGTCGGTTCCAGGCTCGGGTCGGGGATCGGGAGCCGCCTCGGGCAGCTCGCCGGATGTGGGGTCGGGGCTCGCGCCGGGGCGCGGCCCGACGAGACTGCCCGGGCTCCCCGCAGGGGGCCACGCTGGGGACTCCGCCCAGGCCAGGGTGCCTACCAGTGTGCCCTCGGCCAGCCGGGGCAGGTGCCGGGCGCACGCCTGCCGGTCCCCGGACGCGAGCAGCGCCTGTACGGTCAGCACCGCCGAGCTCAGGTACGGTACGGGGCTCAGCGCGCGGCCCAGTTCCGCCATGACCACCCCGACCTCGGGGGCCCCGCAGCCCAGCCCGCCGTACTCCTGCGGCACGGCCAGCGCGGCCGCGCCCACCTGCGCCGTCAGCGGGGCCCAGGCCGCGTGACCGGGGTGGCGGTCGAGCACCGCCCGTACCGCGTCCCGCAGTTCCCGCAGTTCCCGCAGTTCCTGCCGCTCGGCCGCGAGGGTCCGCGCCGGCCCGCTCATGCCCGCTCCTCCCGCGCCGCGCGGCGCAGCTCCGCCTTCAGCAGCTTGCCGCCCGCGTTGCGCGGGAGCTGCGGCAGCCGGGTGAACCGGCGCGGCACCTTGAAGTTGGCCAGCCGCTCCCGGGTCCAGGCGGTCAGCTCCGCGGCCGTGACGGGGGCGGAGGTGACCACGTAGGCCACGCCGACCTCGCCGAGCCGTTCGTCCGGGGCCCCGACCACGGCCGCGTCGGTGACGGCGGGGTGGGTCAGCAGCACGTTCTCCACCTCGGCCGGATAGGCGTTGAAGCCGCCGACCACGTACATGTCCTTCAGCCGGTCCGTGATCGAGAGGTAGCCGCGCCCGTCCAGGACGCCGACGTCGCCGGTGCGCAGCCAGCCGCCGGGCAGTACGGCCTCGGCGGTGGACGCGGGGTCGTCCAGGTAGCCGGGGGTGACGTGGTAGCCGCGGACCTGCACCTCGCCGGGCTCCCCGGCGGGCAGCACCTCGCCCAGCGGGGAGACGATCCGCACCTCGGTGTCCGGCAGCGGCAGGCCGACGGTGTGGGCGACCGTCCAGGCGTCGGCGTCGGTCGGGCAGACGGTGACCACGCCGCCGGACTCCGTCAGTCCGTACGCGGTGAACACGTCGGGGGCGCCCAGGACGTTCCGGATCTCCTCGACGAGGGAGGCGGGCACGGAGGCGGCGCCGGTGCCGGCCAGCCGCAGCGCGGACAGGTCGAAGGAGGCGCGCGCGGAGTGCCGGATCAGGCCGTGGAAGACGGTCGGCGGGCCCATCAGGCAGGACACCCGCTCGGCGGCCATGCGCACCAGGATGCGGTCGGTGTCGTAGACGGCCTCCGGGAGCATGGTCGCCCCGCGCAGCAGGCAGGCGAGGACGCCGGCCTTGTAGCCGAAGGTGTGGAAGAAGGGGTTGACCAGCAGGTACCGGTCCCCGGGGCGCAGGGTGACCAGCTCCGACCAGGAGCCGTAGAGCCGGAGGGTCTGGCCGTGGGTGGTCATCACCCCTTTGGGGCGGCCGGTGGTGCCGGAGGTGTAGAGGATGTCGCTCAGGTCCTCCGGGCGGATCAGGTCGGCGCGGGCGAGGCGCTCGGCCTCGGTGACGGACCCGCCGGCTGCCAGGTACGCCTCCCAGGACTCGGGTCCCGTACCGCCGCGCAGGACGACGGTGGAGGAGAGCGCCCCGAGGTCCTCGCCCGAGGAGCGCAGGGCGTCGACGTAGTCGGTGCCGAGGAAGCCGCGCTCGGTGAAGAGGACGCGGGCGCCGCTGCGCCGGATGATGTCGGCCGTCTCGGCGGGCTTGTAGCGGGTGTTGACCGGGACGAGGACCGCTCCCGCGCCGACCGCGCCCAGGGCGGCGGCGATCCACCGGCGGCTGTTGGGCGCCCAGATCGCCACCCGGTCCCCGGGCCGGATGCCGTGGGCGATGGCCGCGCGGGCGGCGGCGGCGATCTCGGCGGCGAGCTGCGCGAAGGTCCACCGGACCTCTCCGTCGGCGAGAGCCTCGCGCTCCCCGTACGCGGCGGCCGCGTACTCCGGGAGCCGGGCGAGCGTGGCGGGCGGTGGCGGCGCGGGTTGCGGCGGTGGCGGCATCGGTGGCATCGGACCCTCCCTACTTGCTGCTTGACGAGCGAGCGTGGGCGGTATCCAATCACACGTGTTTCTGTTAGGCATATACCTAGTAGGAATAATCAGAGATCGGGAGGCTTCCATGACGTCCGTGGACCTGAAGTCCGTCCTGTCCAGCTTCTGCACCGGCGTCGCCGTCATCACGGCACGCGGAGGCGACGGCCGTCCCGCCGGGATGGCCGTCCAGTCCTTCTCGTCGGTGTCGCTGGACCCGCCGCTGGTCTGCTTCTGCCCCGCCCGCACGTCGGCCACCTGGCCGCGGATCGAGGCCGCCGGGGCCTTCGCCGTCAACATCCTGGCCGCCGACCAGGAGGAGCTGTGCCGCCGGTTCGCGGTCACGGGCGGGGACAAGTTCGCCGGCGTGGCCTGGCGCGCGGGCGGCAACGGCGCGCCCGTGCTCGACGGGGTGCTCGCGAGCGTCGAATGCGATCTGGAGGGCGTGCTGGACGGCGGTGACCACGCCATCGTGCTCGGCCGGGTCACCGCCCTGGCCGTGCACCGCGGCAGTCCGCCGCTGCTGTACTTCCGCCGTTCCTACGGCAGCTTGCCGGGCTCCCCGGGTGCGGCGAGCCCGTCGATGTCCTCGAGCATCTTCGCCGCGAGGTCGCGCTCGGAGGCGTAGTACCGCTCGGCCCACTTGAGGGTGAGCGTCGGGTACGCCCACGCCGCCTCGTCCTTGGCGCCCTCCACGTCGGCCACCGCGCGACGGCGCATCTGCTCCGCGAACTCCTGGTGCTGCAGCAGGACCTCGCGCATCTGCTCCGGCTCCAGCAGGTGGCCCAGCCACAGCCGCAGCATCGGCCCGTGCTTGAGGACGGGCGGGTCGACCGGGGCCTCGCGGGCCCATTCCCGTACGGCCGTCATGCCCTCGTCGGTGATCCGGTACACCCGCTTGTCGCGGGTCCCGGTGTCCTGGGCGACCATCCGCGAGGAGGCGTAGCCGGCCTTCTCCAGCCGCTTGAGCTCGCTGTAGATCTGGCTGAACGACGGGCTCCAGTAGAAGAACCGCAGCGACCAGTCCGACCACTTCTTGAGGTCGTAACCGGAGAGCTCCTCTCCGAAGGAGAGCAGCCCGAGCACCGCCCAGCTGGTCGCGGGGAGCGCGCGCTTGTTCGTCTCGTCTGCCACGCAGCGCAGTCTACGACCGGTCCCCGCGGCGGCCTTCCCCCTTCGGGATATGACTGCTAGAAGTATGCCTATTAGAAATAGATCCGCCCGCGAACCTACGGAGGCCCCGTGAAGTTCTCGATGATCTTCGAGGCGCAGCTCGTCGACCCGACCCCGGAACGCGAACGCCAGGTCATCCACGACTGCGTCGAACAGGCCGTCTTCGCCGAGGAGATGGGCTTCGACCGGATCTGGGCGGTCGAGCACCACTCCCTGACCCAGTACGCGCACATGAGCGCCTCCGAGATCTTCCTGAGCTGGGTGGCCGCCCGCACCCGGCGGATCCGCATCGGCCACGGCGTCGTCACCATGCCCTTCGGCTACCAGCACCCGGTGCGCGTCGCCGAGCGCGCGGCCATGCTCGACGTGCTCTCCGGCGGCCGCGTCGACATCGGAGCCGGACGCGGCGCCACCCGCCAGGAGATGTCCATGTACGGGGTCAGGCCCGAGGACACCTACCCGCAGATGGAGGAGGCGCTGCGGATCTTCTCCGCCGCCTGGCGGGAGCCGCAGTTCGAATGGCACGGCTCCCTCGACATCGGGCCGGGCGCGGTCCTGCCCCGCCCGGTCCAGGACCCGCACCCGCCGCTGTTCATGGCCTGCTCCAAGCACGACACCCTCAAGCTGGCCGCCGAACTCGGCATCGGCGCCCTGGTGATGGGCTTCGCCGGCGCCGACGACGTACGTGCCATGCGCAAGGTCTACGACGAGGCCATCGCCACGCGCACCGGCGAGCGCCTGGTGTCGTCCGAGGTCAACGACCACCTGTCCGCCCTCTGCCCGACCATCGTCCTCGACGACGCCGAGCGGGCCCTGCGGCTCGGCACGCGTGGCCAGCGCTTCTTCGCCGAATCCATCGCGCACTGGTACGGCAACGCCCCCGCGCCCACCGGTCACGCCGAGGAGGACGACCACGTGGGGGCGCTGGCCAAGGGCCGCGAGGAGCTCGTCGCCCGGCTGCACGAGGCGAACATCCCGGCCCGCCCGGTCGACACGGGCACGTACAACGCGGAGCACGCGTACGGCAGCGCCGAGACCGCCATCGCCTACGTCGAGCAGCTGCGCGAGATCGGCGTCGACGAGGTGATGTGCCTGATCCAGATGGGCACGGTGCCCCAGGAGGCGTGCATGGAGACCATCCGCCAGTGGGGCGAGAAGGTCATCCCGCACTTCCGCGCGCTGGAGGGCTGAGCCGTGGGTGTCTCCCTCGACGGGAAGGTGGTCGTCGTCACCGGCGCCGGACGCGGCCAGGGCGCGGCCGGGGCCCGGCTGTTCGCGGCGGCCGGGGCGCGGGTGGTCGTCACGGACGTGCGGGAGGAGGAGGGCCGGGCGGTGGCCGCGGAACTCGGCGACCAGGGGCTGTACGTCCGCCACGACGTGGCCGACGCGGCGAGCTGGGCGACGGTGGTGACGGAGTCGGTCCGCGCCTTCGGCACCGTATCGGCGCTGGTCAACAATGCGGCCCTGTGGCGCACCGCCCATGTGGAACGGCAGACCCTCGACGACTTCGAGACCCTGCTGCGGGTCAACCTGCTGGGCCCGTTCCTCGGCATCCAGGCCGTGGCCCCGGTGCTGCGCGCGGGGGGCGGCGGCTCGGTCGTCAACATCTCCTCCACCGCCGGACTGGTCGGGATACCGGGCCACGCGGCCTACGGGTCCACCAAGTTCGGGCTGCGCGGACTGACCCGGTCCGCGGCGCTCGACCTGGCCGGGGACCGGATCCGGGTCAACTCGGTGCACCCGGGGGCCATCGACACGCCGATGGTGGCCGAGGCGGTCGCGGGCCGCGACTGGTCGCACGTACCGCTGGGGCGGATGGGCCGGCCGGAGGAGGTCGGAGAGCTCGTCCTCTTCCTCTGCTCGGACGCGTCCTCGTACGTGACGGGCGCCGAGTTCACCGTGGACGGAGGGATGACGGCGGCATGAGCCACGACAGCGTGAGCGATCCCCTGTCGCCGACGGCCAGGCTGCTGTGCGACGCGATGACCGCGGGCTTCCCGGGGCCGGGCGACACGGCGGCCCTGCGGGCGGCGGCGGTGTCCGCCCGGCCGGGCCCGCCCGTGGCCTCGGTGTCCGACACCGCCGCGGGCGGGGTACCGGTCCGGATCTACGATCCCGCGCCGGGCTCCCGGGGCCGCCCCCTGGTCGTCTTCCTCCACGGCGGCGGCTGGGTGATGTGCGGCCTGGACACCCACGACGCGACCTGCCGCACGCTCGCGGCGGCCTCGGGCGCGGTGCTCGTCTCCGTCGACTACCGGCTCGCCCCGGAACACCCCTGGCCGGCGGCGCCCGACGATGCGCTCACCGTCCTGCTGTGGGCCCGCGAGCAGGCGACCGCACTCGGCTGCGACCCGGGCCGGGTGGTGGTCGCGGGGGACTCCAGCGGCGGCAACCTCGCGGCGGTGACCGCCCTGCGCGCCCCCGAACTCCTCGCGGGCCAGCTGCTGTTCTACCCGCCCCTGGACGCCTCGATGGGCTGCGCCTCGGTGGAGACGTACGCGGAGGGCTACTTCCACACCGCCGCCCACATGGCCTGGTACTGGGACCAGTACGGCGGGGACCCGCGGCACCCGCACGTCTCGCCCCTGTGCGCCCCCGACCTCTCGGGCCTGCCGCCCGCGCTGATCGTCCTCGCGGACTGCGACGTGCTGCGCGACGAGGGCCTCGCCTACGCCCGCCGCCTCGCGGCGGCCGGAGTCGACTGCGCGGTCCGGCTCCACCCGGGCGTCTTCCACGGCTTCCTGGGCCTGCCACTGCCGGCCGCGCGGGACGCCCTCGCGGGGGCGGCGGCCTGGCTGGCGGCCACCCCTCGGCAAGGGGGCGAATAGGGGGGCGGGGCGGCCGGATTCGAACCGGCGTCCTCCTCCATGCTGTGTAGGCGCACTACCTCTGTGCTACGACCCCGCCCTTGCCCCGGATCCTACGGGGCGGACGGGGCACGGTGCACCGGAGTTATCCCGGGCATGATGTGTCCATGACTGAAGCGATACGGAGGCTGGTCGGGGCGATCCTGCGCAACGGCCTCCTCCTGGCCGCCGAGTTCGGTGCGGTCCTGCTGCTGCGGGGACCCGAGTGGTCCTGGGTCCCGGTCCTGCTGGCCGTCTTCGTCCTCGGCGCGGCCGTCCCGCACGGCACCGACGCGGAGTTCGTCGCCCGCACCGCGGTCGCGCTCTTCGCGGTGGGGATCGTGGTCCTCACCGGGATCACCTGGGACCGGCACACCCTCCACGAGCGCGGCCGGGAGGAGACGGCGGTCGTCGCCTCGCGCACGATGGTGGAGGACGGCTCCGGCCACAGCCCGTCCCTGCGCCTGCGCACGGAGGCGGGCCGCGACCTGCCCGGGCCGGTGACCCTGGACCTGCAGGCCGGCGCCCGCCTGACCGTGACCACGGACCCGGACGGCGGGTCCTGGTCCCTGGGCGGCCGCCCGGACCGCCCCCTCTGGCAGGCCACCGGCACCGCCGGGCTGCTCCTGCTCCAGACGGTCACCCTCGGCGTGCTCTGCCTGCGGCGCCCCCGCACCTGAACGGCGGCTACTCCTTGATGATGTAGGAGCAGCCCTTCGTGTTCTTGACGCCGTCGCTCTCCGCGACCTGCTTGCCGTCGATCTTGATGGTGCACGGGGCCTGCTGGAGCTTGCCGTCGGGGCCCGTGATCGTGCCGGGGACGACGTTCACCAGGTAGCCCACCTTCCGCTCGGCGGCGGTGAGTTCGGCGGTGCCCGACTTCGACCACGGCAGGGTCTGCTGCTCGAAGCCGCTGCCGATGCCGCTGTACATGACCGCCGTCTTGCCGGTGCCGCCGACCTCCAGCACCACCTCGTGGGTCGCGCCGCCGGCCTTGGCCGCCGGCGCGGACGACGCGGGGGCCGGGGAGGCCGCGGCGGGCTTGCCGCTGTCGACGGCCGGCTTCGGGGCGTCGCTGCCGCAGCCCGTGAGGAGCGCGGCCGCCGCGCACAGCGCCATCGCGGACATCGCGGTCTTCGTGCTTCGCATGTTCCTGGTACCTCGTCCTTGTTGCTCGATTGCTTGATCGAAAACAATGGACGCATGACGACACGTGCCCGTTCCTTCGATTCCGCAGCCGCTCTGTACGCCGCCAACCGGCCCGGCTACCCGCCGGCCCTGCTCGACGCCCTCGAGGAGCTCGCCGGACGGCCGCTCGCCGGGGCCCGCGTGGCCGACGTAGGGGCGGGGACCGGGATCGCCACCGCGCTGCTGCACGAGCGCGGGGCCGAGGTCCTCGCCGTGGAGCCGGGCGACGGGATGGCCGCCGAGTTCCGGCGGGCGAACCCCTCGATCCCGCTCGTGCGCGGGGACGGGGACCGGCTGCCGCTCGCGAGCGGCGCGTTCGACCTCCTCACCTACGCCCAGGCCTGGCACTGGACTGACCCCGCCCGCTCCGTCCCCGAGGCCCGCCGGGTGCTGCGCCCGGGCGGCGCGCTCGCCGTCTGGTGGAACGACACGGACTCCGGCGTCCCGTGGATCGCCGAGCAGGAGGAGCGGCTGCGCGTCTTCTTCCGGGCGGCCGAGGGTGTGAACGGCTTCCGTACCCTGCCGGAGGGCCTGGGCGAGTTCACCACGCGCACCCTGCGCTGGTCCCGCCGCATCACGCTCGACGCCCACCTCGCGAACCT
Source organism: Streptomyces sp. NPDC090045 (assembly GCF_044747975.1). Classification (NCBI taxonomy): domain Bacteria; kingdom Bacillati; phylum Actinomycetota; class Actinomycetes; order Kitasatosporales; family Streptomycetaceae; genus Streptomyces; species Streptomyces sp. NPDC090045. The sequence continues at coordinate 1,015,433 of NZ_JBIVFA010000001.1, forward strand.
CGCCAGCCACTCCGCCTTCCTGGTCCTCGGCGAGTCCGGCACCCGGGAGTACTTCGCGACGGAACGGGAGCTGCTGGCCCCGCGCTTCCCGGACGGCGTGGTCGAGGAGCAGTACGTCGTGACCCTCGGCCTCACGCGAGTGTGACGGGCCCGCGGCGCCGCCGAGGCTGAAGCTGCTGCGGCGAGGCCGGTGCTCCGCCCCGGACCCCGCGCCTCAAACGCCGGCGGGGCTGGAGTGGTGCGGCGGAGGCTGGAGGGTGCGGCTCAAGGATCGGGGCTCCGCCCCGGACCCCGCCGGGCTCTGCCCGGACCCTCCCCCAGACTTCGTCCGGGGGGACCCCCACTCAAACGCCGGAGGGGCTGGAGGGTGCGGCGGGGGCTGGATGGTGCGGGGGCGGGTGTGTGCAGGGGCGCTCCCCGCAGGGCGTCGAACGCAAGGTGCCCCGGCCCGCCGACCTCCCGACACGTTCGGCGCCCGAGGAGACGCCCCGGAACACGCCCGACCCCACCCGCACCGCCGAAGCCAACCGGCCCGGCCCCACCCGCACCGCCGAAGCCAACCGGCCCGGCCCCACCCGCACCGCCGAAGCCAACCGGCCCGGCCCCACCCGTACCGGCGTAGCCAACCGGCCCGGCCCCACCCGCACCGCCGAAGCCAACCAGCCCGGCCCCACCCGTACCGGCGCAGCCGGCCGCCCGGGCCCGGCCGGCGAGGCCGACCGGTGCGGACCCCTAGCCCGCGCGCGACCGCAGGACCTCCGCCCGGCAGGCCGACGGTGTTCCCCATGCGTCCCGCAGCGGGCGGGCCTTGCGCAGCCACAGGGACAGGTCCAGCTCCTCCGTGTAGCCGACCGCCCCGTGCAGCTGGAGCGCCGTCATCGCCGCCCGGTAGCAGGCCTCGCCCGCCGACAGCTTCGCCGCCGCCACGTCGGCCGGGGCCCGCGACAGGGCGGCCGCCCACAGCAGGGGCCGGGCGAACTCCAGGGCGAGCAGGGTGTCCGCCAGCCGGTGCTTGACCGCCTGGAACGAGCCGATCGGGGCGCCGAACTGGGTGCGCTGCTTCACGTACTCCACCGTCCGCGCCAGCAGTGCCTCGCCCACGCCGAGGCACTGGGCCGCCGTCAGCAGCCGCGCCCACCGCAGGGCCGTCTCCGCCGCGGCGACCACGGCCGGGCCCGCGGCCAGCAGTTCGCCGTCCGGGGCCGGCCGGTACAGCCGCCGCGCCGGATCCGTCGACGCCAGCAGCTCCCCGTGCCCGGCCGCCAGCCGCAGCTCGCCCGCCGGCGACACCGTGAGGCAGTGCGTCACCGCGTCCGCGTCCAGGGCGTACGGTCCGCCGCCCGGCAGGGTCAGCGTGGCCGAGGATCCGCCCGCGACCAGACCCGGGACGAAGCGTTTCGCCAGCTCCTCGTCGAGGACGGTCCCCAGCTCCGAGAGGAGGACCGACGCGGCCGCGCTCTCCACCACCGGCCCCGGCACCCCCGCCCGCCCCAGCTCCACGAAGCCGAGCGACAGCTCCAGCGGGAGCAGCCCGAGGCCCTCGTACGGCTCCGGCGCGGCCAGCGCGAACAGGCCCGTCCCCGCGAGCCGGGACCACAGTGCCCGCCCCGGCCCGTGCTCGCCGTCCGCCCAGGCCCGTACCGCCGCCGGCACCTCGGCCGCCCCGAGCAGGGAGCGCAGCGTACGGGCGAAGTCCGACTGCTCGTCGGTCGGCAGGAAGCGCATCAGCGGCGGCCCTTCGGCAGGCCGAGCAGCCGCTCGGCGATGATGTCGCGCTGGATCTCGTTCGTCCCCGCGTAGATCGGCCCGGCCAGGGAGAAGACCCACGGCTCGGCCCACTCGCCCTCCGCGAGCTCCGCGTCCGCGCCCAGCAGGTCCAGCGCCGTCTCGTGCAGGGCGATGTCGTACTCCGACCAGAACACCTTGTTCAGGCTGGACTCGGCGCCGATCGTCTCCCCCGCCGCGAACCGGGAGGCGTTGGCCCAGGTGAACAGCTCGTAGGCGCGCGCCCCGACCACCGCGTCCGCCACCCGGTCCCGCAGCGCGGTGTCGGAGGGGTCCCCCTGCGCGCGCCACAGCCCGGCCAGCCGGTCCGCCGCCGCGAGGAAGCGGCCGGGGGAGCGCAGGGTCAGTCCCCGCTCGTTGCCGGTCGTCGACATGGCGATCCGCCAGCCCTGCCCCGGCTCCCCGATCACGTCCCCGTCCGGTACGAAGACCTCGTCCAGGAAGAGCTCCGCGAAGGCCGGCTTGCCGTCGAGGCGGCCGATGGGCCGCACCGTCACCCCCGGCGCCCGCAGGTCGAACATCAGGTACGTCAGCCCCTGGTGGGGTTTCGGGGTGTCCGGGTCGGTGCGGAAGATGCCGAACGCGCGGTCCGCGAAGGCCGCCCGCGAGGACCAGGTCTTCTGTCCGGACAGCAGCCAGCCGCCTTCCGTGCGCACCGCCCGCGACTTCAGCGAGGCCAGGTCGGATCCCGACTCCGGCTCCGACCAGGCCTGCGCCCAGACGACCTCGCCGCTCGCCATGGACGGCAGCACCCGGGCCCGCTGCTCGGCCGTCGCGTGGTCGAAGAGGGTGGGGGCGAGGAGGTTGATGCCGTTCTGGGAGACCCGGCCGGGGGCGCCCGCCGCCCAGTACTCCTCCTCGAAGACCAGCCACTTCACGATGTCGACGCCCCGGCCCCCGTACTCCTCGGGCCAGGACACCACCGCCCAGCGGTCCGCCTGGAGCCGCGCCTCCCACTCCCGGTGCGCGGCGAAGCCCTGCTCCGTCTCCAGGGAGGGCAGGGGCGCGGCGGGCACGTGCGCGGCCAGCCAGGCCCGGGCCTCGGCCCGGAAGGCCTGCACGTCGGGTGCGTGGTCGAGGTCCATCAGGTGTTCGCCTCCTTCATGGCGGCGATGTTCATGCCGCCGAGCGAATCCGCCGCCGTCTCCGCGTTGTGGGCGTGCGCCAGGTGGTGCAGGCCGAAGACCGAGTCCATGCCGGTGTGCAGGCCCTGGAGGTCCTCGGCCTGGTTGACGGCCCGCTTGGTCAGGGCCAGGCCGAAGCCCGGCATCTCGGCGATGCGCAGGGCCAGCCGGCCGGTCTCGTCCGCCAGCTCCGCACGCTCCACGACCCGGTTGACCATGCCGACCTCGTACGCGCGCCGGGCGGGCATCCGGTCCCCGGTGTAGAGGAACTCCTTCGCGATGCGCGGCGGCATCACCCACGGGTGGGCGAAGTACTCGACGCCGGGGATGCCCATCCGGACGACCGGGTCCGCGAAGAAGGCGTCCTCGCTCGCCACGATCAGGTCGCAGACCCAGGCCAGCATCAGCCCGCCCGCCACGCAGGCCCCGTGCACCGAGGCGATCACCGGCTTCGGCAGCTCCCGCCAGCGCCGGCACATGCCCAGGTACACCTCCGACTCGCGCGCGAAGCGGGATTCGGCGCCCGCCCGGCCGGAGTGGTCCCACCACAGGCCGGCCCGCCGCTCGAAGGGGAGGTGGGCGTCGCGCTCCGGGGTGCCGATGTCGTGGCCCGCGGAGAAGTGCTCCCCGGCCCCCGCCAGGACGACCACCTTGACCTCGGGGTCGTCGGCGGCGCGGTAGAAGGCGTCGTCCAGGGCGTAGGTCATGGCGCTGTTCTGCGCGTTGCGGTAGCGGGGGCGGTTCATGGTCACGTACGCGACCGGGCCGCGCCGCTCGTACAGCACCACGGGGGCTTCGGGCATGCGGGGATCCTTCCCTAACAAGTGTTTGGTAGGTTAACGTACGGCCATGAGCAGCGTCGAGGAGTTGCGCACCGAGGTTCGGAGCTGGCTACGGGCCCACCTCACCGGCGGGTTCGCCGCCCTCAAGGGCCGCGGCGGACCCGGCCGGGAGCACGAGGCCTTCGCCGAACGCCTCGCGTGGGAACGCCACATGGCCGCCCACGGCTGGACCTGCCTCGGCTGGCCCGTCGAGTACGGCGGCCGCGGCGCGAGCCTCGCCGAGCAGATCGCCTTCCACGAGGAGTACGCCCTCGCCGACGCCCCCGCCCGCGTGAACCACATCGGCGAACAGCTGCTCGGCCCCACCCTCATCGCCCACGGCACCGAGGAGCAGAAGCGCCGCTTCCTCCCGGCCGTCCGGGCCGTGGACGAACTGTGGTGCCAGGGCTACAGCGAGCCCGACGCCGGCTCCGACCTGGCCGCCGTCCGCACCCGCGCGGCCCTCCGCGACGGGGAGTGGGTGGTGGACGGCCAGAAGATCTGGACCTCCCTCGCCCACCAGTCCCAGTGGTGCTTCGTCCTCGCCCGCACCGAACCGGGCTCACGCCGCCACGCCGGCCTCTCCTACCTCCTGGTCCCCATGGACCAGCCCGGGGTCGAGGTCCGCCCGATCGTGCAGCTCACCGGCACCTCCGAGTTCAACGAGGTCTACTTCGACGGCGCCCGCACCCACGCCGCCCACGTCGTCGGCGCACCCGGCGACGGCTGGCGCATCGCCATGGCCACCCTCGGCTACGAGCGCGGCGTCTCCACCCTCGGCCAGCAGGTCGGCTTCCGCCGCGAGCTCGAAGGCCTCGCCGAACTGGCCCGCCGCAACGGCGCGATCGCCGACCCGCTGATCCGCGACCGCCTCGTCCAGGCCTGGATCGGCCTGGAGGCCATGCGCGCCACCGCCCTGGCCCCCGGTACCGCCCCCTCCACCGCCAAGCTGCACTGGGCCCGCTGGCACCGCGACCTCGGCGAGCTCGCCATGGACGTGTGCGCCGCCCCCTCGCTCCTCGCGGCGGGCGCGCACGGGGACCAGTACGACCTCGACGACTGGCAGCGGCTCTTCCTCTTCTCCCGCGCCGACACGGTCTACGCGGGCTCGGACGAGATCCAGCGCACCCTCATCGCCGAGCGGATCCTCGGCCTTCCCAAGGAGGTACGGGCGTGAGCACCCCCGACTATGTCCCCGGGCACGGACTGTTGAAGGACCGCACCGCCGTCATCACCGCGGCCGCCGGGGCCGGCATCGGCGGGGCCACCGCCCGCCGCTTCCTGGAGGAGGGCGCCCGCATCGTCATCGGCGACGCCCACGCCCGCCGCCTCAAGGAGACCGAGGAGGCGCTCGCCGCCGAGTTCGGCGCGGACCGGGTCGCCTCCCTGCCCTGCGACGTCACCGACGAGGACCAGGTCGCGGCCCTCTTCGCGCTCGCCGAACAGACCCACGGCCGCCTCGACGTCGTCGTCAACAACGCCGGGCTCGGCGGCACCGCCGCCCTCGTCGACATGACCGACGAACAGTGGGGCAAGGTCCTCGACGTCACCCTGAACGGCACCTTCCGCTGCACCCGCGCCGCGCTGCGCTCGTTCAAGGCGTCCGGCGCCGGCGGGGTCGTCGTCAACAACGCCTCCGTCGTCGGCTGGCGCGCACAGACCGGCCAGGCCCACTACGCCGCAGCCAAGGCCGGGGTGATGGCGCTGACCCGCTGCGCGGCCCTGGAGGCCGCGGAGTTCGGCGTACGGATCAACGCGGTCGCCCCGAGCCTGGCCATGCACCCGCACCTGGTGAAGGTCACCAGCGAGGAGCTGCTGGCCGAACTCACCGCCCGCGAGGCCTTCGGCCGCTACGCCGAACCCTGGGAGGTCGCCAACGTCATCGTCTTCCTGGCCAGCGGCTATTCCTCGTACATGACCGGCGAGACCGTCTCGGTCAGCAGCCAGCACGCCTAGCGGATGCCTTGGCCGAGAATGGGCGCGTGCCAACGAACCAGCCGAACCGGCCGACACCCAAGAAGAAGCCGCAGGTGACGGCCTCGCCCGAGCGGCGCCGCGAACTCCTCGACACCGCCGCCGAGGTCTTCGCCGCACAGGGGTACAACGCCACCACCGTCCGCAAGATCGCCGACGCCGCCGGCATGCTCGCCGGCAGCCTCTACTACCACTTCGATTCCAAGGAATCGATGCTCGACGAGATCCTCTCGGCCTTCCTCACCGAACTGTGGCAGGGGTACGACACCGTCCTCGCCGCGGGCCTCGGCCCCAGGGAGACCATCGAGGCCCTCGTCACCGAGTCCTTCCGGGAGATCGACCGGCACCGCGCCGCCGTCGCGATCTACCAGAAGGAGTCCCGGACCCTCTCCGCCCAGCCCCGCTTCCACTACCTGTCCGACTCGCAGCAGAAGTTCGAGAAGGCCTGGCTGGGGACGCTGGAGCGAGGGGTCGCCGCCCAGGTCTTCCGCGCCGACCTCGACATCCGCCTCACCTACCGCTTCGTGCGCGACACGGTGTGGGTGGCGGCGTCCTGGTACCGGCCGGGCGGACAGCACAGCCCCGAGGAGATCGCCCGCCAGTACCTGTCGATGGTGCTGGACGGGATCGCCCTACGCCCTACCTGACCGATCCGATCCGAGGAGTCCCGATGCCCGAGGCCTACATAGTCGATGCCGTACGCACCCCCGTGGGGCGGCGCAAGGGCGGACTGTCCGCCGTCCACCCGGCCGACCTGGGCGCGCACGTCCTGAAGGCGCTGGTCGAGCGCTCCGGGGTGGACCCGGCCGCCGTGGAGGACGTGGTGTTCGGCTGCCTCGACACGGTGGGGCCGCAGGCGGGCGACATCGCGCGGACGGCCTGGCTGGCGGCGGGACTCCCGGAGGAGGTCCCCGGGGTCACCGTCGACCGCCAGTGCGGGTCCTCCCAGCAGGCCGTGCACTTCGCGGCGCAAGGAGTGCTCTCCGGGACCCAGGACCTGGTCGTCGCGGGCGGCACCCAGAACATGTCGATGATCCCGATCGCCTTCGCCTCGCGGCAGGCGGCGGAGCCGCTGGGACTCACCGAGGGCCCGTACGCGGGATCGGCGGGCTGGCGGGCCCGGTACGGGGACGCCCCGGTCAACCAGTTCCACGGCGCCCAGCTGATCGCGGAGAAGTGGGGCATCACCCGGCGGGACATGGAGGAGTTCGCCCTCCGCTCCCACCAGCGGGCGCTGCGCGCGATCGACGAGGGGCGCTTCGCCCGAGAGACGGTGGCGTACGGGGACGTGACGGTGGACGAGGGCCCCCGCCGGGACACCACGCTGGAGAAGATGGCGACCCTCAAGCCGGTGGTCGAGGGCGGCACCATCACCGCCGCGGTCTCCTCCCAGGTCTCGGACGGCGCGGCGGCGATGCTGATCGCCTCCGAGCGGGCCGTACGGGAACACGGCCTGCGGCCGCGGGCCCGCATCCACCACCTCTCGGTCCGGGGCGAGGACCCGATCCGCATGCTGTCCGCGCCGATCCCGGCGACGGCGTACGCGCTGAAGAAGACCGGCATGTCGCTGGCCGACATCGACCTGGTGGAGATCAACGAGGCCTTCGCCCCGGTGGTGCTGGCCTGGCTCAAGGAGACCGGGGCCGACCCGGAACGGGTCAACGTCAACGGCGGCGCGATCGCCCTGGGCCACCCGCTGGGCGCGACGGGCGTGAAGCTGATGACCACGCTCCTGCACGAGCTGGAACGCACGGGAGGCCGCTACGGCCTCCAGACCATGTGCGAGGGCGGCGGACAGGCCAACGTCACGATCATCGAGCGGCTGTAGCCCGGGCCCGGCGGGCTCCGACACCCCCGGCGGGGACCGGGGCCCCGCCGGCGGTTTTCAGGAGGACGACGCAGGTCACACGCCTGCAGCCACATCCCCGCACGGAGGTGTGCTAGCTTAGAGCTCGTTGCAGTTGTGGTACCCATGAACTTTATGTGCGCCTGACGGGAATGTTCCTCAGGCGCTTTTATTGTTTTGCCGGAATCTCCGGATGGGGCCCTTTGCCGCCTATTCAGGAGATTCAAAATGGCACTTGGCACCGTGAAGTGGTTCAACTCGGAAAAGGGCTTCGGCTTCATCGAGCAGGACGGTGGCGGCCCGGACGTCTTCGCCCACTACTCGAACATCGCCACCCAGGGCTTCCGTGAGCTCCAGGAGGGCCAGCGCGTGTCCTTCGACGTCACCCAGGGCCAGAAGGGCCCCCAGGCGGAGAACATCCTCCCCGCCTAAGTTTTTCAGCTCGCCGGGGTCCGCACCGTGAGGTGCGGGCCCCGGCTTGTCTGCTGTTTCGACCCAGTTCTACCTGCCGGTTTCAGGAGGGCATTTCCGCATGACCAGCTCCAGCTCCGCACGACCCAGCCGCCGCCCCACCCGGGGCCGAGGCGCGGCCCAGGGACGTCCGAAGGCTGGCGCGGGACGGCAGAAGTCCGCCCCCGTTGCCAGGCCGCAAGAATTCACCATGCCCGAACCGCTGACCCCGGCGCTCCCGCCGGTCGCCGCGTTCGAGGACATGGACATGCCCGAGGCGCTGCTGAAGACCCTCGCCGCCCAGGGCGTCACCGAGCCGTTCCCGATCCAGGCCGCGACGCTGCCGAACTCGCTCGCCGGCCGTGACCTGCTCGGCCGCGGCCGCACCGGCTCCGGCAAGACGCTGGCCTTCGGCCTGGCGCTGCTGGCCCGCACCGCCGGCCACCGCGCGCAGCCCAAGCAGCCGCTCGCCCTGGTCCTCGTACCGACCCGCGAGCTCGCGCAGCAGGTCACCGACGCCCTGGCCCCGTACGCCACGGCCGTCAACCTGCGCATCGCGACCGTCGTCGGCGGCATGTCGATCAACCGGCAGTCCGGCGCCCTGCGCCGCGGCGCCGAGGTGCTCGTCGCCACCCCCGGCCGTCTCAAGGACCTCATCGACCGCGGTGACGCCGACCTCTCGCAGGTGGGCATCACCGTCCTCGACGAGGCCGACCAGATGACCGACATGGGCTTCATGCCGCAGGTCACCGCGCTGCTCAAGCAGGTGCGGGCCGAGGGCCAGACCATGCTCTTCTCGGCCACCCTCGACAAGAACATCGACAAGCTCGTCAAGATGTTCCTGCACGACCCGGTCGCCTTCTCCGTCGACCCGTCCGCCGGCGCGGTCAGCACGATGGAGCACCACGTCCTGTACGTCATGGACGAGACCGACAAGAAGGCCGTGGCGACGCGTATAGCCGCTCGCGACGGCCGGGTGATCATGTTCGTGGACACCAAGCGCGGGGTCGACCGCATGGTCAAGAAGCTCCTCGCGGACGGCGTCCGCGCCTCCGGCCTGCACGGCGGCCGCTCCCAGCCGCAGCGCAACCGCACCCTGGACTGGTTCAAGACGGGCGAGGTCACCGCACTGGTGGCGACGAACGTCGCGGCGCGCGGCATCCACATCGACGACCTCGACCTCGTCGTCAACGTGGACCCGCCCACCGACCACAAGGACTACCTGCACCGCGGCGGCCGTACCGCCCGCGCCGGCGAGTCCGGCAGCGTGGTCACCCTGGTGCTGCCCGACCAGAAGCGGGACATGACCCGGCTGATGTCGGACGCCGGGATCTCCCCGCGCACCGCGCAGATCAAGTCCTCCGACGAGGAGCTGTCCCGGCTGACCGGCGCCAAGGAGCCCTCGGGCATCCCGGTGGTGCTGGACGTGCCGCAGCCGACCGCGCCGAAGCCGCGCAACGGGTCCGGATCCGGTTCGGGCTCCGGCTCGCGCCGCCGGTCGGGCGGACCGCGCACCGGCTCCGCCACGGGCGGCGCCCCGGCGGCAGGCGGCCGTGGCCGCCGTTCCGGTGGCAGCGCTTCCGGGCAGGCCCCGGCGGCCTCCGGGTCGGGCCAGGCCCGTCGCGGCGGCCAGGGCGGCGGCGGGGCCACCGGCTCCGGCGAGCGCGGCCGGCGTACCGGTGGCGGCGCCCCCTCCGGCGGTGCGGCCGCGGCGTCCGCGCGCAGCCGGGTCGGATCGGGTGGGCAGGGCCGCCGCCGCGCGGTCTGACCGTAGACAGTGACCATGACGCCGGGCAGTGCTTCTCGCACTGCCCGGCGTCGTGCTGTCCGCTAGCGGACCATCTTGTTCTGGAGCTTCGCCAGCGTCCGTAGGTCCAGGCCGAGGCCCTGCGTCAGGTAGCCGTAGAAGCTCCCGTAGTCGGCCTCCATCTGCGTCGTCGCCGCGTCCAGGTAGTCCTGGCGGACCTCCTGGAGCGGGATCAGCAGATCGGGGTTCTGCATGCGCCCCGACTGCTTGAGGCCCGCCCGGAGCCGGGCGTCGTAGGCGGCGCGGAAGGTGTTCGACGCCAGGTAGTCGCGCTCGGCGGTGTCCTCGGGGACGGCCAGCGCGCGCAGCAGGACGTAGCTCGTCCAGCCGGTCCGGTCCTTGCCGGAGGTGCAGTGGTAGAGGATCGGCCCCTGGGAGCCGTCCGCGATCTCCCGCAGGGTTGCCGCGAACTGCGCCCGGTTCTCGGGGCTGGTCACGAAGGTCCGGTAGATGTCGCGCATGTAGGACTCGGCGCGGCCGCCGCCGAGCATCTGCTCCTGGGTGACGGGGTCGCCGCTGGCGATCGCGCCGACGAGGGTTCCGTAGAGGCCGAGGTCGCTGACCGGGCGCGAGGTGGGGGTGAGCCCGGGCGGCAGCCGGTCGGCGCCGTCGTACTGGAGCTCCATGGGGGTGCGGAAATCGACGACCTTCGTGAGGCCGAGACCGGAGACGGTGGTGACGTCGGCGTCGGTCAGCTTGCTCAGTGCGTCGGAGCGGTAGACGAGCCCCTGGCGGACCTTGCCGCCGGTCCAGGTGCGGTAGCCGCCGATGTCACGGACGTTGACGGCGCCTTGGAGGGGGATCTGACGAATCGTTTCTGCTTGCGGGTGGGACTGGTGGTGCCGGGCGCTGACCCCGGCTCCGGGCGCCGCCGCCGCGTACGCGGCGGCGGGCAGGGTCCCGATGGCGAGAGCGGCGGCGGCCGCCGCGGTCGCCAGGCGGATTCGGGCACGGCTCATGGAGGCGACTCCTGTGACGGAGAAGGGGGATCACCCTGGTGGTGGCAGGGTGCGGAGCGAGTGCAGTGCTTCGAGTGCCTGTTGTGCTTCGGCCATGACGCGGGAGACGAGCTCCGCGCAGGACGGGAGATCGTCGATCACCCCCGCGACCTGGCCCGATGCCATGACGCCGAGGTCCGTACGGCCCTCGACCATGGACGCCTTGAGGAGCATCGGGGTGTTCGCGGCGAGCAGGACCTGGCTCCAGGACAGGTCCTTGCCGTGTTTCATCGCGAGGCCGTCGCGGACCATCTGCGGCCAGCTCAGACCGGACAGCTTCCGGAAGCCGGCCGCGTGCCGGACCGCCCGGGCCAGGGCCCGGGTGCGGCCGGCCCGCTCCAGGGAGTCGACGAGCGCGGTGCGCAGCATCCGGTGCGGCAGTCCGTCCACGGCGGTGGTGACCGTGACGTCCTTGACGGTGGCCTTCAGGTACTCGGCCTTCACGGCGTCCGGGACGGTGGAGTCCGAGGTCAGCAGGAAACGGGTGCCCATGGCGATGCCCGCGGCCCCGTACGACAGGGCCGCGACCAGGCCGCGGCCGTCGCTGAAGCCGCCCGCCGCGACCACCGGGATGTCCACGGCGTCCACCACCTGGGGCAGCAGCACCGTCGTGGCCACGTCCCCGGTGTGGCCGCCGCCCTCGCCGCCCTGCACGATCACCGCGTCGGCGCCCCAGGCCGCGACCTTCTCGGCGTGCCGCCGGGCCCCGATCGACGGGATGACGACCACGCCCGCCTCCTTGAGCCGCCCGATCAGCTCCTTGGAGGGCGCGAGCGCGAAGGAGGCGACGCGTACCCCCTCGTCGATGATCAGCTGGGCGCGTTCGGCCGCGTCCCCGGCGTCCGCGCGCAGGTTGACCCCGAAGGGAGTCCCTTCCGGGACGCGGGACCTGACCTCGCGGACCGCCGACCGCAGCTGGTCCACGGTCATCGTCGCCGAGGCGAGGATCCCCAGCGCCCCCGCGTTCGCCGCGCCCGACACCAGGCGGGGGCCGGCGACCCAGCCCATGCCGGTCTGCACGATCGGGTGCTCGACGCCGACCAGCTTGGTGAATGCCGTCTCCATCGGATCAGCCCCGCACTTCGCGCTCGCGCAGCCCCTTGGGGTCGATCACCTCACGGATCAGCCGCAGCTCGTCCGCCGTCGGCTCCCGCGTGTACGGGACCTCCTCGGCGGCGGCCAGCTCGAACCCGGTGGCAGCCCTGACCGCCTCGACGGTGACCCCGGGGTGCACGGAGACCAGCCGCATCGCGTGGCCGGGGCCGCCGAAGTCGAGGACGCCGAGATCGCTGACCACCCGGGGCAGGCGGTGGAAGCGGGTCACCCCGGCCGCCTCGGCGCGGTCGTAGCCGACCCCGCTGACCATGTCGACCCGCTCGACGAAGACCCGGGTGGAGTGCTTGGGGATCCAGTAACTCACCGGGTTGTTCAGGGTGTTGACGGGCGCCCCGCGCACCCCGAGGAGCTGGCGGGCCGGCCGCTCCCAGTCGCCGATGCAGGAGATGTTCTGGTTGCCGTAGCGGTCGATCTGGCTGGCGCCCATCATCACGTGCCGCCGGCCGCCGGTGACCATGGTCAGGTGGCGCCGGTACGGGAGCCAGCCCTCGGGCGTGCCGTCGAGGCCGACGAGCAGGGCTTCGCCGTCGGTCAGGAGCAGGTCGGGGGAGAAGGTCCGCTTCGCGAGCCGGGCCCCGAAGGAGGGGATCAGGCCCATCGGGCTGGCGAGGACCTCGCCGTTGTCGCGCCAGGCCTCGGCGCAGGCGATCACGCAGTACTCGGCGCGGGTGACGGTCGCGGTGGTCGGCGTGGTGGTCACGGCTGCTGCTCCTCGTGCCAGGTCCGTACGGCGGACTGGTAGTCGTGCTCGCCCGCCCCGGAGAGGAAGCGTGCCGAGAACTCGGGCCAGGGGGTGGTCGCGTAGAGCTTCTGGAAGGGCTCGTCGCGGCCGTAGTCGGGGGCGCAGGAGGTGAAGTGCGCGCCGTTCGGGGTCTCCACGACCCCGGTGACGGAGTGGCGGCTGACGAGGAGGGACTGCGGGGGTCCGGCCTTGGCGAGCTCGGCGGTCTCGACGAGCTGTTCGCAGGAGACGTAGGCGGCGTCGGCGGCCTCGCAGAAGAGGTCGTCGAAGTACGGGTCCGGGCCCAGGTACTGGGCGTTGCCGAGGCGGTCGGCCCGGTTCAGGTGGACCAGGGCGGCGTCCATGCGCAGGGCGGGGACGGCGACGAGCTCCTCGCCGTCGGCGTAGGGGGAGGTCACCGTGCGCAGCTCCGGGTTGACCCGCATCACGTCGGAGCCGAGGCCGGCACGGACGGGGAGGAAGGGGAGCCGGTTGGCGGCGGCGTGCAGGCCCCACATGAACATGGCCTCGTCGAGCTCGGTGAGGGTGAAGGCGGCGCGCTCGCGGGCGGCCCGGTAGTGGGGCTCCAGCGGGATGGAGTCGAGGGTGACGAAGGGGGCGACGAGGCGGCGGATGCGGCCTGCGGCGGCCAGCAGGCCGACGTCGGGTCCGCCGTAGGAGATCACGGTGAGATCGGTGATCTCGGATCGGAGCAGCGCCCGCACCAGAGCCATGGGCTTGCGCCGGGATCCCCAGCCGCCGATGCCGATGGTCATGCCGCTGCGCAGCTGTCCGACCACCTCTTCGGGGGTCATGGACTTGTCGGTCATGCGTGCTCTCCCTTCCCGAAGGTGTCGCGGACCCGGTCGGCCACCCCGCTGAGGTTGGCCTCGAAGGTGAAGCCCTGCTCGAAGCGGTAGCTGCGGCGCACGTCCACGGGGTCGATCCCGTTGATGGCCGCCTTGGCCAGCCGGATCAGGTAGCCGTCCTTGCGCGCGATCTCGGCGGCCAGTTCCAGGGCGGCGGAGCGCAGTTCCGCGGGCGGGACCACCTTCCAGACCGAGCCGTGTGCGTGGAGTTCGGCGGCGGTGGCGGTGCGCGAGGTGTAGTACAGCGCGCGCATCAGGTGCTGGGGGACCAGCCGGGCCAGGTGGGTGGCGGCGCCGAGGGCGCCCCGGTCGAGCTCGGGCAGGCCGAAGGTCGCGTCGTCGGAGGCGACGATCGCGTCGGCGTTGCCGACGAGGCCGATGCCGCCGCCCAGGCAGAAGCCGTTCACGGCCGCGACGACCGGCACCTCGCACTCGTAGACGGCGGCGAAGGCCTCGTAGCAGCCCCGGTTGGCGCCGATGAGGGCGGCGTGTCCGGTGTCGCGCTGCATCTCCTTGATGTCGACGCCGGCGTTGAAGCCGCGGCCCTCGGCGGCGAGGACGACGCAGCGGACCTCGGGGTCGCGGCCGGCGGCGCGCAGGGTGTCGGCGAGGTCGTACCAGCCCTGCACGGGCAGCGCGTTGACGGGCGGGAAGTCGACTGTGACGAGTGCGATGCCCTTGTCCGGGCTGGAGGTGGAGACACCCATGAGCGGATCAGCTACCTTTCCACCAAACATTTGTTAGGTGAGGAAGGTAGCAGCCTATGAAGCTCGACGGGAGGGTTGTCGTCGTCACCGGGGGAACCCGCGGCGTCGGCGCCGGAATCGCCCGGTCGTTCCTCGCAGCCGGCGCGGAGGTCGTCGTCTGCGCCCGGCGGCCGCCGGAGGAACCGGTCTCGGCGGGCGGACGCAAGGCCTCCTTCACCGCCGTCGACCTGCGCGATCCCGCCGCCGTACAGGACTTCTTCGGCGCGGTCGCCGGACGGTACGGGCGCCTCGACTGCCTGGTCAACAACGCGGGCGGCACCCCGTACCGGCTGCTGGGGGAGGGGGAGGCGGAACGCCACGCGCGGGTCGTCGAGCTGAACCTGGTGGCGCCGATGACGGCCTCCCTGGCGGCGTACCCGTGGCTGCGGGAGGCCCGCGGCTCGGTGGTGATGATCGGCAGCGTCAGCGGCACCCGGCCCTCGCCGGGGACGGCGGCGTACGGGGCGGCGAAGGCCGGCCTGGAGAACCTGGCCCGGTCCATGGCCGTGGAATGGGCCCCCGAGGTACGGGTGAACTCGCTGGTCCTGGGCATGGTGCGGACCGAGCTGACGCACCTGCACTACGGGGACGAGGCCGGGGTCGCGGCCGTGGCCGCCACCGTCCCGCTCGGGCGGCTGGCACAGCCCTCGGACGTGGGGGAGGCGGCCGTGTTCCTGGCCTCCGGCCGGGCGGCGTACGTGAGCGGGGCGAGCCTGCTGGTGCACGGTGGCGGGGAGCGCCCGGCGTTTCTGGATGCGGCAACTGTGAACAAGGCGACTGCGAACAAGGCGACTGTGGACAAGGAGAGCTGAGATGGCGGGACTGTGCGAGGGCCGGGTCGTGGTCGTGACGGGCGCGGGACGGGGGCTGGGCCGGGCCCATGCGCTGGCCTTCGCTGCCGAGGGGGCGCGGGTCGTCGTCAACGACCTGGGGGTGGGGCTGGACGGGCTGCCGGGGCCGGACGGTCCGGCGGCGCAGGTCGTCGCCGAGATCGAGGCGCTGGGCGGGGAGGCGGTGGCGCACGGCGGGGACATCGCGACCTCCGGGGGAGCGGCCTCCCTCGTGGAGACGGCGCTCGGCGCGTTCGGGCGCCTCGACACCCTGGTCAACAACGCGGGGTTCCTGCGGGACCGGATGCTGGTCAACCTGGACGAGGACGACTGGGACGCGGTCATGCGGGTCCACCTGAAGGGGCACTTCCTGCCTCTGCGGGCGGCGGCCGCGTGGTGGCGGGCGGAGGCGAAGGCCGGCCGGCAGACGGCGGCCCGCGTGGTCAACACCTCCTCCGGGGCCGGACTGCTGGGCTCGGTCGGCCAGGGCAACTACAGCGCGGCCAAGGCCGGGATCCTCGGCCTCACGATGGTCGCGGCGGCGGAGATGGGCCGCTACGGGGTCCAGGTCAACGCGATCGCCCCGGCGGCCCGGACCCGGATGACGGAGCAGACCTTCGCGCAGACCATGGCCGCCCCGGCGGCGGGCGGCTTCGACGCGATGGCCCCGGAGAACGTGTCCCCGCTGGTGGTGTGGCTGGGCTCCGACGCCTCGACCGGGGTCACGGGCCGGGTCTTCGAGGCGGAGGGCGGCCGGATCACGGTGATGGAGGGCTGGCGGCCGGGCCCCACGGCCGACCGGGACTCCCGCTGGACCCCCGCGGAGGCGGGCGAGACCACCCTGAAACTCCTCGCCGCGGCGCAGGCTCCGCTGCCGGTGTACGGCGCGCGGTAGCGGCCCCGGTCCGGTCCCGGCGGCGGGGGCGGAGGCTAAGGTTCCTGCTCCGGGACACGAGCCGAAGGGACACGGACCGACGATGGCCGTCACGCCGACCCCGCAGAAGATCACCACGTTCCTGATGTTCGAGGGGCGGGCCGAGGAAGCCATGAGCTTCTACCTCTCGCTGTTCGACGACGCGGAGGTGCTCGCCATCAGCCGCTACGGCGCCGACGAGACCGGACCCGGGGCCGGGCCCGAGGGAACCGTGCGCCACGCGACCTTCTCCCTGGCCGGACAGCAGTTCATGTGCATCGACAGCCCGGCCCGGCACGCCTTCGGCTTCACGCCCGCGGTGTCGCTGTACGTCCAGTGCGCGGACGAGGCCGAGATCGACCGCCTCTACGCCGCGCTCGCCGAGCAGGGCCAGGAGCTGATGCCCCTGGGCTCGTACGGATTCAGCCACCGGTTCGGCTGGGTGAACGACCGCTTCGGCGTCTCCTGGCAGCTGAACGTCGCGGCCCCGCCCAGCGCGGCCGGCTGACGGGCCGGCCCGGGCTCGGGCCCCGGAGGGGAGCGGGGGGCTCGATGTGCCTCCGGGGTCCGGCGTCCAGGGGGCCCGCCGGTCAGGCGTTGGCGCCGCCGTCGACGGTCAGCGTGGTGCCCGTGACGAAGGAGGCCTCGTCGCTCGCCAGGTAGAGGACCGCGCTCGCGATCTCCGCGGCCCGGCCGTAGCGGCCGAAGACGTTCAGGCCGCGCTGGAAGTCGGCGGACGGACCGTCGGCCGGGTTCATGTCGGTGTCGATGGAGCCGGGCGCCACCTGGTTGACGGTGATGGCGCGCTCGCCCAGGTCGCGGGCGAGGCCCACGGTCAGGCCGTGGATCGCCGCCTTCGACATGGCGTACGGGGTGAAGCCCGCGGCGGGGACCTGCGTGGCGAGGCGGGAGCCGACGTTGACGATGCGGCCGCCGTCGGGCATGTCCAGGGAGACGGCCTGCGCGGTGAGGAAGGCGCCGCGGACGTTGATGTCCAGGGTCCGGTCGAGGGTGGCCAGCGGCACCTCCGCGAGCGGCGGGCAGGTCATGTCCGCGTAGCCGGCGTTGTTGACGAGGATGCGCACCGGGCCGAGTTCGCGCACGACCCGGTCCACCGCGGCCGTCACGGCCTCGGCGTCGGCGGCGTCCGCCTCGACGGCCACGGCGCGGCGCCCGAGGGCCCGTACCTGCCCGGCGACCTCCTCGGCCTGTTCCTTGTTCGAGCGGTAGGTGATCGCGACGTCGGCGCCGTGGGCGGCGAGCGTACGGGCGATCTCGGCGCCGATGCCGCGGGAGCCGCCGGTCACCAGGGCCACGCCGTGGAGAGTGGTCGTCACGTTGATTCCTTTTCCGTGCGGGGGAGTTGGGCGAAGGGAAAGGGTGGCGGGCTCAGGCCGTGGCGGGCTGCCGCTCGGGGGCGGCCGTGGCGCCGCCGCCGTTGCCGTCCTTCTTGGTCCGCAGGTCCGGCAGGAGGGTGAACAGGCCGAGGAAGGCCATGATCACGCCGAGTACGAGCGGGGCCCGGAGCCCGTAGGCGTTGATGCCGGCACCGCCGAGCCAGGAGCCGATGACGATGCCGAGAGTGATGAAGGACGAGTGCACGGTGTTGACCAGCGGGCGGGCGTTCGCGGTGCGCTGGACCCGGGTGATCATGCAGGGGTTCATCGTGACGCCAACCAGGCCGATGCCCATCATGAAGATCAGGGCGGGCGCGGTGACCTCGGCGAAGACGGCGAAGCCGGCGAGGAAGACCATGTTGAGGCCGAGCCCGACGAGCTGGGTCACGATGGTGTGCTCGTCGGCGAAGCGGCCCACGATGGTGTTGCCGACGACGGTCGCGGCTCCGTAGGCGACCAGCAGCCACGGCACCGAGCCCTCGCTGAAGCCGGTGAGCTCGGTGAGGATCGGAGTGAAGTAGCTGAAGGCGGAGAAGGTGGCGCCGATGATCAGCGTGGAGGTGGAGAACACCAGCCACAGCCGCGGGTTCTTGAAGGCGCGCATCTCGTCCTTGACGGAGGGTCCGCCCTCCCCCTCGGCGCCGGTCACGGAGGGGACGCCGACGATCGTGGCGAGGGCCGCGAGCACGGTCAGCCCCGAGATCGCCCAGAAGGCGGCCCGCCAGCCGAACTGGCCACCGACGAAGGTGGAGACGGGCAGGCCGAGCAGGGTGCCGAGCATCAGGCCGTTCATGGCGGCGCCGATCGCCTTGCCGCGCATCTCCGGCTTGGTGATCTCGGCGACGACCGAGAGTGAGACGCCGAAGAAGGCGGATGAGGCGACGCCGGTGATGACGCGCCCGATGGCCATCGTCACGTAGTCGGTGGACAGGGCGGCCAGGACGTTGCCGCCGAGGAAGACCGCGAAGAGCACCATCAGGGCGCTCTTGTGCGGGAGTTTGAGCACGGCGGTGGCCAGGAACGGCCCGCCGAGGGCCATGGCGACGGCGAACGCGGTGATCAGATAGCCGACTTGGGGGATGGTGGCCCCGAGTCCCTCGGAGATCTGGGGCATCAGGCCGGCCACCACGAATTCGCTGGTGACCATGGCGAAGATGCCGAGGGCGAGGACGTACACGGCCTTGGGCACGGCCGTCACAACCTTTCTATAACTAAACGATCGTTCCAGAATGTGGGCAGGCTCAACCCAGGGGCGGAGCAAGGTGGTTGAAGGTCAGCGGGCCGGCGGGCCAGCGGGCCAGCGGGTCAGCGGGTCCGCGGAGCCGGACGCCGGGCGGGTGTCAGCCGGTACAGGACAGGCCCTTGAGGGCCTGGTCGACGACCTGGGTCAGGTAGTCCCGGTCCGCCGCCCGCTCCATGACGCGCAGCCCCTGGGTCAGGGTGACCAGGAGGCGGGCGGTGGTGCGCACGTCGGTGCCGGGCGCGAGCTCCCCGGCCACCCGGGCCCGCAGCAGGAGGTAGGCGAAGGCCTCCTCCAGGGAGCCCAGCGCCCCGCCGAGCCGTTCGGCGGCCTTCGCGTCCCCCGGCAGCCGCTCCAGCACGCCGTGGGTGACCATGCACCCGCCGCGCAGCGGATCGGCCAGCGCGGACTCGACGTAGGAGAGGAGGAAGGCGCGCAGGACCGGCAGGGCGGGACCCTCGTCGGACTCGGCGAGGCTCTCCTGCGCCCGGTCCGCCTCGACGGCGCAGTACAGGTCCAGCGCCTTGAGGTAGAGGTCGTGCTTGGAGCCGTAGGCGGCGTACATGCTGGAGCGGTTGATGCCCAGCGCGTCCACCAGGTCCTGGATCGAGGTGGCCTCGTACCCCTGGCGGCGGAAGAGCTCCATGGCCGCCACGAGGGCGGTCTGCGGGTCGAACTCCTTGGGCCTTGCCATGAGCACGAGGCTACCCCATTTCCAACCGGTCGTTTCAGAAAGGACGGCGCGGCCGTCCGGGGTGCGCATCGTGGCGGCTCCCGCCCGCAGCGGCGGCGGGCTTTCCCGCTCAGCGGGAACACGGCCTCCCGCCCGCGCCCGCCCCCCGCCTACCGTCGGCCGCACCACACACCACCGCGGCCGGGAGGCCCCATGCTGAACGACCGGCACCGGCGCGAGGCCGCCGAGATCCTGTACGCGGCGCAGCTGCGGAGGTCCCCGGTCCGGCCGCTGACCGAGCTCTACGAGGGCATCGGCGCGCAGGACGCGTACGAGATCCAGCTCCTCAACATCCGCCGCCACTGCGCGGAGGGCGCCGCCGTGACCGGGCACAAGGTCGGACTCTCGTCCCCCGTCATGCAGGCCATGATGGGCGTCGACGAGCCCGACTACGGACACCTCCTCGACGCGATGGAACTGCGCCAGGACACCCCCGTCCCGGTCGCCGCGTACTGCGCGCCCCGCATCGAGGTGGAGGTCGGCTTCGTCCTCGGCGCCGACCTGCCGGGCGAGGGCTGCACCGAGGCCGACGTACTCGCCGCCACCGAACGGGTCGTCCCCGCCCTGGAGTTGATCGACAGCCGCATCGCCGACTGGCGGATCTCCCTCGCGGACACCATCGCCGACAACGCCTCCTCCGCCGGCTACGTCATCGGCGAGGGCCGCGACCCGCGCGAGCTGGACCTCAAGTCCGTCGAAGCACGCCTTGCGAGCGGCGGCGAGACCCTCGCCACCGGCCGAGCCGACGCCGTCCTCGGCGACCCGGCCACCGCCGTCGCCTGGCTGGCCCGCACCGTCGCCCGCTTCGGCGTCCCGCTGCGCAAGGGCCACCTCGTCCTGCCCGGCTCCTGCACCCGCGCCGTCGACGTCACCGCCGGGCGCACCTACACCGCCGACTTCACCGGGCTCGGCCCGGTGTCCCTCACCTTCTGCTGAGCCACCGAGGTGCCCATGAACAAGTCCGTCAGGAAAGCGACCGCCGCCATCGTCGGCTCCGGCAACATCGGGACCGACCTCCTGCACAAGCTCCGGCGCTCCCCGTACATCGAGCCCCGCTGGATGATCGGCGTCGACCCCGACAGCGAGGGCCTCGCCCACGCCCGCCGCGCCGGGCTGGAGACCTCCCACGAGGGCGTCGGCCGGCTGCTGGCCCGCGAGGAACTCCCCGACCTCCTCTTCGAGGCCACCTCCGCCCAGGTCCACCGCGTCAACGCCCCGCGCTACGCCGAACTCGGCATCACGGCCGTCGACCTGACCCCGGCCGCCGTCGGCCCCGCCGTCGTCCCGCCCGTGAACCTGACCGCCCACCTCGACCGGGCCAACGTCAACATGATCACCTGCGGCGGGCAGGCCACCATCCCCATGGTGTACGCCGTCTCCCGCGTGGTCCCCGTCGCCTACGCCGAGATCGTCGCCTCGGTCGCCTCCCTCTCGGCCGGCCCCGGCACCCGTGCCAACATCGACGAGTTCACCCGCACCACCGCCCGCGGCATCGAGGAGATCGGCGGCGCCGCCCGCGGCAAGGCCGTCATCATCCTCAACCCCGCCGCGCCCCCGGTGATCATGCGCGACACCGTCTTCTGCGCGATCCCGCCCGACGCCGACCACGAGGCCGTCGCCGCCTCCGTCAAGCAGGTCGCCGAGAAGGTGGCCTCGTACGTACCCGGCTACCGGCTGCGCGCCGAGCCGCAGTTCGACGAGCCCTCCGCGCAGACCGGCGGAACGGCCCGCGTCGCGATCTTCCTGGAAGTGGAGGGCGCGGGCGACTACCTGCCGCCGTACGCCGGAAACCTCGACATCATGACCGCCGCCGCCACCAAGGTCGGCGAAGAGCTCGCGAAGGGGATGCAGCAGTGACGAGCTACTCCGACACCCTCGACATCCGCATCACCGACTCCTCGCTGCGCGACGGCTCGCACGCCAAGCGCCACCGGTTCACGGGCGAGGACGTCCGGTCGGTCGTCGCCGCCCTCGACGCCGCGGGCGTCCCCGTCATCGAGGTCGCCCACGGGGACGGACTCGGCGGCTCCTCCTTCACCTACGGCTTCTCGAAGACCCCCGAGCAGGAGCTCATCAGGATCGCCGCCGAGACCGCCCGGAACGCGAGGATCGCCTTCCTGATGCTGCCGGGACTGGGCGTCAAGGACGACATCCGCGCCGCCCACGCGAACGGCGGCCGGATCTGCCGGATCGCCACCCACTGCACCGAGGCCGACATCTCCGTCCAGCACTTCGGCCTCGCCCGCGAGATGGGCCTGGACACCGTCGGCTTCCTGATGATGGCCCACTCCACCACCCCCGAGAACCTCGCCCGCCAGGCCCGGATCATGGCCGACGCGGGCTGCCAGTGCGTGTACGTCGTCGACTCCGCCGGCGCCATGGTCATGGACGAGGTCACCGACCGGGTCGCCGCGCTGGTCGCCGAACTCGGGGCCGACGCCCAGGTCGGCTTCCACGGCCACGAGAACCTCGGCCTCGGCGTGGGCAATTCGGTCGCGGCCGTACGCGCCGGTGCGCTCCAGATCGACGGCTCCACCCGGCGCCTCGGCGCGGGCGCCGGCAACACGCCCGTCGAGGCCTTCGCCGCCGTCTGCCAGAAGATGGGCATCCGCACCGGCATCGACGTCCTGAAGATCATCGACGCGGCCGAGGACGTGGTCCGCCCCGTCATGGAGGAGGAGTGCCGGCTCGACCGTATGGCCCTCCTCATGGGGCACGCCGGCGTCTACTCCAGCTTCCTCAAACACGCCTACCGGCAGGCGGAGCGCTACGGGGTCCCCGGCGCCCAGATCCTGCTACGCGCCGGCGAACGCCGCCTCGTCGGCGGCCAGGAAGACCAACTCATCGACATTGCAATTGAACTGGCTGCTGAGCGTTAGGGCGCCACGCCCCGCCACATTCAGCCTCGCCGGCGTTTGAGGCGCGGGGTCTGGGGCGGAGCCCCGGGAAACGGCGCCGCAGCCGACCGTGAACGTACGACACCACAACGAAGTGGAGGGCCCCATGACCGCACCGACCGAAGCCGAAGAAGGACCCCGCGTCATAGAGGCGGCCGCAGTGCCAACCCGCTTCGCCCGCGGCTGGCACTGCCTCGGCCTGGCCGCCCCCTTCCGGGACGGAACCCCGCACGAGATCGAGGCCTTCGGCACCCGCCTCGTCGTCTTCGCGAGCGAGGACACCGACACCCTGCACGTCCTGAACGCCTACTGCCCCCACATGGGCGGCAACCTCGCCCACGGCACCGTCAAGGGCGACACCCTCGCCTGCCCCTTCCACGACTGGCGCTGGTCCGGTGACGGCCGCTGCGCCGCCATCCCCTACGCCCGCCGCGTCCCGCCCCGCGCCCGCACCCGCGCCTGGACCACCCTGGAGCGCAACGCCCAGCTCTACGTCTGGCACGACCCCGAGGGCAACCCGCCGCCCGCCGGTGTCACCATTCCCGAGATCGAAGGCGTCGGCAGCCCCGAGTGGAGCGGCTGGAGCTGGAACTCCCTGCGCGTCGAGAACTCCCACTGCCGCGAGATCGTCGACAACGTCGTGGACATGGCGCACTTCTACTACGTGCACTACGCCTTCCCGCACTACTTCAAGAACGTCTTCGACGGGCACGTGGCCACCCAGTACATGGAGTCCACCCCGCGCGGGGACGTGGACCTCGGCACCCTCTCCACCGGCGGCGGTCTGCGCTCCGACGCTTCCTACCACGGCCCCTCGTACATGATCGACCACCTGTGGAGCGACGTCGGCGGCGGCCTGGAGCTGGAATCCGTCCTGATCAACTGCCACTTCCCGATCGACGAGAACAGCTTCCTGCTCATGTACGGGGCCATCGTCAAGAAGCTCCCCGGCATGACCGACGAACAGGCCGCCGAGGCCGCCCGCCTCACCTCCGAGGGCCTCGCCGTCGGCTTCGAACAGGACGTCGAGATCTGGCGGAACAAGACCCGCATCGACAACCCGCTGCTCACCGACGAGGACGGCCCCGTCTACCAGCTCCGCCGCTGGTACCGGCAGTTCTACGTGGACGCCGCCGACGTCGAGGACGAGATGGTCCGGCGCTTCGAGTTCGAGATCGACACCACCCGGGCCACCGCCGCCTGGAAGGCCGAGGTCGCCGAGAACCTGGCCCGCCGGGCCGAGGCCCCGTGATGCGGCCCGTCGCCTGCGGAGAATGCGGCACCCGCGTGCTGTGCGAGAAGTTCAGTCCCGCGCACACCCAGGTCCAGTGGACCGGCGAGGCCGCCGCCCTCTGCCCGCGCATCGCCGCCGAGGTCGCGGCCGGGCGCCTCAGCGCACGCGTCCGCTCCTGCCCGGCCCTGCGCACGAGCATCGAGGCGGCCGTCCGCGAGGGCCGCCTGGAGGTGCCGGCCGATGTCCCGTGACCTCGCCCCTCCTACGCCGGCCCGCGCGGCCCGCCCCACGAGCGCGGACCCGGCCCCGGACCCGGCCCCGGCCGGAGCCCCCGGGGTGCTGCGGGTCCGCGTCCTGGACCGGGTCCAGGAGACACCGGAGGCGGTCTCGCTCGTCCTGGACGCGGAACTCCCGTACGCGCCGGGGCAGTTCCTCACCCTCCGGATCCCCGGCGGGGCGGCCCGCTGCTACTCCCTGGCCAGCTCCCCGCACACCGGGGAGCCGATGCGGATCACCGTCAAGCGGGTGCCCGGCGGGCTCGGCTCCGGCTGGATCTGCGAGGAGGTGACGGCCGGGGACGAGCTGGAGGTGCTGCCGCCCGCCGGCACCTTCACCCCGGGCCCCGGCGGCCTCGACCGGGACCTCCTGCTGGTCGCGGGCGGCAGCGGGATCACCCCGGTGCTCTCCGTAGCGAAGTCGGCGCTGGCCGCGGGCCGGGGCCGGGTGGCCCTGGTGTACGCCAACCGGGACCCGGCCTCCGTGATCTTCCGGGACGAGCTGTGGGGGCTGGCCGAGGCGCATCCGGGGCGGCTGGCCGTCGTCCACTGGCTGGAGAGCCTCCAGGGGCTGCCGACCGCCGCGCTGCTCGGGCCGCTGGTGGCCCCGTACGCCGGCCGCGAGGCCTACCTGTGCGGGCCCGGCCCGCTGATGGACGCCGCCGAGACCGCGCTGCGCGCCGGCGGGGCCGCGCCGCACGCGATCCACCGCGAGCGGTACTTCTCGCTGGGCACGGACGTCTTCACGGCCGCCCCACAGCCCCGCCCGCCGGCGGCGGGGGCGGGAGCCCGCGCCACCGCCGAGGTGGAACTCGACGGGACCCGGCACACCGTGCCCTGGCCCGCCGGGACCCCGCTGCTCGACGCGCTGCTCGCCGCGGGCCTGCCGGCCCCGTACTCCTGCCGGGAGGGCGCCTGCAGCGCCTGCTGCTGCCGGGTCGTCGAGGGCGAGGTCGAGATGGCCCGCAACGAGGTCCTCGACGCGACGGACCTGGCCGAGGGCTACGTCCTGGCCTGCCAGGCACTCCCGGTCGGCCCCGCGGTGCGGATCACGTACGGGTGAAGGGGGGTGTCGGGCAGGACGTGCGGCCGCTAGCTTCTCCGGGGAAAGCGCTTGCTGCGCGCGGCAATCGGTTCGGGAAGCGGGGCGGCCCATGTCCGACACCATCACGCTCGCCGTCGTCGGGGCGGGGGACCGGGGGAGCGGCTACGCCGGATGGGCCCTGGCCCATCCGGGGCGGGCCCGGGTGGTCGCGGTCGCCGAACCGCGCGCGCCCCGGCGGGAGCGGCTCGCCGCCGCCCACGGCATCGACGCCCGTCACGTGCTCGGCGACTGGCGGGAGCTGGCCGCCCTCGGGCGGATCGCGGACGCGGTGCTCGTCTGCACCCTGGACCGCGACCACCTGGAGCCGGTCCTCGCGTTCGCCGCGCTCGGCTACCACATCATGCTGGAGAAGCCGATGGCCCTCACGGAGGACGAGTGCCGGCGCATCGTCGACGCCGTCGAGCGGGCGGGCGTCATCCTCTCCGTCGGGCACGTCCTGCGCTACACGCCCTACACACGGACCGTCAAGGACGTCCTCGACTCCGGCCGCATCGGCGACGTCGTGAGCGTCCAGCACCTGGAGCCGGTCGGCTTCTGGCACCAGGCCCATTCGTTCGTACGGGGCAACTGGCGGCGCGCCGACGAGGCGACGACGATGCTGATGGCCAAGTCCTGCCACGACCTGGACTGGCTCCAGTACGTCCTGGGGCGCCCGCCCGTACGGGTCTCCAGCTTCGGCCGGCTCTCCCACTTCCGGCCCGAGAACAGGCCGCCGGGCGCGGCGGACCGCTGCCTGGACTGCGCGGTCGAGCCGGACTGCCCCTACTCCGCCGTGCGCGAGTACGGCGACCGGCTGGCCGACGGCCGCCACCGCTGGCCGCTGAGCGTGCTGATCGACGAGTTCACCCCGCGGGCCCTGGAGGCCGCGCTGCGGGAGGGGCCGTACGGGCGGTGCGTGTACGCGTGCGACAACGACGTCGTCGACCACCAGGTGGTGGCCATGGAGTTCGACTCCGGGGCGACGGCCACCTTCACCATGACCGCCTTCACCGAGCAGGCGGACCGGCACACACGGATCTTCGGAACCCGCGGCGAACTGCGGGGCGACGGCCGCAGCATCACGGTCTACGACTTCCTGACCCGGGCCGAGGAGCAGGTCGCCATCGGCGCGGGCGGGCCGATGGACGCCGCGGGCGGCCACGGCGGCGGCGACGCCGGCCTCATGGACGCCTTCGTCGCCGCCATCGCCACCGGCGATCCCGACCTGGTCCGGTCCGGCCCCCGGGAGTCGCTCACCAGCCACCTGACCGTCCTGGCCGCCGAACGGGCCCGCTGCTCCGGCACGGTGGAGCCGGTCGGGCCGCCGCTCTAGGAGGCACAACGAAGCGGGCCCGGCCCCCTGGCGAGGGGTCGGGACCGGGTCTTCGTTTCCTGCGGTGGGATATGACTACCCGCTACATCCACTCGCTGAACCGCAGCCAGCCCAACATGTTGTCCATCGCCTGTTCCGAGACGGCCGGCTCCGGCTCCCGAGGCCGTGCGGCAGCGGCCCGCCCGGTCCGTCCGGGCCCGTACAGCTCGCGCCACACCGCCCGCGCGCAGGCCGCCACCGCCGGTCCCAGCCGGGCCAGTTCGCGTTCGCCCCGGCAGCAGGACACCGAGACCGCCGCCACCGCGCGGCCCGCGCCCCGCAGCGGCGCCGCCACGCAGGAGATGCCGCGGAAGCTCTCCTCCCGGTCGTAGGCCACCCCGCGCTCGCGGGTCGCCGCCAGCTCCGCGCGCAGCGCGAGCGGCCGGATCAGCGTCCGGGCCGTGCGCGGCCGCAGCCCCTGGGCCAGGACGTGCTCCACCGCGCCCGGGTCGCCGAAGGCGAGGATCGCCTTGCCGGCGGCCGTGCAGTGGGCGGGCATCCGTCCGCCGACCCGGGAGGGCACGGTGGTGGCCTCCGAGCCGCCGATCCGCTCCAGGCAGACCACCTCGGCCCCGTCCAGCACCGACAGGTGCACCACCTGCCCGGTCTGTTCGTGCAGGGCGTGCAGCAGGGGCAGGGCGGCCCGGCGCAGCCGGTTGTGGTGGGAGGCGAGCGCGCCGAGCTCCAGCATGCGCATGCCCATCCGGTAGTCCCGGCCCTCGCGGTCCAGCCAGCGCAGCTGCACCAGCTGGTCCAGGATCCGGTGGGCGGAGGAGCGCGGTATCCCGGAGCGGCGGACGACCTCGGTGAGCGAGAGACGTGGCTGCGGACCCTCGAAGGCGCCCAGCACCCGCGCGGCCTTCTCCAGCAGCGACAGCGGTGCGAGCCCGGTGTCCATGGCCTGGTCGAGCACGAGGAACCCCCTGCGTGAGGCGTTGGGGCGACCCTGCCACGGGCTCCCGGGCGGAGGGAAGGACCCGGAACGATGTATTTCATTCAGTAATACTTCAGATAGCCATGTCGACGGGTGCGGGGCGGCTTCCCACTCAGCGGGAACGCCCCGTTCCACGCCCCCGACCGCCGGGCTTACGGTCACCGCACCTCGAAGCCGTCGACCCCGTCGACCCCGAGAAAGGGACACCATGAGCGACGAAGACGTCCTCGAAGCCGTCCGCGCCCTCGCCCCGGCCCTGCGCGAACGCGCCGCCGAGGCGGAGGCCCGCCGCAAGGTCCCCGAGGAGACCGTCAAGGAACTGGCGGACACCGGCTTCTTCCGCCTCCTCCAGCCCCGGGCCTACGGCGGCCGCGCCGCGGACCCCGCGCTCTTCTACGCCGCAGTCAAGGAGACGGCCAAGGCCTGCGGTTCCACCGGCTGGGTCGCCTCCGTCGTCGGCGTCCACCCCTGGCACGTCGCCCTCTACGACCCGCGCGCCCAGGAGGAGGTCTGGGGCGCCGACCCCGACACCCGCATCTGCTCCTCGTACGCCCCCACCGGCACCGTCACCCCCGTCGACGGAGGGTTCACCCTCACCGGCCGCTGGCACTTCTCCTCCGGCTGCGACCACGCCGACTGGGCCCTGCTCGGCGGGCTCGTCACCGACGCCGAGGGCCGGCCCGTGGACATGCGGACCTTCCTCGTCCCCCGCACCCAGTACCGCATCGACGAGGTCTGGGACACCGTCGGACTGCGCGGCTCCGGCTCCAACGACATCACCCTGGACCAGGTGTTCGTCCCCGAACACCGGGCGCTGAGCTTCGGCCCGGTCACCGCCCTCGAGGTCCCCGGCCACGCCGTCAACCCCGAGCCGCTCTACCGGCTCCCGTACGCCGCCGTCTTCACCACCACCATCTCCACCCCGATCGTCGGGATCGCCGAGGGCGCCTACGAGCACTACGTCGCCGCGACCCGCGACCGGCTGTGCGTCTCCTACGGGCAGCAGGTCGCCGAGGACCCCTTCGCCCAGGTCCGCATCGCCCGCGCCGCCAGCGACATCGACGCCTCCTGGCTCCAGCTCCGCCGCAACATCGGCGAGCTCTACGCCCTCGCCGAACGCGGCGAGGAACTCCCGCTGCCCTTGCGCACCCGCGCCCGCCGCGACCAGGTCATCGCCACCGAGCGCTGCGTCGCCGCCGTCGACCTGCTCATGGAGAACGCGGGCGGCAGCGCCATGCGGACCGGCCCGAACCCGCTCCAGCGGGCCTGGCGCGACGTCCACACCGGGCGCGGGCACGCCGCCAACGACCCCGAGCGGGCCCTGGTCCTCTTCGGCCAGGGCGCACTCGGCCTCGACATCCAGGACACCATGTTGTGATGATCACTTACGAGAACACCTCGCGCACCGCCCGGGCCGGACACCTCACGCTCCACTTCCATGAGGCGGGCCCGCAGGGCGAAGCCCCCGTCCTCATCCTTCTCCACGGCGGCGGACCCGGCGCCTCCGCATGGTCCAACTTCGGCCGCAACCTGCCCTTCTTCGCCGAGCGGTTCCACACCCTGCTCGTCGACCAGCCCTGCTACGGCAAGTCCGACAAGCCCGAACCCGACCGCGACTACTTCACCTTCAGCGCCGACGCGATCGCCGCCCTGATGGACGAACTCGGCATCGAGAAGGCCCACTTCATCGGCAACTCCCTCGGTGGCGGAGCCGCCGTCCGGATGTCCCTGAACCACCCGGACAAGGTCGACAAGCTCCTGCTCATGGGCCCCGGCGGCATCTCGGTCAACCTCTTCTCGGCCGACCCCACCGAAGGCATCAGCCGCCTCTTCGCGTTCAGCCTCGCCCCCGAACCGACCCGCGAACACATGCGCGCCTTCCTCACCACGCTCGTCCACGACCCCTCGCTCGTCACCGACGAGCTCGTCGAGGAGCGCTACACCCAGGCCATGGACCCCGAAGCCCGGCTCGGCAACGCCCGCATGGGCGCCTCCTTCGCCAACCCCGCCTGGCAGCAGGACACCCTGCTCTGGCGCGAGGCCCACCGCATCGGCCACCCCACCCTGCTCACCTGGGGCCGCGAGGACCGGGTCAACCCCCTCGACGGCGCGCTGCTCGCGCTCAAGGCCATCCCCGACGCCCGGCTGCACGTCTTCCCGCACTGCGGCCACTGGGCGCAGACCGAGGCCTTCGACGACTTCAACCGCCTGGCCGCCGACTTCTTCTCGCACTGACCACAGAACTGAGGACACCCATGGGAACGGACATCCGCGCACTCGGCTACCTCCGGATAGAGACCACCGACCTCCCCGCCTGGCGCACCTACGTCCTGGACGTCCTCGGCATGACCGAGGCCGAGGGCACCACCGACACCCTGCTGAACGTCCGCATAGACGACCGCGTCCACCGCTTCCAGTTCGTCGCCGGCACCCGGGACCGGCTGCTCGCCGCCGGCTTCGAGGTCGCCTCCGCCAGGGCCCTGAAGGAGGCGGCCGCCGCACTGGAGGCCACCGGACACGCCGTCAAGCCGGGCGACGACGAGACCCTCGCCGACCGGCGCGTCCAGGGCCTGATCCACTGCACGGACCCCAGCGGCAACCCGCTGGAGATCTACTGGGGCCAGGCGCAGGACCACGCCCCGCTCGCCGCCCCGTACGGGAACCGCTTCGTGACCGAGACCCCCTCGGGAGAGCCGCTGGGCCTGGGCCACGTGGTCCTGCCCGCCCCCGACACCGAGGCCACCCTCGACTTCTACGAGAACGTCCTCGGCTTCCAGCTGCGCGACTCGATGAAGCTGCCCCCCGTCGCGGTCCCCACCGGCAGGCCCGGCCAGGACTCCTACCGGATGCACTTCCTCAGCCCGAACCGCCGCCACCACAGCCTCGGCCTCTACCCGGGCGCACTGCCGCCCGGCATCGTCCACTTCATGGTCGAGCTCGCGACCCTCGACGACGTCGGCTACTGCCTGGACCGGATGAACGCGGCCGGCATCCCCATCGCCTCCACCCTCGGCCGGCACTCCAACGACCACATGGTCTCCTTCTACGCGCAGGCCCCCGGCGGCTTCCAGGTCGAATACGGCTGGGACGGGCTCGTCGTGGACCCCGCCACCTGGACGGCGAAGGAGATCACCGCGGACAGCTTCTGGGGCCACCAGTGGAGCGCCTGATCGACCCGCGGGCCTTCCGCGAGGTCCTCGGGACCTTCGCCTCCGGCATCACCGTCGTGGCGGCCGCCGGGGAGGACGGCCGCCCGGCGGGCCTGGCCTGCCAGTCCTTCGCCTCCCTCTCCCTGGACCCGCCGCTGGTCCTGCTGTGCGTGGGCAGGTCCTCCTCCAGCTGGCCCGCCGTACGAGCGGCCGGCCGGTTCGGGGTCAGCATCCTCGCCGAGGAGCAGCGCGCGGTCTGCGAGGCGCTCGGCCGGCGGGGCGGCGAGAAGTTCGAGGGGGTGGGGTGGGAGGCCTCGCAGCACGGCGCCGTCCACATCACCGGGGCGCTCGCCACCCTCGACTGCGCCCTCGACACCGTCCACGAGGCCGGGGACCACTACCTGGTCACCGCCCGGGTCCTCGCCCTCGCCGCCCGCGACGACGGCTCGCCCCTGCTCTACTTCCGCAGCGACTACGCCACCGGAGCCTTCGCATGACCTCTGTGAACGACCCCGAGTACGACGTGGTGGTCGTGGGATCCGGCGCCGCCGGTTTCGCCGCGGCCGTCACCGCCCGGCTGCGCGGCCTCAGCGTCCTCGTGGTCGAGAAGACCGACAAGTACGGCGGCTCCACCGCCCTGTCCGGGGGCGCGATCTGGGTCCCCGGCAACCTCCACCTCGACCGGGCCGGCCTCGCCGACACCTACGACAAGGCCCGCGCCTACCTCGACGCCACCGTCGGCGACCGGGTCCCGGCCGCCCGCAAGGACGCGTACCTCACCCACGGGCCGCGCATGGTCGCGGAGTTCCACGAGCGCACCGAGATCCGCTTCATGTACACCCCCGGCTACTCGGACTACTTCCCCGAGGCCCAGGGCGGCATGGCGCAGGGCCGCTCGGCCGAACCGTGCATCGTGGACCTCCGGCGGCTGGGGGAGGCCCGCCACACCATGCGCCGGGCGGGCCTGCCCACGTACGGACTGACCATGACCTCCCACGACTTCCGCTTCCTGAACATGGCCGCCCGGACCTGGGCCGGCCGCAGGACCTCCCTCAAGGTCGGCGCGCGGGCGCTCGGGGCCCTGGTCACCGGCCGCAGGCTGCTCTCCCTCGGCGAGGCGCTGATCGCCCGGATGCGGCTCTCGCTGGACCGCCTCGGCGGGGACCTGTGGCTGT
The DNA here is from genome assembly GCF_044747975.1 of Streptomyces sp. NPDC090045. Taxonomy (NCBI): domain Bacteria; kingdom Bacillati; phylum Actinomycetota; class Actinomycetes; order Kitasatosporales; family Streptomycetaceae; genus Streptomyces; species Streptomyces sp. NPDC090045. Next base: position 1,046,923 of record NZ_JBIVFA010000001.1, read on the forward strand.
CGGCGCCGCTGACCGGGCTGGTCACGGACGCGGCGGGCCGGGTGACGGGCGTACAGGTCACCCGCGCCGGACAGGCGGTGACCGTACGGGCCCGGGGAGGGGTGGTGCTGGCCTCGGGCGGCTTCTCGCACGAGCAGGCACTGCGCGAGAAGCACCTGCCGCACCCGACGTCGACGGCCTGGACGCACGCCTCGGAGGGCCAGACCGGCGACGCCCTGCGGTGCGGTGAGGCACTGGGGGCCGCCACCGACCTGCTGGACGGGGTGTGGGGCGCGCCCTCGGTGTGCCCGCCCGGCGAGAAGCCGTTCTTCCTCGTCGCCGACCGGGGCATCCCGGGCATGGTCATCGTCAACGAGGCGGGCGAGCGCTACGCCAACGAGGCCGCGCCCTACCACGCGTTCGTCGACCGGATGTACGCCGCCGACCGCCCCGGGGCGCGGACCGTGCCGTCCTGGCTGGTCCTCGACGCCCGCTCCAAGGCCCGGTACCTCTTCGCCGGCCTCCTGCCCGGACAGCCCTTCCCCGGGAGATGGCTGGAGAGCGGGTTCCTGAAGAAGGCCGACACCGTGGAGGAACTGGCCCGCCGGATCGCGGCACCCGGCCTGCCCGCCGCGATCCGCCGCTTCAACGGCTTCGCCGAGCGGGGCACCGACGAGGACTTCGGCCGGGGGACCAGCGTCTACGACCGCTACTACGGCGACCCGACGCTGGCCAACCCCAACCTGGCTCCCCTCGACAAGGGCCCCTTCTACGCCGTCCCCGTGCACCCGGGGGACATCGGGACCAAGGGCGGCCTCGTCACCGACGGGGACGGCCGGGTGCTCCGCGAGGACGGCGCGCCGATCGCCGGCCTCTACGCCTCCGGGAACTGCTCGGCGGCGGTGATGGGCGAGACCTACCCCGGCCCGGGCGCCACGATCGGGCCGGCGATGGCCTTCGGCTGGGCGGCGGCCAACGCCATCGCCGCGACCCTGGAACCCTCGGGTCAGGACAGCTTGCCGTTGTAGTCCGGCAGCTTGACGGTGCGTTCGGCGTGACCGCCGACGAGGTCGGTCGGGCTGTTGCCGATGTTGGCGATGATCGTGTAGCCGCGGGCCTCGATCTCCGCGCGCTTCTCCGTCTTGTAGGCGCTGACCTCGTCGAACAGGTCGGGCAGGTCACGGACGTAGAGCCCCGAGACGGGGTAGCCGACCGCCTTGAGGTTGCGCTCGGTGAGGGACTGGATGATCCCCGGGCGGGCGGTGACGAAGAAGACGGCGACCCCGCGGGCGTGCGCGTACTGGGTCAGGGCGCGGACCTTGGCGATCGCCGGCGTCGGGAAGGTCCAGAACCAGTGGAAGTCCGTCTCCAGCGAGGTGTTGTCGATGTCGAGGACGATCGCCGGCTTCTCGCCGGCGGGCGAGGCGGCGATGCGCTGCTCGATGCCGGGGCGGGCCGCGTCGATGACGGCGGCGACGTCCCGCTGCCAGGTGGCGTAGTCGATGCCGAGGATCGCCGCGTTGCCGCCGGGCGCGGAGGCGGACACGGAGACGGCGGCGGGCGCGGCGGCGGGGGCCGCCTGGGCGGCGGTGGCCGGAACCAGCGTCATGACGGTGGCTGCTGCGGCCACGCCGACGGCGGCGGTACGGGACATACGGGTGCGGCGGGTGCTGCGCATGGGGGGCGCTCCTCGGTCACGAATTGACATGTACGCGACCAGAGTTGGCGAGATCCGCCCCCATGTCTACTGGCCGGTAAGAAACTTTTCGTGGCCGACCGGTGAATGAAGATCGTCCGGATGCCGACCGTGGCTAGGTGTCGCAGTCGAGGACGGTCCGGCACAGGCCGCACCGGGCCCGGATCCGCCCGCGCACCGGCAGCCGCAGCCGCTGCCCGCACACCGGGCAGGGGAAGCTCACCCGCAGTGCGGAACCGGAGCCCTCGCGCTCGAAGCGGTACGCCGATCCGCCGGCCGGGGTGAGCCCGGTGCGCCGCGCCTTCGCGTACCGCCGCCGCGCCAGCGGGCCCGCGGCCGCCAGCGGGGGCCGGCGGTGGTCCCGCTCGGCCAGCGCCCGCCCGCGCACGTACGCCTCGTACGCCTGCGGGCTGGTGAACCAGGTGGAGGGGTCCTCGCCGAGCAGGGCGGCCCGTTTGGCGAGGACGTAACCGAACTCCTCCGGGGTGAGGTAGCCGAACTTCTGGTGGGTGAGCGCGTCCTCGCGGTAGGCGTCGAGCAGCAGCCAGCCCGCCCCGAGGTACACGGCGGCGGTGTCGGTGAGGATCTCGTTCTCCCCGGTGCCGGGGAAGCGCAGGTCCAGCCGGTGCAGCAGGACGTGGGTGACCTCGTGCGACAGGGCCGCCGCCAGGTCCCGGCGATGGGTGCGGAAGCGGTCGCTGACCTCGACGAAGTACTCGGGGCCCGCGGCCAGTTCCACGGTGGCCGCCTGCTCCATCGGCCGGAAGGCGACCACCATGCGCGCATCGGGCAGCCGGAGCGCGCGCACCATCGCCGAGGCCACCCGCTGCGCGCCCAGGTGCAGGTCGTCGGCGGCGCCGAACGCGGCGTCGGCGGGCGCGAAGCTCGTGTCGTAGGCGCGGATCCCGTCGGCAGACAACCGCCGGAAGAGCGCGGTGACCGAGGCCCGCACCGTCGCCAGGTGTGGAAATCCGTGCTCGATCGGACCTCCCGGCCCGCTCTTCTGCGTCACCGCGCCCCCTTCGCCGCAAGCCCTGCCGTTCGAACGAATGATTGGCCGAAAATGCGTTCTTGATGGCGCCCGCACCTCTGATGTGTCATGGACCCGTCATTCACCCAATGACACGCACGGCCCAACCCCCCACGAAAGGCAGTGTGTTGACTGTGACCACCCTTGTGCAGTTCATGAAGCGCAGCCTCGCCGTCGGAGCGGTCGCCCTCGCGGCCGTCAGCCTCCAGCCCGGCTCCGCCTCCGCCGGCACGGCCCCCGTCGTCGGCGGCACCCGCGCCGCCCAGGGCGAGTTCCCCTTCATGGTGCGCCTCTCCATGGGCTGCGGCGGCGCCCTCTACACCCAGCAGATCGTCCTCACCGCCGCCCACTGCGTGAACGGCTCCGGCAACAACACCTCCATCACCGCCACCGCCGGAGTCGTCGACCTCAACAGCTCCAGCGCCATCAAGGTCAAGTCCACCAAGGTCCTGCGCGCCCCCGGCTACAACGGCAGCGGCAAGGACTGGGCCCTGATCAAGCTCGCCAAGCCCATCAACCTGCCCACCCTCAAGATCGCCGAGACCAAGCAGTACGACAACGGCACCTTCACCGTCGCCGGTTGGGGCGCCACCCGCGAGGGCGGCGGCCAGCAGCGCTACCTCATGAAGGCCACCGTCCCCTTCGTCTCCGACGCCAGCTGTCAGGCCTCGTACGGCAGCTCCCTCATCCCGGGCGAGGAGATCTGCGCCGGCTTCGACCAGGGCGGCGTCGACACCTGCCAGGGCGACTCCGGCGGCCCCATGTTCCGCCGCGACAACAACAACGCCTGGATCCAGGTCGGCATAGTCAGCTGGGGCGAAGGCTGCGCCCGCCCCGACTACCCGGGCGTCTACACCGAGGTCTCCACCTTCGCCTCCGCGATCAAGAGCGCCGCGGCGAGCATGTAGCACCCCCTCGTCCTTCCGGCCGGTCGCGAACCGGCCGGAAGGACGAGGCGCCCCGCCCCGCCCGTGCGTAAGGTCGGCTGGAGCACCGCACGAGCCACCCGGCGGTCCGCCGTGCGGTTGCGTGCCGACGCGCGCACCGGTCCCATGGGAAGCGACCGGAGGCGGCAGCGGCGGGCGAGAGCGGGGCAGGTGGCGCATGGCGATCAGAGTGGTCATCGCGGACGACCAGGACATGGTCAGAACCGGGTTCCGGATGATCCTCGAAAGCCAGCCGGACATCGAGGTCGTCGCCGACGTCGTCGACGGAGAGGCCGCCCTCGCCGCCGTGGCCGAGCACCGCCCCGACGTCCTCCTCCTCGACATCCGCATGCCGAAGATGGACGGCCTCGAAGTAACCCGGCGCCTGTCCGGCAGCGACACGCCCCACATCGTCATCGTCACCACCTTCGACCTCGACGAGTACGTCCACGCGGCGCTCCACGGCGGAGCGTCCGGCTTCCTCCTGAAGGACGCCAGCCCGGCCATGCTGGTTGAAGCGGTCCGCGCGGCGGCCGTCGGCGACTCCCTCGTCTCGCCCGCCATCACGGTGCGGCTGCTGCGCGAAATGGCCCCGCGGACCCCGGCCTCCCAGGCCCGCCGCCCCGCCGAACCCCTGACGGAACGGGAACGCGAGGTCGTCCGCTGCCTGGCGCGCGGTCTCACCAACGCCGAGATCGCCGCGGAACTCTTCGTCTCCCTGTCCACCGTCAAAACCCACCTGGCCAACGTCCAGGCGAAACTCGACGCCCGCAACCGCGTCGAGATCGCCGCCTGGGCCTGGGAAAGCGGCCTCGCCGCCAGCACGGCGTGACGCCGCACCCCCAGCCCCCCGCCCCGGCCGTGGCCCGCTCCGGGCCCCGGCCGCGCACGGGTCGGCCTCGCCGGGGCGTGCGGCCCGCGGGCCCGGGGACGCAGCCCCGTGCCGCCCTGCACGCGCCCCGGCCGGAGCCTCCGGCCGTCCTGAGTACGGGCCCGCCGAGTGCCGTTCGGCGCCAGCCGGGCGATGCGGCGCAGGTGCGATCGCTTCACCGGCGCGAAGATCCGAGGGCGGAGCCCTCACCTACCCTGCGTGCAGGCCCGCCGTGCACCCCGGCGGGGCCTCACAACATCCAGCCTCGCCGACGATCGACGCGCGGGGGGCCGGGGGCGGAGCCCCCAGCCGCCCTGTGCGCAGGTCCGCACGGCATTCAGCGTCGCCGGCGATCGAGGCGGGGGAGGCCGGGGGTGGAGCCTCCTGCCGCCCTGTGCGCGGGTCCACAAGGCATTCGGCCTCGCCGGCGGTTGTGGCGCGGGGTCTCGGGCGGAGCCTCGGGGGGCTTCGGCGCGGCCGGCCCGGCCCTCCGTACAGCCACAGTCGGGCGGGGGGTCAGTCGGTGAGCCCCCTGTCCAGCTGGGCCCGACGCCACCCGCACGCCGCCGGCTGGCTCCGGCTCACCCTCTCCCTCGTCCTCCTCGCCCTCGTCACCTTCGAGGGCGTCGTCCTGGCCCGCCAGCCCAGCATCCCGCACGCCGCCGTATGGGTGTCCGGCATCCTCGTCTGCCTCAGCGCCGCGCCCTGGCCCGCCATCCCCCTCCTCACCCGCGCCTGGTTCGCCGCCGCCGTCACCTGGACCGTCACCCTCTTCCTGATGTTCGGCCACCACCCGCTCGTCGTCTGGGGCGGCGGCGAGGCCATCGCCCTCCTCGTCCTGCTCTCGCAGGTCCTGCTCCGCGCCCCCGCCCGCACCGCCGCCGTCCTCGGCCCGCTGCTCGGCCTCGGCTGCATGGCCGTACCCGTCCGGGACACCAACCCCGGCCGGTTCACCCTGCTCTTCTCCGTCCTCGCCGTCGTCGTCGGCGCGTACTCGCTCCTCCTGCGCCTCCAAGCCGCGCAGCGCGTACGCGACCTGCGCGCCGTCCGCACCGCCGAACGCCTCGAACTCGCCCGCGAGCTCCACGACCTCGTCGCCCACCACGTCACCGGCATCGTCGTCGAGGCGCGGGCCGCCCGCTTCACCCAGGTCTCCGCCGAACGCGCCGGCGAGATCCTCGGCCGGATCGAGACCGCCGGGGACGAGGCCCTCGTCTCGATGCGCCGCCTCGTCAAGATCCTCCGCGAGAACGACGACGGCTCCACGGCCGCCACCGCCCCCGTCGCCGGCCTCGCCGAGATCCGCGGGCTCACCGAGCGCTTCTCCCGCACCGGACCGCCCGTCGCCCTCTCCATCGAGAACGGGCTGGAGGACCGGCTCCCCGCCCACGTCGCGGCCACCGCCCACCGCATCGTCCTCGAAGCCCTCACCAACATCGGCAAGCACGCGTCCACCGCCACCGCGGTCCGCGTCGGCCTGCGCACCGTCCCCGCCGGGCTCGAACTCCGCATCGCCGACGACGGCGGCCACCCCGCCACACTCTCCGAGAACGCCCGCGGTGGCGGCTACGGCCTCGCCGGCATGGCCGAACGCACCGAGGCCCTAGGCCGTTTCCTTCAGATCATCGGATCGTTGGTTGATGTGTGTCGTTGACTGACGCCCAGTGGGCACGCATCGAGCCGTTGTTGCCGGACCGGACGCCGAAGCGGG
>NZ_JBIVFA010000002.1:0-150514 GCF_044747975.1 Streptomyces sp. NPDC090045
GGGGACCCTGTGGGAGAGTAGGACGCCGCCGAACAATCATTGCGGGAAGCCCCGCACCAAACCTTTCGGGGTTCGGTGCGGGGCTTTTCTGCGTTTACGGCCCGCGAAGCTTTGCGCGAGACCGCATCACCAGTCGGCGGGATAGCTTTTGAGGCTGCTCGTGTCGAGCGTCCAGCGGCCGGCGGTGGGCCCTTCCGAGGGGGCGCTGTGCACCGTGACGGTCTTCTTGTCCTTGCGGGGGTCCACGACGACGGGTGGGTGCCCGGCCAACGTATCCAGTTCGACGGGGCGGTCCGGGAATCTTCTGCCGTTCGTCCGTTCACCAGCTCCGGGTTGCCGGGGACCTGAGCTGACGGCTCGTAAGGTTGGGGTATGGGCTATGACCTCGTCATCTTCGACAGCGACGGCGTGCTGGTGGACAGTGAGCCGCTCGCCAACAGCGTCCTCGCCGGCTACCTGACCGAGCTGGGGCACCCGACCACGTACGAGGAATCGCTCCGCGACTACATGGGGGCCGCCGTGCAGCGGGTGCACGAGCTCGTCCTCGAGCGGACCGGGGAGCGGCTGCCCGCGGACTTCGACGCGACGCTGGCCGCGCGGACCCTCGCCGCGTTCGAGCGGGAGCTGAAGCCGGTCGCCGGCATCGAGGAGGTGCTCGGGGCGCTGACCGCCAGCGGGGTCGGATACTGCCTGGCCTCCTCCGGGAGCCACGAGCGGATCAGGGCCGGGCACCTGGCGGCGGGGATCGACGGGTGGTTCGAGGAGGAGTGGATCTTCAGCTCCGAGGACGTGGGCCAGGGCAAGCCGGCGCCCGATCTGTTCCTGCACGCGGCACGGCAGATGGGCGTCGAGCCCGCCCGGTGCGTCGTCATCGAGGACAGCCCCCGCGGGATCCAGGCCGCCGTGGCCGCCGGGATGGACGTGTACGCGTACACCGCGATGCTGCCCGCGGACGAGCTGCCCGGTGCCACCGGCTACTTCGGGGACATGATGCAGGTCCCGCTGCTCCTCCAACTGCCTGTGTGATCGCTCTACCCACGGGTAGCCCCGCGCCCTACGCTGACGCGCCATGACGGATGATGTGCGGCTGCGGCGCGGCCGGGGCGCTCTGGGGTTCAGCTTCTTCGCGCAGGGCGTGGCCTTCGCGCTGCTCGTGACCCGGATCCCGGCCATCCAGGACCGGTACGGGATATCCGACGGGCTGCTGCCCGCCTTCCTCGCCGCCGTGCCGATCCTCGCCGGCGTGGCGAGCGTCGCCACCGAGCACCTGGTCAAGCGGGTTGCGCCCAGCGTCGTACTGCGGTGGGCGCAGCCCCTCGTGCTGTTGTCCCTGCTGGGCGTCGGGACCGGCAGCCAGATGTGGCACGTGGCGGTGGCCCTGGGGGCGTTCGGACTGTCGGTGGGTGCGCTGGACGCCTCGATGAACATGCTCGGGGTCAGCCTGCAGCGCGCGTACGGGCGCAGCATCATGCTCGGCTTCCACGCCGCGTACAGCCTCGGCGGGATCCTGGGTGCGTCGGCCGCGTGGGCGGGGGCGCACTGGCACCTGAGCCTGTTCACCGGTTATCTGCCGGCCGTCGTCGTGCTGGTGCCGCTCGTGCTGCTGCTGAGCCGGCGCTACGTGGACGGGACGGGCGCGGGGGAGGTGGAGGAGAAGGGGCTGGGCAGTGGCGGCTTCAAGCTGCTGTTGCCGCTGTGCCTGGTGATGGCGTGCGCGTACATCGGGGATTCGACGGTGGCGAACTGGAGTGCCAAGTACCTCCAGGACGTGCTCGGGAGCTCGGAGCAGACGGCGACGGTCCCCTACAACGTCTACATGGTGACCACCCTCATGGGGCGGGCCGTCGGGGACCTGGGCGTGCGCCGGTTCGGGGCCGCGGCCGTGGTGCGGGGCGGGACGCTGGTCGCCGCCGCCGGCTTCGCCGTCGTCGCGGCCGCGCCGGGTGCGGGGGTGGGGATGCTCGGCTTCACTCTGCTGGGGATCGGGCTGTGCGTGATCGTGCCGCAGACCTTCGCCGCCGCCGGGAGGCTCTTCCCCGGGAAGAGCTCCGACACGGCCATCGCCCGGCTCAACATCTTCAACTACGTCGGCTTCCTGATCGGGTCGCCGCTCGTCGGCGGGATCGGTGACGCCTGGAGCTACCGGGGCGCGATGCTGGTGCCGATGGCGTTGGTGCTGGTGACACTCTTCTACGCCCGCTCGTTCGGCTCAGACGGGGCCCGATACGGTGTCCGGCATGAGCGGCGAGCCGGTGCACGGGCTGTTGATGTGGGACGAGGCGGTAACGAGGTATGACTTCGGACCGAGCCATCCGATGGACCCGGTGCGCCTGGCGCTGACCATGGGCCTGGTGCGCGCCTTCGGCGTGGACCGGGCGATGGAGGTGCGGGCGGCGCCGGCGGCCGGGGACTCGACGCTGCGGCTGGTCCACCGGGAGGACTACGTGGCCGCGGTGCGCGAGGTGTCCGCGGACCCGGGGATCGCCGACGGCTCGTACGGGCTGGGCACCATGGACGATCCGGCCTTCCCCGGCATGCACGAGGCGTCGGCGCTGATCGCCGGGCAGTCCGTGGCGGGCGCGGAGGCGCTCTGGAGCGGGGAGGCCGAGCACGCGGTGAACTTCGCGGGCGGGCTGCACCACGCCATGCCGGGCGGGGCGGCCGGTTTCTGCGTCTACAACGACGCGTCGCTGGCGATCGCCCGGCTGCTGGAGCTGGGGGCCGAGCGGGTCGCCTACGTGGACGTGGACGTCCATCACGGGGACGGCGTGCAGGCGGCCTTCTGGGACGACCCGCGGGTGCTGACGATCTCGATGCACGAGCATCCGCGGACGCTGTTCCCGCAGACCGGCTGGCCGGAGGAGACCGGTGGGCCGGCCGCCGAGGGGTCGGCGGTGAACATCGCGCTGCCCGCCGGGACCGGGGACGAGGGGTGGCTGCGGGCCTTCCACGGAGTCGTGCCGGAGCTGCTGGCGGACTTCCGGCCGCAGGTGCTGGTGACCCAGCACGGGGCCGATACGCACTTCGAGGACCCCCTGGCCCACCTGGCGGTGTCCCTGGACGCCCAGCGGGCCGTCCAGGAGTCCTGTCACCGGCTCGCGCACGAGTACGCGGACGGCAGGTGGCTGGCGCTGGGCGGCGGCGGGTACGCGGTGGTGGACGTCGTACCGCGGTCGTGGACGCACCTGGTGGCGATCGCCGCGCACCGGCCGGTGGATCCGGAGTCGGCGGTCCCGGCGTCGTGGCGGGACGAGGTGTACGCGCGGACGCGGCAACTGGCGCCGGCCCGGATGACGGACGGGCGGACGCCGTCGTGGCGGGACTGGGAGGCGGGGTACGACCCGGCGGACCGCACGGATCAAGCCGTTCTCGCCACGCGGCGGGCGGTGTTCCCGCTGCGCGGAATGCTGACGTGACCCCTTCTGGGTGACCTTGCCGCATCGTTACGCCAACGGTGGGGCTGTTCCCCGGAATTGATGACCTGCCAGATGTGTTGGAGGCAGCATCGGAGGGTGTTGAGCACCGGCGCGCTGCGTGCGCATCTGCTGGCCGCCCGGTTGGCCGGGCCCGTCGCCACCTCCCGGGAGGAGAGCCTGCGCAGTTACCGGCTGTTCGCGGCGCGCGATCCGCGGGTGATGCTGGGGCTGGATCCGGAGTGGGGCTGGGGCGAGGGTGACCTGCTGAGGCTGATGGCGGACAAGTGCGGTGTCTCGGCGGACCCGGCGCACGTCAGCGGGCCGGACGTGATCGACCCGGAGCGGACGGTGGCCGCGCTGGAGGCCTTCGCGGGGCGGCTGCGGGAGGCGGTGCGGGCGCGGGCGCCCGTGCTGTTCGGGACCGGTCACCCGCATCGGCTCCTGGGCTTCTACGCCGGTTTGGCCGAGGCGATGTCGGCGGCGGGATGTGTTGTCCTCACTCCGGCGCAGGGGGTGAGTGTCGACATGGCGACCCGGTTCGGCGTACGCACGTACCGCATCGAATACGTACGGGGGGTCGCGCTGGTGCGGGAACCCGGCGTGCGGGTGCCGGGGAGTGCGACCGGCGTGCACACCCATTCACCCCTGCCGGTTCGGATCGCTCTGGGGGCCCTCGCGGAGGCCGGCGGGCCGCTGCCGGAGCTGGTCGTGGGGGACCACGGGTGGGTCTGCGGCGCAGGTCAGCTCGGTGTGGAGGCGATCGGGCTGGCGGACACGGACGATCCCGCGCTGTTCGTCGGGGAGGCCGAGGGGCGGGTCTCGGTGGCCGTTCCACTTGATGACGCGGTGCGAGCGGACTACTACCGACCGCTTACCCGCTACGTGCTCGGCCGGGCGAGTCTGAGGGGGCGGCAGGAGTGGCCGTAGCTCCTCTTCCCCACTCGTATCACGCGCCCCTACTCTGGGGAGTGAGCGTGCGACGACGAGGAGTAACCGGAGGGGAAGCCGGTGCCCGTCATGCGCGGAAGGTCAAGGTGTGTCATGGCTGCTGGCGAGAGGCCTCTCAGCGAGGTTCAGTTCCTGACCGTGGCGGAGGTTGCCTCGGTGATGCGAGTGTCGAAGATGACCGTGTACCGGCTGGTGCACAACGGTCATCTGCCCGCAATCCGGGTGGGCCGGTCCTTCCGGGTCCCCGAAAACGCGGTCCACGAGTACCTCCGAGAGTCCTATGTGGGGGTGGAGTCGGCCTGAGACTGACCCCGGCACGCCCTCGGATTACAAGCTCAGAGCTCGGGACGGTAGGCTAGGCCGACGTAGGTCGTGTGGGCCCCGACGCCCCGCACCGAATGAAGAGAAGTGAGCGAGGGTAGTCGTGGGCTCTGTTATCAAGAAGCGGCGCAAGCGGATGGCTAAGAAGAAGCACCGCAAGCTGCTCAAGCGCACCCGCGTCCAGCGCCGTAACAAGAAGTAAACGGCAGCTGTACGTGTTCTCCGCAGCCCCTCCACCATCCTGGTGGAGGGGCTGCGGTGCAGCCGGGGGACTTCTTCGAGGGAGGCGCTGAGCTCGTGGGGAAGGTCGTACTCGTCACCGGGGCAGCCCGGCAGTTGGGCGGCCGCTTCGTGCGCCGGATCCAGCGTGACCCGGAGGTCGAGCGGGTGATCGCGGTGGACGCGGTGACACCGCCGCACCGGCTCGGATCCGCTGAGTTCGTCCGTACGGACATCAGGCAGTCGGCGATCGCCCGTGTGCTCGCCGAGAACGCCGTGGACACGGTGGTCCACCTGGCGGTCACCGGGGGCGCCGCGGGCGCCGGCGGCGCGCGCAGCGCCGTCAAGGAAACGAACGTCATCGGGACGATGCAGCTCCTCGGGGCCTGCCAGAAGTCGCCCACGGTACGACGGCTCGTGGTGAAGTCCAGTACCAGCGTGTACGGGGGCACCTCCCGGGATCCGGCCGTCTTCACCGAGACCACCGAACCGAAATCGCTGCCCGCGGGCGGCTTCGCCAAGGACGCCGCCGAGGTCGAGGGCTACGTACGCGGCTTCGCGCGCAGGCGGCCGGACGTCGCGGTGTGCGTGCTGCGGTTCGCGAACATCCTGGGGCCCTTCGCGGACTCGGCCCTCGCCGAGTACTTCTCGATCCCTGTGATGCCGACCGTGCTGGGCTACGACCCGCGGCTGCAGTTCGTGCACGAGGACGACGTGCTCGAGGTCCTGCGGCTCGCCGCACAGGAGCCCAGGCGCGGGACGCTGAACAGCGGGACCTTCAACATCGCGGGTGACGGCGTGCTGCTGCTGTCGCAGTGTTCGCGGCGGCTGGGACGGCCCACGATGCCGCTGCTGCTGCCCGCGCTGACGTGGGTGGGTTCCGCGCTGCGGGCGGTCGGGGTCACCGACTTCTCGGCGGAGCAGATGAGGCTGCTCACGCACGGCCGGGTCGTGGAGACCACGCAGATGCGGGAGGTCCTCGGCTTCGAGCCGCTCTACACGACCGCCGAGACCTTCGCGGACTTCGCGCGGAGCCGGGGGAGCGGGCTGCTGCCGCCGGAGCGGGTCGGGCGGGCCGTGGACCGGATGGCGGCCATGCTGGGGGCGGACGGGCCCGATGTCGATGCCGACGCGGTTGAAGGAGCGAAGAGATAGTGGCGGACGCCAAGGTCATTCCGTTCGACGAGGACCGGTCGCGCCGGCGGATCCCCCGCCGGGTGCGTGCGCTGTCCCCCGCGGAGCCGCTGGAGCAGCCGCTCGCGCCCGAGCCGGCGCCCGAGCCGGCTCCGGCGGAGCCCGGTGACGGCTGGGACCGGCGGATCGCGGGCGGGCTGGCCTTCCTGCGGCGGCGGATCACCGGGGACTACGAGGTCGACGAGTTCGGCTACGACAAGGAACTGACGGACCAGGTCCTGATGTCCCTGATGCGGCCGCTGTACGACAAGTACTTCCGGGTCGAGGTCAGGGGCATCGAGAACATCCCCGCGGAGGGTGGCGCGCTGATCGTGGCCAACCACTCCGGGACGCTGCCGCTGGACGGCCTGATGCTCCAGGTCGCCGTGCACGACCGCCACCCGGCACAGCGTCACCTGCGGCTGCTGGCGGCGGACCTGGTGTTCATGCTGCCGGTGGTCAACGAGCTGGCCCGGAAGGCCGGGCACACCCTGGCGTGCGCGGAGGACGCGCAGCGGCTGCTGGAGGCCGGGGAACTCGTCGGTGTGATGCCGGAGGGCTTCAAGGGGATAGGGAAGCCGTTCGGGGACCGGTACAAGCTGCAGCGGTTCGGCCGGGGCGGGTTCGTGTCCACGGCGCTGCGGGCGGGGACGCCGATCGTGCCCTGCTCGATCGTGGGGGCGGAGGAGATCTACCCCATGGTCGGCAACGCGAAGACGCTGGCGCGGCTGCTGGGGGTCCCGTACTTCCCGATCACGCCGACGTTTCCGTGGCTGGGGCCGTTGGGGGCGGTGCCGTTGCCGACGAAGTGGACGATCCAGTTCGGCGAGCCGATTTCCACGGCGGGGTATGCGGCCGAGGCGGCGGAGGATCCGATGCTGATGTTCAACCTGACGGATCAGGTGCGGGAGCAGATTCAGCACACGCTGTACAAGCTGCTCGTGCAGCGGAGGTCCGTGTTCTTCTGACCCGCCGTTGCCGGGGCTCCGCCCCAGACCCTCCCCCAGACTCCGTCCGGGGGGACCCCCACGCCTCAAACGCCGGCGGGGCTGGATTGGTGAGGCGGGGCTGGAGTGTTCCAGCCCCGCCGTTTTGCTACTCCGCGTCCTCCGCGCCCAGGCCCAGGCCCGGGAGGATGCCCGGGAGGAGGGGCGGGAGGGTGATGTCCGGCCTGGGCTGCTCCGGGGTGCCCGAGGGGGGCGGGGCCGACTCTCCCGCCGGCGGGTTGAGCAGGTCGCCCGTACCGCCCAGGAGGCCGCCGCCGGCCGGTGGCCGGGTGCTGCCCGAGGGGGACGGCGCGGGGCTGCCCGAGGGCGTTCCCGCGGCCGGGGCGGACTGCTGTGTGCCGCTGGGGGTGCCCGGCTTGTGCGAGGAGCTGCCGGGGGGCGTGCCGGTGCCGCGGGTCTGCTCAGGTGGCTTGGGGAGCAGGCTCTGGAGCGGCGCCACGTCTTCGTCTATGGCCTGGAAGACCGACTCCACCTGACCGCCCACGTCCGTGAGCTGTGCCGGGAGCCTCTCGCGGAGCTTGCCCCACGCGTCGCGGTGGGAGCGGGAGAACGACGACAGCTTCTGGATCGGGCCGAGCGAGCCGTCCCGTTCGTACGCCGCCTGGAGGAGCCGGTGGCCCTCCTCCGCGTCGTGCTTCACGCCCGCCAGGGCGCGGCGGATCGCGCCCAGGGACTCGTGGTCCAGGTCGCCCAGCCGGCCCCGTTCCATCAGCCTGCGGGCTTCCGACAGACGGTTCGAGGCCTGGTCGAGGTAGAGCTCGCCCCGGTCCGCGTCGTCGTCGGCCATCCCCAGCTTCAGGTCCTCCATGCCCCGCTTCACGGGGTAGAGGTGGTCACCGGGCAGGGCGTCGGAACTGGCAGCGGCCACTCCGCTGAAGGCCCCTGCGGCCACACCCACGGTGAGGCCGCCCGCTGCGATGCCCTTGGACCAGCGGGAGCGGGGTCGCAATTTCCGGAGCGGGGTCGCCCGGTGGGCGCCGCGGCCGGTCCGCTGCTCGGGCACTTGAGGGTCTGAGGCGGCACCGCCCCCGGCCCTCTCTTCCAACACCATGGCCTCCATGGCGGCAACGAGCTGGGCTCGCTGCACCACCTTGACCTCGGGGTCCAGCACCGGGCGCGGCATTCTTTCGCCGAGCACGCTCGCCAGGGCCAACAACCGGTCGTGGTCGGCAGGTTCGGCAGGTGCCTCGGACTGCTCGGCCGCCGGGTCCGGTTCCGAAAGGTCGGACGGGGTCCGATCCTCCAGGGCCTGGGCGAAGGCGTACGCCCGCCGGTGCGGAGTCACGTTCGCGATCACTGGCGGCACCTCCTCTCGTCATGACGATCGACTCCCCAAGGGGTCCGGAAGGTTGCCTTCCTTGAGCACATCCACACTTTCGAGTGAGCGGCTTCGGGCAAGGCGTGTCCACAGGGAGTCTGCATTCCGCACAACGAGCGTCGCGGCACTTGGGTTACGGACGAAGGATGATCGGACCACAGCGTCATCGAGGGGTCACCGGATGTATGTGAGGTTGTGTTGATTTGTGAGGGGGTCAGCGGGCGTCGTCCGGGAGGAGACGGGCCAGGGTGCGGACCGCCCGGTACTGGAGCGTCTTGATGGCTCCTTCGTTCTTCCCCATGACCCGGGCCGTCTCGGCGACCGAGAGGCCCTGCAGGAAGCGCAGGGTCACGCACTCCTGCTGCTGCGGATTGAGCTTCCGCACGGCCTCCAGCAGCGCCGCGTTGGAGAGGGACTCCAGGACGGAGTCCTCGGGGCTGCGCTCGACCTCGTTGGCGTCGAGCATCTCTCCGGTGGTGACCTCCAGCCGGAAGCGGCTGGACTTGAAGTGGTCGGCCACCAGGTTGCGGGCGATCGTCACGAGCCAGGCGCCGAAGTCGCGGCCCTGCCAGGTGAAGGTGGAGATGCGGCGCAGCGCGCGCAGAAAGGTCTCGCTTGTGAGGTCCTCCGCGGTCGCCTTCCCTCCGACCCGGTAGTAGATGTAGCGGTAGACCGTGTCGCTGTACTGGTCGTAGAGGCGGCCGAAGGCATCGGCCTCGCCCGCCTGGGCTCGTTCGACCAGGTCCATCATGCGGGCCTGGTCGCTGTCCGCCGTGGGGCGGCGGGGGGTGGCCTGGGTGCTCGTGCCGGCTGCGCCGTTCGAGCCCCCGGCCGCGCGACCTCGTCTGCCCACCGTCGCGCCGCCGTCGGTCAGGGCGTAGCAAGGACCGGCCGGGCCGATACCGGCGGGGACCGCTGCGGCGAAGGCGGGGACGGTGTACGCGGTGGGGACGAAGCCGCGCAGGTGGTCGAGGACCGTCGCGCGCAGCTGAGCCAGGCCCGAGGCGTCAACCCCGACAGGTGGGTACACGGGACTCCCAGAGGCAGAGCTTCCATCACGTGCAGTGCGGGACCGTTCACCCGTCGTGGCGACAGATGGCCGGTGGCATGCGTTTGAGGAGAATAACGCTTCGTACAGGCAGTGCTACACCCAGTTGCTCAAATCACCGGTTCCGACACTTCTGTTGCGTGTCGAGGGCATATTCAGTCGCTGTTGGTGATCGATTCTTGATCACTTGGATACGCGGAATGGACGCTTCCAAGAGGCCCCGCGACCGGGTCGGGCAGCGCGGAGTGGAGCGCAGGGGGTGCGGGTAGAGGTGAGCGAATGCCCGGGGGCGCGCCGGGACCCGCCGCGCGCGGGGGGCGGCGGCGCCCGGGCCTGCCGTTGTTACTTGCGGCGGCGGTGCAGGGCGATGGCGGCGGCCGCGCCGCCCGCGATCGCGCCGACGCCGGCGGCCGCCGGGACGCCGACCTTCACGGCCTTGCGGCCGGTCCGGTAGTCGCGCAGCCGCCAGTCGTTGGTACGGGCATGCTTGCGCAGTTTTGTGTCCGGATTGATCGCGTACGGATGTCCGACCAGCGACAGCATCGGGATGTCGTTGTGCGAATCGCTGTACGCCGCGCAGCGCTCGAGGTCCAGCCCCTCGGCGGCGGCCAGGGCGCGGACCGCCTCGGCCTTGGCGGGGCCGTGCAGCGGCTCGCCGACCAGGCGGCCGGTGTAGACGCCGTCGACGGACTCGGCGACGGTGCCCAGGGCCCCGGTCAGGCCGAGCCGGCGGGCGATGATCGTGGCCGTCTCCACGGGGGCGGCGGTGACCAGCCACACCTTCTGGCCGGCGTCGAGGTGGGCCTGGGCCAGGGCGCGGGTGCCCGGCCAGATCCGCTCGGCCATGTACTCGTCGTAGATCTCCTCGCCGATGGCCATCAGCTCGGAGACCTTGTGGCCCTTGACGATGGACAGGGCGCTGTCGCGGGCGTCCTGCATGTGCTCGGGGTCCTCGACCCCGGCGAGCCGGAACCAGGCCTGCTGCCAGGCGAAGCGGGCGAGTTCGCGGCGCTGGAAGAACTCGCGCTTGTAGAGGCCGCGGCCGAAGTGGAAGATCGCGGCGCCCTGCATGACGGTGTTGTCGAGGTCGAAGAAGGCGGCGGCGAGGTCGTCACCGGCGACCGGGAACTCCGGCTCGGCCGGGGGCTCTTCCGGGGGCGCCTCGGGCGCGGGTGCCTCGGTCCCGGCCTCGGCCCCGGCTCCGGCCAGCGCCGTCTTGCGGGCGGCCTCCGCCGAGGCCTCGCCTGCCAGCACGCTCCGTGCGGTTGCGGAGCGTCTACGAGGGGTGAGCCATCCGAGAGCGGCCATGCGGCGAGCATAGCCACTGTGTTCGGTACTTCCCGAACCGATGGGAAACGGAGGCGTTAACACTTCGGGAGAATGAAGCCATGAGCCCTTTGTTGCGCCGTAAGGAAAAGAAGCGTCCCGGCGAGCGGATGGTGACGCTGGTCGGGAAGCCCGGGTGTCACCTGTGCGACGACGCCGAGGAGGTGGTCGCGAAGGTCTGCGCCGAGACCGGAGCGCAGTGGGAGAAGAAGGACATCTCGCAGGACGAGGAGCTCTACCGGCTGTACTGGGAGCAGATCCCGGTGGTGCTCGTCGACGGCGAGCAGCACACCTTCTGGAGGGTGAACCCGGACCGGCTCCGGCGGGCGTTGGAGGCCTGACCCTCTTCCCGGTTACCATCATGGGCGATTTGTGGGGTCTCGGGGGCGTATCTGTGAGGAGTGTGCACGGTTTTGCCCCCTTTGGGATTTGAACGGGTTCGGCGTGCGGCCGGTTCCGGGTTTCCACGCCGAGGTCGCGTGACCCCGGTCACTTTGCTCGGACAAAGCGGACACAATCTTTGTGCACGCGTTCACAAAGGCATAGCCTGCTGTCGACGGGGCGGTCTTGGGACAAGTGACCGCCTGCAGCCCCGCTCATCCCGCAGGAGCATCGTGGCAACTGGCCGAACTCACCGACCGGCGACCCGCAGCCGAGGTATTCCCGAGGCCACTGTCGCCCGGCTTCCGCTGTACTTGCGTGCCCTCACCGCGCTCTCCGAGCGATCGGTGCCCACGGTGTCCTCCGAGGAGCTCGCAGCCGCCGCCGGAGTCAACTCCGCGAAGCTGCGCAAGGACTTCTCGTACCTCGGTTCCTACGGGACGCGCGGCGTCGGCTACGACGTCGAGTACCTCGTCTACCAGATCTCCCGCGAGCTCGGCCTGACCCAGGACTGGCCGGTCGTCATCGTCGGCATCGGTAACCTCGGCGCCGCGCTCGCCAACTACGGCGGATTCTCCGCGCGCGGCTTCCGCGTCGCGGCCCTCATCGACGCGGACCCGGCGATGGCCGGCAAGCCGGTCGCGGGCATGGCCGTGCAGCACACCGATGATCTGGAGAAGATCATCGAGGAGAACGGCGTCTCGATCGGCGTCATCGCCACGCCCGCCGGCGCCGCCCAGCAGGTCAGCGAGCGCCTGATCGCGGCCGGGGTCACCTCCATCCTGAACTTCGCGCCGACCGTGCTGTCCGTGCCCGACGGCGTGGACGTGCGCAAGGTCGACCTCTCCATCGAGCTCCAGATCCTCGCCTTCCACGAGCAGCGCAAGGCCGGCGAGGAAGCGGCCGCCGCTGCCGCAGGCGGCTCCTCCGTGGGCGGCGCCGCCCCCGCCGCGGCCGTCGTGCCGCCGGCCGGCCGCGCGGCCGCCGAGGCGCGCAAGGGCAACCCCGACGGTGACCACCCGGCGGTGATGCCGGCATGAGTCTGCTCGTCGTAGGGCTGAGCCACCGCAGCGCACCCGTGAGCGTCCTGGAGCGGGCCTCGCTGTCCGCGGACGCCAAGATCAAGCTGCTGCACGACACCCTCGCCGCGGAACCCGCGGCGGAGGCGGCGGTGCTCGCCACCTGCAACCGGATCGAGCTGTACGCCGACGTGGACAAGTTCCACGCCGGTGTGGCCGAGCTGTCCACGCTGCTGGCCCAGCACAGCGGAGTGGCCCTGGAAGAGCTCACCCCGTACCTCTACGTGCACTACGAGGACCGCGCGGTGCACCACCTGTTCTCGGTGGCGTGCGGGCTGGACTCGATGGTCGTGGGCGAGGGGCAGATCCTCGGCCAGATCAAGGACGCGCTGGCGCTGGGGCAGGAGCTGCACACCGCCGGCCGGCTGATCAACGACCTGTTCCAGCAGGCGCTGCGGGTCGGCAAGCGGGCGCACTCGGAGACCGGGATCGACCGCGCGGGCCAGTCGCTGGTCACCTTCGGGCTGGAGCAGCTGGCCGTGCGGGTTCCCGTCGGGGAGTGGGCCGCGGGGAAGCGGGCGCTGGTGATCGGCGCCGGGTCGATGTCCTCGCTGGCGGCGGCGACGCTGGCGCGGGTCGGGGTCGCGGAGATCGTCGTGGCGAACCGGACCGCGGAGCGGGCGGAGCGGCTTGCGGAGATTCTGGTTGCCTCGGGCACCGGGGTCTCGGCCGTGGCCGTGCCCATGGCTCGGGTCGCCGATGAGCTGACACGAGTCGATGTGGTGGTGTCCTGCACCGGGGCCACGGGGCTTGTGCTGACCGCCGATGACGTGCTGGCCGCCGTGTCCTGGGGCTCCGCCCCAGACCCCGCGCCTCAAACGCCGGCGGGGCTGGATGTGCCGGCCGGGCTGGATGTGCCGGCGGGGCTGGGATCGGTGGATGCGGCCGTCATTGCGCGGCTCGTCGACGCTGCCCGGGACGGGGGGCGGCTGGCCGATGCCGGGGCTGCTCGGACCATCAGTGCCGCTGTTGAGGCCGACGGGTGTCCTGTCGGGCCGGACGGGCGGGCGGCGCTGACCGGGGTCGACGCCAACTCCCTCGAACTGCACGGGACCTGGGCCGACCAGGGCGAGGCCGCCGCGCAGCGGCAGCCGCGCAGGAGCGCCCGTACGCAGACCGACGCGACGGCCGTCCGGCTCGCGCTGCTCGACCTGGCCATGCCCCGGGACATCGATGCCGCCGTGCACCGGATCCCCGGCGTGCGGCTCGTCGACATCGAAAGCCTGGCCGAGGCGTCCGCGGACGCCCCGATGGCGGCCGACGTGGACGCCGTACGCGGCATAGTCGCGGAGGAAGTGGCCGCCTTCGGGGCCGCACAGCGGGCCGCGCACATCACGCCCACCGTCGTCGCCCTGCGCGCCATGGCGGCCGAGGTCGTGGCCATGGAAGTGGCGCGGCTCGACGGGCGGGTGCCCGACCTCGACGAACGGCAGCGCGCCGAGGTGACCCAGACCGTGCGCCGCGTCGTGGACAAGCTCCTCCACGCGCCGACCGTGCGCGTCAAGCAGCTCGCCAGCGAGCCCGGCGGCGCCGGGTACGCGGAGGCGCTGCGCGAACTCTTCGACCTCGACCCTCAGACGGTTGCTTCCGTCAGCCGGGCGGACGCGGCCGATCCGATGAACGACGACGACCCAGGACGGGCATCATGAACACACGTCCCGACCAGCCGCTGCGGCTCGGTACGCGGCGGAGCAAGCTGGCCATGTCCCAGTCGGGGCACGTCGCCGACGCGGTACGGGCGCTCACCGGCCGGCCCGTCGAGCTCGTGGAGATCACGACCTACGGCGACGTCTCGCGCGAGCACCTCGCGCAGATCGGCGGGACGGGCGTGTTCGTCACCGCCCTGCGCGACGCGCTGCTGCGGGGCGAGGTCGACTTCGCCGTGCACTCGCTGAAGGACCTGCCGACCGCGCAGCCCGACGACCTCGTGATCGCGGCCATGCCGCGCCGCGAGGACGCGCGGGACGCGCTCGTCGCGCGGGACGGCCTGACCTTCGAGCAGCTGCCCGACGGTGCCCGCATCGGCACCGGCTCGCCGCGGCGCACGGCCCAGCTCAACCACCTGGCGCTGTCGCTCGGCAAGCGGATCGAGACGGTGCCCATCCGCGGCAACGTCGACACCCGGATCGGCTTCGTCCGCGACGGCGAGCTCGACGCCGTCGTGCTCGCGGCCGCCGGCCTCAACCGGATCGGTCGCGGTGACGAGGCGACCGACCTGCTCTCCGTCGACAACGTCCTGCCGGCCCCCGGCCAGGGCGCCCTGGCCGTGGAGTGCCTCGCGTCCGATACGGACCTCATCGCCGCGCTCGGCGAACTCGACGACCCGTTCACCCGGGCCGCCGTGACCGCCGAGCGTTCTCTGCTCGCCGCCCTGGAGGCCGGCTGCAGCGCACCCGTGGGCGCGTTCGCCGATCTTCTGGCCGACGGTCAGACTGCCAATGAAATGCGCCTGCGCGGCGTCGTCGGAACCCTCGACGGCTCGACGCTGGTGCAGCTGTCCACCACCGGTCCCGTGCCCCAGTCGTACGACGAGGCCATGGCTCTCGGCCGCGAACTCGCGGACGAGATGCTGGCCAAGGGCGCGGCCGGTCTGATGGGGGAGCGATCGCTTTGAACCCCTCAAGTCCGACCACCTCCGCTTTTCCGGCCGTCGCCGCCCACGGACGCGTCACCTTCCTCGGTGCCGGCCCCGGCGACCCGGGTCTGCTGACGCTGCGCGCCGTCGAGGCGCTCGCCGCCGCGGACGTACTGATCGCGGAGCCCGAGGTGCTCGAGGTCGTACGGACGCATGCGCGCGCGAATGTCGACACGCCGCAGCTGACGATCGCTGACGAAGTGTCAGCAGCCGCCGGTGTCCCCGTGATCCGGGACGCGGCCAATCTTGTCATGGAGGCCGCACGCTCCGGCAGGCGGGTCGTACGTGCCGTCACGGGCGACCCCGGGCTCGACGGCAACGCGGCCGAGGAGATGCTCGTCTGCGCCACCGCCGGCATTCCCTTCGAGGTGGTGCCCGGAGTCGCGACCGCGGTGGGCGTGCCCGCGTACGCCGGTGTCCCACTGCGTGACAAGCAGGGCGCCGACGTCCGGTTCGTCGACGCGAAGACCGCCTCGGCGCGCTGCTGGAGCGAGGTCGGCGCGAGCGACGGGATCCTCGTCGTCTCCGCGACGCTGGAGACCGTCTCGGCGGCCGCCGCCGAGCTGGTGGGCGCCGGGCGCAAGCCCGACACCCCGCTCACGGTGACCGTCGCCGGCACCACCACGCGGCAGCGCACCTGGTCCGCGACGCTGGGCACGATCGCCCAGGTGTTCAAGCAGGGCAAGGTGCTCCCCTCGCCCGAGGGCGGCCGGCCCGTCATAGCCGTGGTCGGTGAGCACAGCGCCGCCGCGCGGCGCGAGGACCTGGCCTGGTTCGAGTCGAAGCCGCTGTTCGGCTGGCGGGTCCTCGTACCGCGCACCAAGGAGCAGGCCGCCTCGCTCTCCGACCAGCTGCGTTCGTACGGCGCGGTACCGCACGAGGTGCCGACCATCGCCGTGGAGCCGCCGCGCACCCCGCAGCAGATGGAGCGCGCGGTGAAGGGCCTGGTGACGGGCCGGTACGAGTGGATCGCTTTCACGAGCGTGAACGCCGTGAAGGCGGTGCGGGAGAAGTTCGAGGAGTACGGGCTCGACGCGCGCGCCTTCGCGGGCATCAAGGTCGCCGCGGTGGGCGAGCAGACCGCGGCCGCGCTCGTGGAGTTCGGCGTGAAGCCGGACCTGGTGCCGAGCGGCGAGCAGTCCGCGGCCGGGCTGCTGGAGGACTGGCCGCCGTACGACCCGGTCTTCGACCCGATCGACCGCGTGTTCCTGCCGCGGGCCGACATCGCGACCGAGACGCTGGTCGCCGGGCTGATCGAGCTCGGGTGGGAGGTCGACGACGTCACCGCCTACCGGACCGTGCGCGCGTCGCCGCCGCCGGCGGACACGCGCGAGGCGATCAAGGGCGGCGGCTTCGACGCCGTGCTCTTCACGTCGAGCTCCACCGTGCGGAACCTGGTCGGCATCGCCGGGAAGCCGCACAACGTGACCGTGATCGCGTGTATCGGGCCGGCGACGGCCAAGACGGCGGAGGAGCACGGGCTGCGGGTGGACGTGCTGTCCCCGGAGCCGAGTGTCGGCAAGCTGGCGGAGGCGTTGGCCGAGTACGGTGCGGCGCGCCGCGAGGCGGCGAAGGAGGCCGGCGAGACGGTGTTCCGGCCGAGCGAGCGCCGGCCGGGGGCGCGGCGGCGGCGTACCACGTAGTGGTGGGCTGAGCAGTACGAGGGCGGGGTTCGGCGCTGGTGCGTCGGGCCCCGCCCTTGTTTTGGCCGGGGGCGGTCGGTGCGGCCTGGGCCGGGCCGGTTGGCTGCGCCGCTCGGGCGGGGTCGGCGGGGGCCGGTGTACGAGATGGCCGCGCCGCTCGGGCCGGGGGCGGTCGGTGCGGCTTGGGCCGGGTGTGTTCCGGGGCGTCTCCTCGGGCGTCGAACGTGTCGGGGGGTCGGCGGGCCGGGGCACCTTGCGTTCGACGCCCTGCGGGGAGCGCCCCTGCACACACCCGTCCCCTGCCCAACCGGCAAACTTCAGCCTCGCCGCACCAATCCAGCCTCGCCGGCGTTTGAGGCGCGGGGTGCGGGGCGGAGCCCCGATCTTTGAGCCGCACCATCCAGCCTCGCCGCACTGTTCCAGCGCCTCCGGCGTTTGAGGAGTGGGGGGTCCCCCCGGACGGAGTCTGGGGGAGGGTGAGGGGCGGAGCCCCGGTCTTTGAGGCGCGCCAACCCGCCCCGCCGGAGCCGCAATTCGGTTGTGGCCGGGCCGGGCCTGGGGAGGATCGCGGCCGGACGAAGGGGTGGGGATGACGGGACTGGCGGATCCGGACGCCGATGGGCTGACGGCGCTCTGCGCGGCGGTGGAGGCGTTCGCGCACGAGGTGGCCGAGGCCTTGGTGGAGGGCGGCGCGGACCCGCACCGGCGGCTGCCGGACGGTACGACCCCGCTGCTGCGGGCCGTCGAGGGTGGCTCCCCGGCGATGGTCTCGGCGGTCAACCGCGGGGTGCTGCGGTTGCCGCAGGAACAGCGGGAGCGGCTGCTCGCCACGGCCCGGCACTGGTACGAGGCGGGCGCGGAGGCGGAACTGCGCCGCCGGACGGGCGCGCAGGGCCCGGCCCGCACCGGGCGCGTGCAGGAAGGCGAGTACCTCCACGTCGGGACGGTCACGCTCGGCGGGCGGACCGTTCGGGCCGGGCACGGAGCGGTCCTCACCGAGCTGGAGCAGGAGTTGCGGATCCTGACGCCGGTGGAGGAGCTGGTGGCTCGTGCGGTGCGGCACTCGGAGGACCACGTCGACTGGTCGGCGTCCTGCTGGGCCCTGGCCTGCCGGCGCAGCCCCGAGACGTGGTCGCAGGTGGTGGCGTTCCACCGGCACCCCTCGCGCGTGCACCGCGCCTTCGTCCTCGACTTCCTCGGCTACGGGTTCATGCAAGCGGGCCTGAGCCTGCACTCGCGCTGGTACGAGCGGGAGCGGGGCCGGCTGCTCGCTTCGTGGGCGCGGACGGAGACCGACGGCGGTGTCCTGGCCGGCCTGCTCGCGCTCATGTCCCGCGAGGAGGTCCCGGGCGCGCCGGACATCGCGCTGGGGCACGCGGGGCATCCGGATCCGCGGGTGCGCCGGGAGGTGCCCGGCCTCTTCGACCCGCCGTGGACCGGCGGCGCCGCCCAGGCCCTGCGTGTCCTCGCAGGCGACCCGGAACCGGAGGTGCGGGCCGCCGCCGCAGGCGCACTGGGCCGGGAGGTGTGGTCGGGGGAGGACCGGGAGTTGCTGGTGTCCCTGTTCGGGGACCCGGACCCGCAGGTGCGGAGCGCGGCCTCCTATGCCGTGGCCTCGGGCCGCGACCGTTCACCGGCCGGCACCGAGGCCCTGTTCGGACTCCTCGCCTCGGACGAGCAGGTGCTGCGCCTCCACGGGGCGTTCGGGCTCGCCCTGCGGGACGACCCGCGCACGCCCGAGGCGTACGGGCGGGTGGGGCCGCGGGGCCGGGAGCACGAGGACGACCACCGCTGGGACGGCCTGTGGCGGTGGCGCATGCGAAACGAGCGGAGCGGGTGACGCCGCCGCCCCGCGCGGACGCGTCCCGGGCGGGCTCTAGGCTGGGGGCGACTGCTGTCGATGCTCGAAGAGGCGACTGGAACATGAGCACGTACGGATCCTTCCCCGGCTCGCGGCCCCGCCGGCTGCGCACCACCCCGGCGATGCGGCGGATGGTCGCGGAGAACCGGCTGCACCCCTCGGACCTGATCCTCCCCGCGTTCGTACGGGAGGGCATCAGCGAGCCCCTGGCGATCTCCGCGATGCCGGGCGTCGTCCAGCACACCCGGGACACGCTGCGGAAGGCCGCCGTGGAGGCGGTCGAGGCAGGGGTCGCGGGGATCATGCTGTTCGGTGTGCCGGCCGACGAGAACAAGGACGCGCTGGGCACGGCGGGCACCGAGCCGGACGGGATCCTGCAGGTCGCGATCCGTGATGTGAAGGCCGAGGTGGGGGACGATCTGGTGATCATGTCCGACCTGTGTCTCGACGAGTACACGGATCACGGGCACTGTGGCGTACTGGACGAGCACGGGCGTGTCGACAACGACGCGACGCTGGAGCGGTACGCCGAGATGGCGCAGGTCCAGGCGGACGCGGGCGTCCACGTGGTCGGACCCAGCGGGATGATGGACGGCCAGGTCGGCGTCATCCGCGACGCGCTGGACGAGACCGGGCACGAGGACGTCTCGATCCTGGCGTACACGGCGAAGTACTCGTCCGCCTTCTACGGTCCCTTCCGGGAGGCCGTGGCCTCGTCGTTGCAGGGTGACCGCAAGACCTACCAGCAGGACCCGGCGAACGCGCGGGAGTCCCTGCGGGAGCTCGCCCTCGACCTGGAGGAGGGCGCCGACATGGTGATGGTCAAGCCGGCCGGTCCCTACCTCGACATCCTGTACCGGGTCGCGCAGGAGGTCGACGTACCGGTGGCGGCGTACCAGATCAGCGGCGAGTTCGCGATGATCGAGGCGGCCGCGGAGAAGGGCTGGATCGAGCGGGACCGGGCCATCCTGGAGACCCTGCTGGGCATCAAGCGCGCGGGCGCGGACACGATCCTCACCTACTGGGCGACCGAGGTCGCCGGCTGGCTGCGCAACGCCTGACCCGCTCTCTACGGCCAGTCGACGAGGCCGTGGAAGACGATGAAGTCGAGGACGACGGCGGCCGGAGCGGCCACCGAGAACCACACCCTGGCGGCGGCGTGACGCCGCTGCCAGGGCAGCGCCCACGCGGCGAGCAGCAGGACCAGGACCACGGCCAGGCCGGACCCGAACACCGGGAAGGCGATGCCGTAGGAGGCGTCGAACCGGTCGCTCGCCGCGTCACCGCAGGAGTCGCAGGCCATCGGGGACATCCCGACGAAGAAGAACGCGACGGCCGCGAGCGGCAGCGTGAGCAGGGTGGAGACGAGCGGCGCGACGAACGCGCGGGGGTGGCGGGCGGTGTCCGGGGTCATGGGTCCAGTGAACTCCGCGAGAAGATCCCGAACATGAGTGCGCGTACTCAGGTGAAGGGGCCGCTGACCTGTGAACCTCGTAGGCGTACGTGCGTATGTGGCACGGCAGTGCCAACGAGGGGTGGACATCACGGACGGCGATCTCAAGGTCCAGGAGTGCTGGGAATCCGCGGTGCAGCACCTGTACGAGGACGGGTTCGTGTTCATCGCCACCGGTCCGCGCAAGCACGAGGACTGGCCGGCCGACGTGCTCGCCGTCATGGAACGCGCCGTCCCCGATCCGCGCGGCTGGGTCGGGCTCGACGACACCGCGAACGAGCGCTCCCCGGAACACCCCGCCGTCCCGTTCTGCCGCCCGTCGTTCAGGGACGATCCGGCCCGCCCGCTCACGCCGGCCGACGTCGGGGAACGGATGCACGAGATCGACCGTGCGAGCGCCGAGAACCTCCTGCTCGCCCTCACCGACGGCGGCTGCAGACTGCGGAACCTCGAACGGTTCACCGAGAGCTTCGACGAGCTGCAGGACATGGCCCGCACCGTCCTCGCCCGCTACGGGGACGCGTTCACCTGCTACACCAACGTCAGCTCTGTCGGGCACGTCGGCACGCTGGAGTTCGGGGGCACATCCATCGGCTGGATGCCGATGACCTACTACGGGGAGGACTGCGGCCTGGTCGTGGTCTCCGAGACCGAGGTCGGGCTGTTCTGGGCCTTCGACGACGTCTGAGTGAAGAGCCCGTCGGCCGGGTGCAGCCGGCCTACGGAGCGCCGCCGGCGCCCGGCTCGCGCCGCATCCGCCGCGGGCGCACCCTGGAGGGAAGGGTGACCCCCTGGAGGTGATGCACCATGTCCACGCTGGTCGGGTGGCATGTGGAGCTCGAATTCACCGAGGAGGGCCACCGCACCAGTGCGGCGGCCCTGGTCAGACTCGGGGACGGCTCCGAGATCAGGGCGCGGGGCTATGCCCTGCGTCACCCCTCCGACCCGGAGCAGCTGAGGGTCGGGGAAGAGATCGCGGGCGCTCGCGCGCTCATGGATCTCGCGTCGCAGATGCTGCAGAAGGCCCACGCCGAGATCGACGAGGCGACGGGCCGGCACTCCTATCCGCTCAACCGTTGAGCGGGTACGCGCCGTCGGCGTGCCGAGGGGCTTCTCCTGGTGAGGAGCCCCTCAGCGGGTCCTGCTGCGGAACAGGACCGCGGACAGGGTCACGGCCACCGCCGTGATGCCCGCGCACCAGGTCAGGGCCACCCAGGGCGCGGCGCCCGCGGGCTGTGCCAGGAGCAGGGCGCGCAGGGATTCGATCACGGGGGTCAGCGGCTGGTGGTCGGCGAAGCCGTGCAGCCAGCCCGGCATGGTGTCGATGGGGACGAAGGCGCTGGACGGGTACGGCAGGAACATCATCAGGAAGGTGAAGCCGCCCGCCGCCTCCGGGGACTTGGCGAGCAGGCCGAGTGCGGCGGCCAGCCACGAGATCGCCGTGATGTACGTGAGCAGCAGGCCGGCCGCGGCGAGGAAGGCGGCCGGTCCGGCTTGGGGCCGGAAGCCGATGGCAAGGGCGACCGCGAGGACCAGGGTGGTGGAGATC
This sequence comes from Streptomyces sp. NPDC090045, assembly GCF_044747975.1. NCBI lineage: Bacteria > Bacillati > Actinomycetota > Actinomycetes > Kitasatosporales > Streptomycetaceae > Streptomyces > Streptomyces sp. NPDC090045. The sequence continues at coordinate 21,378 of NZ_JBIVFA010000002.1, forward strand.
AGGTTGCGCAGGACCGAGGCGGTGACGTGCCCGGCGAGGATCGGGATGGCGCCGATGTCGAGGGAGCGGAAGCGGTCGATCACGCCGTTCGTCATGTCCTCGGCGACGCTGACGGCGGTGCTCGCCGCGCCGAAGCCCGCGCAGAGCAGCATGGCGCCGGGCACCACGTACGTCACGTACTCCGTCCCGGTGTCGATGGCCCCGCCGAAGAAGTAGACGAAGATCAGCATCAGCATGACGGGCAGCATCAGGGCGCCGATCAGGGCGTCGGGCCGGCGGCTGCTGATGCGCAGGCTGCGGCCGGCCAGGGCCAGGGCGCTCACGGGCAGGGCGGTCATCGGTCGGCTCCCGTCAGGGTGAGGAACACGTCGTCGAGGGTGGCGCTGCGGACGGCGAAGCGGTCCACGGCGGTGCGGTCCGGGTCGAGTTCGTCGAGCAGGGCCCGGACGTGGGCGGCGCTGCCGTCGGTGGGCAGGCCGAGGGTGAGCGCGTCGGGGTCGAGGTGGACGGCGCGCGGGGCGAGGGCTTCGTAGGCGGCGCCGGTGGCGAGGGTCAGGTCCAGGCGGTGTCCGGCGACGCGGGCCTTGAGTTCGGCCGGGGTGCCCTCGGCGGCGATGCGGCCGCCGGACAGGACGGCGACGCGGTCGGCGAGCCGGTCGGCCTCCTCCAGGTACTGGGTGGTGAGCAGGACGGTGGTGCCGTCGGCGCGCAGCTCCCGTACGAGGTCCCACAGGTCCTGGCGGCTGCGCGGGTCGAGGCCGTTGGTCGGCTCGTCCAGGAAGACCACCTCGGGCCGGGAGACGAGGCTCGCCGCGAGGTCGAGGCGGCGGCGCATGCCGCCGGAGTACGTCTTCGAGGTGCGGCCGGCGGCCTCGGTGAGGCCGAAGCGGGCGAGGAGCTCGTCGGCGCGGGTGCGGGCGGCGCGCGGGGAGAGCCCGGCGAGGCGCCCCATCATGCGGAGGGTCTCGGCGCCGGTCAGGAGCTCGTCGAGGGCGGCGAACTGGCCGGTGAGGGAGATGAGTTCGCGGACGCGGGCGCGTGCGGTGATGGTGTCGTGGCCGGCGATCCGGGCGGTGCCGGCGTCGGCGGCGGTGAGGGTGGCGAGGATCCGGACGGTGGTGGTCTTGCCGGCGCCGTTGGGGCCGAGGAGGGCGAGGACGCTGCCGCGCGGGACGGCGAGGTCGATGCCGTCGAGGACGCGGAGGTCACCGTAGGACTTGGTCAGCCCGGTGGCGTGGATGCCGAGACCGCCGTGGGCGCCGGAGGCGTGCGTGGTCATGGGGGATGGTGCTCCCTTCCCAGCTTCTGCGTATGCCTTACGCTCTTCTGTGTAAGTAATACACAGAACTAGGATGGGGGTCAATCGAGGAGTGGGCGGTCATGGCGGACGAGGACAGCGGGACAGGGCTCCCGGCCAGCCTGGAAATGGCCTGGGGCCTACGCGAACGCCCCGGCAAGGGGCCGCGCCCCACGCTCACGCTCCCGAGAATCGTGGAGGCGGCCGTGACGCTGGCCGCGGCTGAGGGGGTGGACGCCGTCTCCATGGGCCGCGTGGCCAAGGAGCTGGGCGTCTCGACGATGTCCCTCTACCGGTACGTCGCCGCCAAGGAGGAGCTCTACGTCCTCATGGCGGACGCGGGCGTCGGCACCCCGCCGCCGCTGCCGCCCGAGGCACAGGAGTGGGGCTGGCGCGAACTGCTCACCGACTGGGCGTACGCGCAGCGCGCCGTCCTGATGGCCAACTCCTGGATCCTGCGCATCCCGATCACCGCCGCCCCGGTCTCCCCGAACCAGCTGGCCTGGATGGACCGCGGCCTCGCGTCCATGGCCGGCGCGGCTCTGGCGGAGAGCGAGAAGCTGTCGACGATCATCCTGATCGGCGGCCTGGTGCGGAACGAGGCCACGATGGCCGCCGACATGATGGACGCCATCATCAAGTCCGGGGTCGCCCCGGAACAGGCGCTCGGCCAGTACGTGCGCACGCTGCGGCTCATGACCGGCCCGGAGAGCCACCCGGCGGTGACGCGGCTGCTGGACTCGGACGCGTTCACCGGCTCCGGCGAGCCGGACTTCCAGTTCCGCTTCGGCCTGAACCGCATCCTGGACGGCCTGGCGGCCCTGATGGCGAGCCGCGCCTGAGGTCAGACGGGCGGCAGCAGATCGCTCTCGCTGACGGTGTACGTCAGCGGGGGATAGGCGAAGTCCGTCTCATCGTTCTCGCGGCGCCGTAGCCGGTAGAACCCGCGCCGCTGCTCCTCGTCGGCCGAGGTGAGGCGTGCGCCCTGCGGGAGGTACGCATGTCCGTCGCGAAACCGGACGAGGGTCTTCGACGTCCGGAACGTCAGGCCCAGCCACGGGTTGTCCGCCGCCGGGACGGGCGCGTCCAGCACGATCTTGTGCTTGAACCGCCGGTTCGATGCGACCGAGAACACGACGACGCTGTTGTGGGCGAGAGGGATCTCGAACGGGTCGACACCGCCCCCCTTTGACTCGACCACCAGCTTCCGTTTCGACCCCGCTTCGGGATGCCGGTAGCAGGAGTAGACGGCGATGAACGAATCGTCGGCCAGATCCAGGGCCTGGTCGGAATGGCTCCCCATGGTGCGGTAGACATGCGTGTAGTTCTCGAAGAGAGCGTTGTTGAAGCCGACCGGGATCGCCGCACGCTCTTGGATCCGCTGCGCCAGCCGTTCGTGCACCGCGCGGAAACGCTGCGCCGGGCTGCTGTATTGCGTGGTCGTGCGGACGAGGGGGACCCCGCCCTCCGCCTCGTCGACCCTGGTGAGCACGGCACCTTGCCGGCCCTTTCCCGCGGCCTCCAGCCGGGCCGAAGTGGACAGCTCCGCGAAGAGATCCGGCGCGGCCGGCAAGGCGTACGAGACGAACGCGTCGGAGATCCTAGGCGCGGGGGGCAACATAGTCTCCGGTGTTCATGCTGAAGAGGAACGCGTCGCCGTAGTCGATGAAGGACGAGGTCCTGTTCTCCTCGGCGTACAGCCTGCGCAGCTCGTCCATGCCCTCGGGCGTGGGCGGCCCCAGCCGCACCAGACCCCCGGCCGCCTTGAGGAACGTCCGGCCGTTCTTGTGCACGGCTTCGGCGCTCGAACACCGCACCACGTACCCCAGACGGGTCGGGAGGGCATCGGCGTCCAGCGTCGAGGGCACGATCTCGTGCGTGTACAGACGGTTGGTGGACAGCGGCATGAAGAACACGGAGCCCGGATAGAGCGTCAGGGCGAACTGCGAGGGGAGCGCCTCCCCGTCGCGTCCCTCGCTCGGCTCCTTGAGGCGAAAGCGGAGCCTGGTCAGCCCGCTGGCACGCTTTACGCCGTGGTCGAAGGGGTCTTCGGCCATGGGTCGCAGCCTTTCGAGCCCGTCGTAGAAGGTGCAGAAGGCCATGACGCCGTTGGCGGGCATGTCCTTCGTCTTGTCGGCGTGGGCCGATATCTTCGCCTTGGACTGCTTGCGCTCCGCCGTGGCGAGGGTGTTGTGGTAGATCTGCGCGAGGACGTGGTTCAGCGGCGCGTGGCCCCGGAAGACGGTGGCGGCCTCGCGATTCAGCGCCTCGATGATCCGGGTGTCGGTCGCGCGGAATCCCTCGGTCGGCCCCGAGAGGTTCGTCGAACACCGGAGCAGGCGGAAATGCAGGTCCTCACCGTCCTGCTCGACGGGCGTCAGATAGATGCCGCTGCGATGGGCCGTACCGGGCTTGGTGGACTCCGTCAGGGACTGGAAGGCGTGCTCCGCACGGATCCGCCCGAAGTGATCGGCGTCGAGGTCGAAGAAACGGCGGTAGTACACGCCGGCGCCGTGCACCCGGAGGGGGACCCGGCCGACGTCGACGAGGGTCCAGGGCGCGTCCACGTCCTCGCGGTACCCGCGCGACAGCCCCCGGACGACGAACACCCGCTCCGCCGAGTCCAGTTGCGCCTCACTGATCCCGGCTAGGTCGCCACACAGGTAGACGGTCTTCCGCGCGAGGTCGGTCACACCGGAGGCGAGGTCCTCCGGTGTGATCACGGACCCGAAGAAGTCCCTGACCAGGTCGGTGTCCTGCAACGTCGAAGGCGCGACGAGTATGTTGCCCGCGCCATCGATACGGGCTTCCGTCAGCTCGGTCGAGTCCATGGGGCTATCGAGCAACCCAGCCGGTCAGCGCCGCCCAGCTCGCGGGCGCGAGGTCCAGGACGGGGCCGTGCTGGACCTTCGAGTCCCGGACGTGGACCGTGCCGGGGCCGGTGGCCACCTCGACGCAGGCGCCGCCCTCGCTGGCGCTGTACGAGGACTTGTGCCAGGCCAGGGCGACTTCCAGGCACTGGCCGCCTTCGCTGCCGCTGTAGCTGGACTTGAACCACTTCAGTGCGGTCGTGGCACTCATGTCTCTCCTAGCAGGCGGCCCAACAGGCCCCGCGTCTGCTCGGTGTTGAGGGCCTGAGTTCGCAGCATTGCATACTTGCGCGCCAGGATGCTGACCTCATCGGGGTCGGAGATGAGCTGGCTGCCGCGCTGGGTTTCGGTGTAGCCGAGATGCTGATGGTCCCGGGTTTCGAGGATGGTGAACGGGCCGTCGAGTGCGGCGTGTGAGGTGCGGCCCAGGGGCAGTACCTGGAGGCTCACGTCCGGCAGGTAGGAGCAGTCGCGCAGGTGGCGCAGCTGCTCCGCGTACACCTCGTCTCCGCCGATGCGGTCGCGGAGTACCGCCTCCCAGATGACGAAGCTCAGGGTCGGCGGCGTGCTGCGGCGCAGAATCTTCTGGCGTGCGATGCGGCGGGTGGTCAGCGCCTCGATCTCCGCCTCGGGGTGGGTGGGGACGCGGCACTTGAACACGGCCCGCGCGTAGTTCTCCGTCTGGAGCAGGCTGGGCACCACCTGGTTGTCGAACCAGGAAAGCGCGATCGCACGGGCTTCGTGGTCCATGTACTCCTCGGCCCACGGCGGAGTCGCGTCGATGGCCGGCATCTCGTTCGCCGCCACGGTCAGCAGCCCCGGCAGGCCAAGGTGGAAGTCCATCAGCTCGGCGACGTTCGGCATCAACGCCCGTCGGCCCTGCTCGATCGACGCGATGGTTTCCGCGTCCAGCCGAACCAGTTCGCCCAGCTGCTTCTGGGTCAGGTTCTTGGCGATGCGGGCGGCGGCCACCATCGCGCCGACCATCTTCATGGTCGTCGCGTTCGGCCGTACTCGTTTCCTCGGTGGCATGACAGCGAACTCCCCGCCTGTACACGTGAGCTACCCCGTGCGGACCCGTACTCATGAGGGAGTACGGGTCGGCGCTCAGCAACACGCTAGTCACGGAACGCGACGATCGTCCCGTGAATCCAACTATTCAGGCGGCGCTCATGCGCGAGCGCCTCTACCTGCGCTCACCCCGATCCGTCGCAGCTGCACGGCACTTCACACGTGACACCTTGCGGGCATGGGCGGCGACCGAACGCCTCGACGACATGTTGCTCTGCGTGAGCGAGCTGGCGACCAACGCCCTGCGGTACGGGGTCCCGCGCGGCCGCGGCTACCTCCTGCGGCTGTTCGGCTTCGAGGACGGGACCGTACGGGTCGAGGTGCACGACAGCGGGCCCGGGTTCTCCCGGATCACCGGGCGACCGCACGGGCGCGGGCTCACCCTCGTCGCCGCGGTCGCCGACGAGTGGGGGGTGCTGGCCCGGACGCCGGGGAAGGTCGTCTGGTGCGAGTTCCGCGGGGGTGCCTGCTAGCTTCGGATGCTCGGAAGACGCATCAAGGGGGGCCAGTGTCACGTCCGTTGCGGTGGGCTGTCGTCATCGGGGGCACGGCGATCGTGTTCCTGCTCAGCTTCAAGCTGGGCCAGGCGGCCCCCTTCGGCTGGTTGCCGGACAAGGACTCGGACAAGGTGGCGGCCGCCGCCGGCTTCGCCGGGGCCATGGCGGCGGCCTTCGGGCTGGCCGGGGCCTGGTGGGCGGGCAGCGGGCCGGGCGCCGCGGGTGCCGGACAGACCGTCGTCCGGCAGCGGGCCCGCGCCTCCGGGACGGGTCAGATCACCCAGTCCGGCGGAGGCTCCGCCCCGGACCTCGTGGACCAGTGGGCCCGGGCCGACGGCGACTCGCGCGTGCAGCAGACCACCGACACCGGGAGCAGCACCCCCGGCACGGGCACCGGCACCGCCCCCACCCCCTAGTGGGCAACGAGCAGTGGGCCCGCGCCGACGGGAACGCGCGGATCACCCAGGTCGCCGGCGACCACATCACCTACGCGGCCGGCGCCGGCCCCGCGCCCCGGGCACTGCTCGGCCTGCCCGACGCGCCCCCCGCCCTGGTCGGGCGCGACGGGCCGGCCAAGGAACTGGTGGGCCTGCTCGCGGAGGGCGGCCCCGCGGTCGTCGTGGTGGCCGGGCTGGCCGGCGTCGGCAAGAGCGCGCTGGCGGTGTCGACAGCCCACCGGGCCGTGGAACTGGGCTGGTTCGGCGACCGCGTCTTCTTCCTCTCCCTGCGCGGCTACGCCCCCGACGGCGGCGTGAGCGGGCCGCAGGCGGTCCAGGAGATGCTGCGCCACCTGGGGATCCGCGACACGGACATGCCGGAGTCGCCGGACGGCCGGGTCGCGCTGTACCGGGCGCGGCTGGCGGCCTTCGCCCAGGCCGGGCAGCGCGTGCTCATCGTGGCCGACGACGCGGGTGCGGTCGGGCAGGTGCGTGACCTCGTACCGGCCGCCGACGCGCACCGGCTGCTGGTGACCTCACGGCACCGGCTGGTGGCGCCCGGGTTCGCGGGGCGGGTGCTCCCGCTGGACGAACTGGCGGAGGAGCCCGCGGCCGAACTCCTCGCCGACGCGGTGCTGCGCGCGTGGCCGGACGACCCCCGGCCCGCACGGGAGCCCGAGGCCCTGGCCGGGATCGCCCGGCGCTGCGGACGGCTGCCGCTGGCCCTCGCGGTGGCGGGGGCGGTGCTGGCGGGCGATCCCGGCCTGTCCGCGGGGGAGCTGGCGCGGCGGCTGGCCGAAGCCCGGAGCCGGCTGGAGGCGCTGACCTTCGACGAGGGCGGCGTACCGGTGGGGGTGCGGGCCGCGTTCGACCTCTCGTACGCGCGGCTGCCCGCCGACCAGGCGCGGGTCTTCCGGCTGCTGACGGTGAACCCCGGCCCGGACTGCCGCACCGAGTACGCCGGCCTGCTCACCGGCGAGGGCGAGGAGGTCCGGCCCAAGCTGGCCGCGCTCGTACGGGCCAGCCTGCTGACGGAGCAGCCGGTGGGCTCGGGGCGGTGGCGGATGCACGACCTGCTGCGGCTGTACGCGCTGGAGCGGGGGGAGGAGCGCGCGGAGGAGGACGGGCGGGAGGAGGCGACGGACGCCTTGCTGTCAGTCCTGGTCTTCGGCACCGGAGTGGCGCATGAGGTCCTGGGCCTGAGGGGCCCGGGTGGCGGCGGCCCGGGCCTGCCCTCCATGGGGCAGGCGCTGAAATGGCTCGACACGGAGCGTCCGCTGCTGGTCGCCGCCGTGGGCTACGCCGCCGACTCCGGTCGCGTGGAGACCGCCTTGGAACTGGCCGACCTCCTGGCTCCGTACCTCCAGCTCTACGGGCACGTGCAGGAACACCTGCTGATGGCGCGCCACGTTCTCGCGGCCGTGCGTACGACGGGCAGTCCCCGCGACCTCGCCGTCGCGGTGTGCGACCTGGGCAGCGCACTGTGCCAGGCGGACGACGAGGAGGGCACCGAGCGGCTGACGGAGGCCCTCGCCCTGTTCCGCGAGGCTTCTGACAGGGAGGGGGAGGGCAGGGCGCTGACCCTGTTGGGCACCTCGTACGCTGCCGCGCGCCGTTTGAAGGAGGCACGGCAAGCTCACCAGCGAGCGTTGGAGATCTACCGCGAGCTGGGGATCCTGCACGCGGAAGCCGCGGTGCTGCTGGCGCTGGGCAGCGACCTTCGGCGCCTGGGACGGCTGGACGAGGCGATCGCCATGCACCGCCAGTCTCTCGCCCTCATGCGGGAGCTGGGCGAAAGGCACCACGAGGTCATCGTGCTGGACGCACTCGGTGAGGCGCTCTCGGCGGCGGGACGGGGCGAGGAGTGCCTGGTCGTATGGGAAGAGGCGCTCGTCATCGTGCGGGAGCTGGGCCACCGGACCCGCATGGCGTGGATCCTGAACCGGATGGGTCTATCGCTTATGTCCACGGGTTCGTCGCACGAGGTGCGGGCCCGTTTCGAGGAGGCGCTGACCCTCTTCACCGCAGGGGGAGACCGGGACGGCGAAGGCGTGGTGCTGATCAACCTCGGCCTACTGCACCAGCGGGAGGGGCGGTGGACGCAGGCGTTGGAGGCGCACGAGCGGGCCTGCGCGCTCTTGGACGCTATGGAGGACCAGGCCGCTGCGGTACGGGCACTGGCCGGGACCCTGGGTGGCCTGGGCCGCTTTGCGGAGGCGGCGGAGGGCTTCGAGCGGGCTGCGGCGGGCTTCGCCGCAGTCGGCGATGCGAAGCGGGAGGCGGATTGCAGGCAGGAGTCCGCGCGCATGCGCGAGACGGCCCGGCGTCGCTGGTGGCACCGGTTCACGAGGTGAGGGGGCGCACGGGGAGCGGGTTCCCCGTGCGCCGGGTGACATCAGGTCACCTCAGCCGACCTGCTCCGGGGAAGTCGCGGTGATCACCGAGAAGACGCCGCCCTGGGGGTCCGCGAGGACGGCCATCCGGCCCGCCACCATGTCGAACGCCGGGGCCATGACGCTGCCTCCGGCCCGTACGACGGCGGCCTGGATCTCGTCGACGCTGTCCACGTGGAAGTACGGCATCCAGTGCGGCGGTACCCCGGCCGGCAGCTTGGCGAGGTCCATCATCCCGCCGACCGCGCGGCCGTCGACCTGGAACTCGGTGTAGTCCCCGGCGTCCGGCATCTCGGACCGGGCCGTGGTGACGGGCAGGACGGCGGTGTAGAAGGCGGCCGCGGCGGGGACGTCGGCGGTGTTCAGCTCGTTCCAGATGAGGGCGCCGTGCTCGTTGACGATGCCGGCGCCGTCGAAGGTGCCGGCCTGCCACAGGCCGACGACGGCGCCGGTGGGGTCGGTGATCACGGCCATCCGGCCGAGGTCCATGACGTCCATCGGGCCCATCATCACCGTGCCGCCCGCGTCGGTGACCGACTTGAGGGTGGAGTCGAGGGAGTCGGTGGCCAGGTACGTGGTCCACGCGACCGGCGGCATCGGGTCCGGGACGCTGCCGTCCGGGTTGCTCGCCTTCATGATGCCGGCGACCGGCTGGCCCTTGAGGGTGCAGACGGCGTAGCCGCCCTGCTCGGCCGGGCCGATCTCGCCCTGCCAGCCGAAGAGGTCGTTGTAGAAGTCGAGGGCCGCCTGCTGGTCGGGGACCATCAGGTCGATCCAGCAGGGGGTGCCGGGCTTGTAGGGGCCGTTCATGTCGGGCACGGAGGCCTCCGGTGGTCGGGTGGGGGAAGGACGGGCCATCCCCTACCCGGCCCGCAGGGCCCGAACCGGCCCGAACGGGTGAACACGCGCGGAGCGCAAGCCGTGCCGCCTACTGCCAGAAGATCTCCTCCCGGTGAACTCCTCGCTCACTCGCCGGGCTCCAGGTCACGCAGCTCGTGGCGGATGCGCGAGGCCTCGTCGAGGAGTTTGCGGGCCGCTTCGGCGCCCGTGGCCTCGGCTGCCCGGGCTTCGAGGTCACTGACGCGGCGGTCGAGCTCGGGGTCGCACGCGAGGGCGTACTCGCCCCACCAGCGGGCCATGAACGCGGGAACGGGCCCGATGTCGTACGCGTCGGCGATCTGCTGTCGCCAGGCGGCGTCGAAGTCCGGCAGGAGGGCCGGGGCGTGGGCGGTTATGGCGGCGCGCAGGGCCTTCGGCGTGTACTCCGGCATCGGCGGCACTGATCCGCCGGGCGCAGGCGTCGCGGTCGTCATATCCGGTTCCTCCTCGGATCGGACGCCCTCCACCCTAGCCGCCGGGCTCGGGCCCGGTCCGGAAAATGCGACGGGCCCCCGGGGCGCGCGTCGGTGGAGCGTCAGAGTTCTCGGGGGTGCGGAGGCCCAGGAGGGACATGCCCTTCGAGAGGGTGCCGGCCGTGGCGGGCCGCAGCGATGCCGTACGCGGGCCGTCCGGGACGACGCCAAGACTGGTACGGTAAACCCGTACGAGTGTCCGTACTGTTCAGGAGGACAAACGTGTCGATGTCCGCGAACGAGGCTCGGCAGCGCTTCTACCCGCTGATCCGGCAGGTCAACGAGGACCACGTACCCGTAGAGGTGACCTCCCGGGAGCACGGCGACGTCGTCATCATGTCCGCCGAAGACTTCCGGTCCTGGCAGGAGACCGTCTACCTGCTGCGCTCACCGCGCAACGCGCAGATCCTCATGGAGTCGATCGCCGAGCTGGACGCCGGTCACGGCCAGGCCAGGGAGCTCATCGAAGCGGAAGGCGACGAGGGGTTCGCCGCGTGAAGGTCGTGTTCTCCAGCAGGGCCTGGGAGCAGTACACCTACTGGGCGACCGCCGACCCTAAGCTCCTGAAGAGGATCAACCGCTTGATCAAGGAGATCCAGCGCACGCCGTTCGAGGGTGCCGGCAAGCCGGAACCGCTCAAGGAGAACCTCTCGGGGTGGTGGTCCCGGCGGATCACCGACGAGCACCGTCTGGTGTACCGGATCAGGGACGCGGCCGTGGAGATCGCTCAGGCCCGCTACCACTACTGACCGGAATGGCGCGCGGCCCCGCCACCGGGTGGGTGACGGGGCCTGGCGACCGCGTGCCTCAGGCGGTGGTGCGGCGGCGGCGGCCGGTGCCCGCGACCAGGGCGGCGCCCATGGCGAGGGCCACGCCCGCGCCGCCGAGGGCCCAGGTGGTGGCCGCGTCGGCGCCGGTGGCGGCGAGCTCGCCGCCGGTGCCCTTGGTGTCGTCGACGATCGGCTTCGAGCCGCCGTTCGGCTTCGGCTGGTTGCCGTTGTCACCGGTGGCCGGGTCGGCGGCGACGATCTTCGTCAGGCGGGCCTTGGAGTGCGACTGCGCCCACGGCGCCGGGGTGTCCGGGCCGACCTGGGAGGAGCCCCAGGAGGAGATGCGCAGGTCGCCGAGCGGCGCGTCGGCCGACAGGCGGATGCGGACCTGGATGTCGAAGCTCTGGCCGGCCGCGACGGGGCCGCCCGCCAGGTCGACCCCGAGGAACACGCCCTCCTCCTCGTTCCGGATCTCGGCCTCGTGCCAGCCGGCCTTGCCGTTCTTGTCCTTGCTCAGGACCTCGACCTTGACGTGGGAGCCCTTCATCGGGGTCCAGTCCGGCCGGGCCAGGACCAGGCCGACGTCGAAGCCGTCCAGGGCCTTCTTGCCGGAGTTGTCGACGCGCACGGACAGGTTGGTCCAGTCGCCGCCGGCCTTGACGGTCTCCGGTACGCCATTCACCGCGAGCGCGGGGCCTTCGACGAACGGGTCCTCGTCGCCGTCCTCGGCGCCTTCGATCTTGGCGTCGTACCAGCTGCTGGGGCCGTACTTCCAGCCGTCGGCGCTGATGCTCACGGCGTCGGAGGCCATGTCGAAGCGGATCCGCGGGGCGTCCGCGGTGAAGCGGATGCGCACGTCGAGGTCGTAGCTCGCGCCGCGGTCGAGCTCGCCGACGGTGCCGATGAAGTAGTCGCTCATGCTGGTGGCGTCGGTGTCGTGGTCGAGCGCCGTGGCGGGCCACCAGTAGCTGCTGCCGTCCGGGTTGACGATGCGCGACTCGATCTCGTAGTGGCCGGCCTTCAGCTTGCCGCCGGCCTTGTCGACCGAGAGGCGGGGCGCGAGCCCGTTGACCCAGCCGCCGCCCGAGTTGTCGACCGACACCTTCAGCTGGGTCCAGTCGCCGCCCGGCTTGAAGCCGTTCTTCGGGATGCCCGCGACAGTGACGTCGGGGCCCATCATGATGCCGTCGGAATCGGCGTGCTGCTTGTCCGCGGCGGGCTTGGCGTCCTTCGCGGGCTGCTCGGCGGGCGCCGGCGCCGGGGCGGCCGGCGCGGGCGACTCGACGACGGGCGCCGGCTTGTCCGCGACCGGCGCGGGCTTCTCGGCGACGGGCTTGTCCGCGACGGGCGTCTCGACGACGGGCGTGGTCGGCGCACCGGCGTCGGCGGTGGCGTCGTCCTTCGGCGCCACGTCGGGAACGATCACGGCCGGCTGGTCGGCGGCCATGGCGGGCGTGGCGGTCAGGACGGTCGGTCCGGCCACGGCGACCGCGGCGACCGCGGCCATGCGCTTGATCTTCTTCACTTGTTTCCCCCACACGTCTTCTTTTGAACATGATCAGATTAGTGGGGCCGGCGTGAAAGTTGATGGCTTAAACATCACGAAACGCCAACGACCCCGGCAGTGGCTGCCGGGGTCGTCGATCTTTGGTGCGTTCTGTCCGGAGTCCGGAGTCCAGATGTCAGAGCTTCTCGGGCGTCCGGATCCCCAGGAGGGCCATGCCCTTGGTGAGGGTGCGGGCCGTCAGGTCGCACAGGAACAGACGGTTCTCGCCGACGACGAGCTCCGGCTGCGGCCTCACGACCGGGCACTCGGTGTAGAACGTCGTGAACAGCGAGGCCAGCTGGTACAGGTACGCGGCCAGCTTGTGCGGGGCGTGCTCCGCGGCCGCCTCCTCGATCAGCGCGCCGAAGCCGTCCAGGTGCAGACCCAGCGCCCGCTCGGCCGGAGCCAGGTCCAGCTCCGGGTGGGCCACCGGGGAACGGTCGCCCGCGTTGCGCAGGATCGACCGGATCCGGGCGTACGCGTACTGGAGGTACACGGACGTGTCACCCGTCAGCGACACCATCTGGTCCAGGTCGAACTTGTAGTCGCGCGCCGCCGAGGTGGAGAGGTCCGCGTACTTGACCGCGCCGATGCCGACCTGAAGGCCGTTCTCGACGATCTCCTGCTCGGTGAGCAGGCCACGGTCCTTGTCCTTGTCCCGGACCACGGCCGTGGCGCGGTCGATCGCCTCGTCCAGCAGGTCCACCAGCCGGACCGTCTCGCCCTCACGGGTCTTGAACGGCTTGCCGTCCTTGCCCAGCACCGTGCCGAAGGCCAGCTGCACGGCCTTGACCTCGTCGTTCAGCCAGCCCGCGCGGCGGGCCGTCTCGAAGACCATCTTGAAGTGCAGGGACTGCCGCGCGTCGACCACGTAGATCAGCTCGGTCGCGCCGAGGTTGGCCACCCGGTCACGGATCGCGGACAGGTCGGTGGCCGCGTAGCCGAAGCCGCCGTCGGACTTCTGCACGATCAGCGGGGTCGGGTTGCCGTCCGGGCCCTTGACGTCGTCGAAGAACACGCACAGCGCGCCGTTGGAGCGGACGGCGACGCCCGACTCCTCCAGCAGCCTGCACGTCTCGACCAGCATGTCGTTGTACCCGGACTCGCCGACCACGTCGGGGTCCTGGATGTCCATGTCCAGCTTGTTGAAGACGGAGTAGAAGTAGATCTTCGACTCGTCCACGAACCGCTGCCACAGGGAGAGGGTCTCCGGCTCGCCCGCCTGGAGGTCCACCACCCGGGCCCGGGCGCGCGTCTTGAACTCCTCGTCGGAGTCGAAGAGGGCGCGCGAGGCCTTGTAGAGGCGGTTGAGGTTGGACATGGCCTCCTCGCCGGAGACCTCCTCCTCGGACTTGTGGTCCAGCTCGTGCGGGTGCTCCAGCAGGTACTGGATGAGCATGCCGAACTGGGTGCCCCAGTCGCCGATGTGGTGACGACGGACCACCTTCTCGCCCGTGAACTCCAGGATCTCCACCATCGCCGCACCGATCACGGCCGAGCGCAGGTGCCCGACGTGCATCTCCTTGGCGACGTTCGGCTGCGCGTAGTCGATCACCGTGGTGCCCGGGTTCGCCGCGAGCGGGACGCCGAGGCGGTCGTCGCCGGCCCGTGCCGCGAGCGTTTCGATGATCGCCCGGTCGGTGATCGTGATGTTCAGGAAGCCGGGGCCCGAGACCTCGATCTCCTGGATCAGGTCACCGGTCGGGATTCCCTCGACCACGGTCGTCGCCAGCTCGCGCGGGTTGGCCTTCGCCTTCTTCGCGAGCGCCAGGATGCCGTTGGCCTGGAAGTCGGCCCGGTCGCTTCGTCGCAGCAGCGGGTCGGCGGCACCGGCCTCCGGCAGGGCGGAGGCGAGGGCGTCCGCGACGCGCTGATTGACGGAAGAAGCGAGGGAAGGGACCGAGGCCATGAGCTGCCGTTCCTGTGAGGTTGTGCCGGTGGGTGCACTTGGTTGTTCCGACAAGTGCCGAGTATCCCACGAGGGGGCAACCGGTTTCCCGGTGGAAAAGCAACCTCAGAGCGACCCGTTCCGTCTGGGAGAATGGCTGAAGCCAGCATTCGAGATAGAAGGACGTGTCGTGGCTCAGAGCAGCACCGAGACCGACTGGGTCTCCCGTTTCGCGGACGAGGTCATCGCCGAGGCGGAGCGCCGAGCACCCGGCAAACCTGTCGTCGTCGCGTCCGGACTCTCCCCCTCCGGCCCGATCCACCTGGGCAACCTCCGCGAGGTCATGACCCCGCACCTGGTCGCGGACGAGATCCGCCGCCGGGGCATCGAGGTCCGCCACCTCATCTCCTGGGACGACTACGACCGGTACCGCAAGGTGCCCGCCGGCGTGCCCGGCATCGACGAGTCGTGGGCCCAGCACATCGGGCGCCCGCTGACCGCCGTGCCCGCCCCGGCCGGCTCCGCGTACCCGAACTGGGCCGAGCACTTCAAGGCCGTCTTCGTCGAGGCCCTGGCCGAGATGGGCGTCGAGTACGACCCCATCAGCCAGACCGAGCAGTACACCACCGGTGTCTACCGCGAGCAGGTGCTGTTCGCGATGAAGCACCGCGGCGACATCGACGCCGTCCTCGACCAGTACCGCACCAAGCAGAAGCCGGGCGGCAAGAAGCCCCAGCAGAAGCAGGTCGACGAGGCCGAGCTGGAGGCCGCCGAGGGCTCCGGAGCGGCCGCCGAGGACGACGGCAGCACCGGCGAGGGCGGGTACTTCCCGTACAAGCCCTACTGCGGCGAGTGCGGCAAGGACTTCACCAAGGTCACCTCGTACGACGACGAGACCACCGAGATGACCTACGTCTGCACCGAGGACGAGTTCACCGAGACGGTCAAGCTCAGCGAGTTCAACCGCGGCAAGCTCGTCTGGAAGGTCGACTGGCCCATGCGCTGGGCCTACGAGGGCGTCATCTTCGAGCCCTCCGGCGTCGACCACTCCTCGCCCGGCTCGTCCTTCCAGGTCGGCGGCCAGATCGTGCACATCTTCGGCGGCGAGCAGCCGATCGGACCGATGTACGCGTTCGTCGGCATCAGCGGCATGGCCAAGATGTCCTCCAGCAAGGGCGGGGTCCCCACCCCGGCCGACGCGCTGAAGATCATGGAGCCGCAGCTGCTGCGCTGGCTGTACGCGCGCCGCCGCCCCAACCAGTCCTTCAAGATCGCCTTCGACCAGGAGATCCAGCGGCTCTACGACGAGTGGGACAAGCTGGAGGCCAAGGTCGCCGACGGCTCCGTCCTGCCCGCCGACGCCGCCGCGCACACCCGCGCCGTGCGCACCGCCGCCGCCGAGCTGCCGCGCACCCCGCGCCCGCTGCCGTACCGGACGCTCGCGTCCGTCGCCGACATCACCGCCGGGCACGACGAGCAGACCCTGCGCATCCTGACCGACCTCGACCCGTCGCAGCCGCTCACCTCGCTCGACGAGGTACGGCCGCGCCTGAACCGCGCCGAGAACTGGATCACCACCCAGGTCCCGGCCGACCAGCGCACCCTCGTACGCGAGGAGCCCGACACCGAGCTGCTGGCGTCCCTGGACGACGAGGGCCGCGAATCGCTGCGGCTGCTGCTGGAGGGCCTCGACTCCCACTGGTCCCTCGACGGACTGACCACGCTCGTCTACGGCGTCCCGAAGGTCATGGCCGGACTGGAGCCCGACGCCAAGCCGACGCCCGAGCTCAAGGTCGCCCAGCGGACGTTCTTCGCCCTGCTGTACCGCCTCCTCGTCACCCGGGAGACCGGGCCGCGACTGCCCACGCTGCTGCTGGCGGTGGGCGCGGACCGGGTGCGCAAGCTGCTCGCCGCCTGAGGCCGCGGGAACCATGCGGAAGGGCCCGCACCCCTCGGGGTGCGGGCCCTTCCGCATGCATGGCCGGATGGTCAGACGGTGCGCCCGACCGCTCAGGCGATGTGCTCGGCCTCGCGGTCCTTGTTGTAGCGCAGCTTGAACGCCGGGATCATCCGGCGCAGCAGCGAACCGCTGCGCGGATGGGTCACGCCGTACCCGTCCGAGAGGTGTATGTCGAGGGCCTCGGCCGACGGGTAGTCCTGCTTCTCGTCGGACAGCGCACAGAACACCTTGTACGCGACCTCGGCGAACTCGGCCTCGTCGGGGGTCTCCAGGCCCTCCTCCGGGGCTTCGTCCGGGGCCTGCTGCTGTGCCTGGGAGCCCTGGGGGCCCTGGAGGCCGTCCTCCTGGCGGGGCGCCGGGATCGGAAGGTCCGGCTGCACCGGCTGCTGCTCCTCCGGCCCCATCGGCGGCAGCACCGGAGT
This sequence comes from Streptomyces sp. NPDC090045, assembly GCF_044747975.1. Lineage (NCBI taxonomy): Bacteria > Bacillati > Actinomycetota > Actinomycetes > Kitasatosporales > Streptomycetaceae > Streptomyces > Streptomyces sp. NPDC090045. Next base: position 37,881 of record NZ_JBIVFA010000002.1, read on the forward strand.
CGGCTCCAGCCCCTCGACGTACTGGGGGTTGTAGCCGCCCTCGTACGCCGCCTGCGGAGCCTTCGGCGCGGCGAACCACGCACTGTTGTGGGCCGCCGGCATCGCCGTCGGATCCACCGCGAACGCCGGCGGGCCGTGCACGACCGCGGGCGGCCCCGGCACCACAGCCTGCGCCTCGGCGGCCTGCCGTGCCTGCTCCGCCTGCTCCGTCTGCTGGGCGAGCCCCGGCGCGGCCGCCGCGCCCACCCCGGCCATCAGCGCGGGAGCGTCGGCCGCACCCTGCTGCTCCAGCGGGGGCAGCACCGCCGGCTCGATGCCCGTCACCGCCAGCGCCTCCGGCGCCGTCTCCTTGAGCGGCACACCGATCCGGGCCAGCTTCAGCGGCATCAGCGCCTCCACCGGAGCCTTCCGCCGCCAGGAACGCCCGTACCGCGCCTGCAGACGGGCCTGGTAGATCAGCCGGTCCTGCTCCATGCCGACCGCCTGCTCGTAGGAGCGCAGCTCCCACAGCTTCATCCGGCGCCACAGCTTGAACGTGGGTATCGGCGACAGCAGCCACCGCGTGATGCGCACGCCCTCCATGTGCCGGTCCGCGGTGATGTCCGCGATCCGGCCCACCGCGTGCCGGGCCGCCTCCACCGTCACCACGAACAGGATCGGGATCACGGCGTGCATGCCGACACCCAGCGGGTCCGGCCAGGAAGCCGCACCGTTGAACGCGATCGTCGCCGCCGTCAGCAGCCACGCCGTCTGGCGCAGCAGCGGGAAGGGGATGCGGAGCCAGGTCAGCAGCAGGTCCAGCGCGAGCAGCACGCAGATGCCCGCGTCGATGCCTATCGGGAACACCAGCGAGAAGCTGCCGAACCCCTTCTGCTCCGCGAGGGTGCGCACCGCGGCGTACGAGCCCGCGAACCCGATCCCCGCGATGACCACGGCTCCCGCGACCACGACGCCGATGAGTATCCGGTGCGTACGAGTCAGCTGCATCGCGGCCACCCGCGATCCCCTCCCCTTGTCGAGCACATACCGAGCGCTGAGCACATAGCGAGCACCGAGCACTTACCGAGCCTTTACCGAGCTGCGGCAGGCACAGCGTACGGGTGACTCGATGTCAGTGCCCCAGGAGGCCCCGCCCCGCCACCACCAGCACCACTGCTGCTGGGGCAGCGGTTACTGCTGGGGCTGCGGGGACTGCGACTGCGGCTGCTCCGCCTGCTGCTTGTTGGCGGCGTCGACCGAGGCCACGGCCTCCTTGGCCGCCGCTACGGCGTCCTGGAGCAGCTTCGCCTGGTCCGGAGCGCCGGCACCCTCGTACGCGGCACCGTTGTAGTCGAGCGTGACCACCACGTTCTGGGTGCGCGCCACGATCGTCGTGTTGAAGAAGTCGACGTCCTTCTTGACGCTGTAGACGACCGACGTCCCCTGGTCGCCGGTCCCCTCCGTGGCCTCGGCCTTCACGTTCTGCGCGTCCGCGGTCGCCTTCGCCTTCTCGACCTGCTTGTTGTACTCCTCCTCGGCGCGCTTGTTGGCGCTGCCGAGCGAGGCGTGCGAGTCGGCGCGGAAGAAGGAGAGCGACAGCCAGCGGTACTGCGAGCCCTTCAGACCGTCCGAATCCAGGCCGTTCCAGGAGCAGCTGGCACGGCTGGCCAGGTCGTTCGACTTGGCCCCCGTACCGCTCTTGTCCTTCGCCTCCGGAACGACCGTGTCTATCGTCGCCGTCTGGAGCGCCTTGCAGGGGTCCGGAAGCGTGGCGTACGCCGCCTTCTCCAGCTCGGGGGAGGACTTCGCGTTGGGCTTGGCCGACGAGGAGGCGGTGGACTTCTTGCCGCCGTTCGAGCCCGAGTCCTTGCCCGAGTCGGACGAGCACCCGGCGACGGTGAGGATCACCGGGACGGCTGCGCAGGCGAGAACGCGGGTGAGGCGCGAGGCTGATCGGTGCATGGTTCCTTCAGTGCGTGTGAGGGTCATCTTCGGACGCGGGACCCGGGCAACGGTAGCCCGAGCGGGTGCCCGCCTGCTGTGCGCGGCATCACGCCCGGCCGCGGCGGGCGCCGGTCACTCGGTCAAACGCTCCACCAGAGCCTGCGCCAACTGCCGTGCCCTGTCCTGGGTTTCAGCACTCGACGGGACCGTGCCGGGCAGGGACGGCTGCACGCTGTACTCGACCTTGACGATGACATTCGAGGTACGGAAGACAATCCGCACGGTGCGCGCCTGCGCGGCGGTGGCCCCGGCGGGGCTCAGCTTGTCCTCGATGAAGGCATCGCTGCCGAGACCGTCCAGGACGCGGGAGCCGAGCTCCACCGGCGCGGACGGGCTCCCGCCGGGGGACGGCGCTCCGGCGGGGGGAGTGCCCCCGGGCGTGGCGGCGGCCGGCGCGCTCGGCGTCGGCGTGGGGGCGGCGGGGGCCGAGGGGGTCGGGGTCGGGGTCGGGCTCGTGGCCGGGCCGGGGAAGGGCAGGCGCGCGTCGGTGAGCAGGCGTACGTAGACCTGCTTCGCCTTGTCGTCGTCGCTGGCGGTGGTCCGGTCGTACGAGACCACGCGCTCGAAGCCGACCGACAGCAGCCGCGTCTCCTCCGGGCTCTGCGCGGTCCAGCGGCAGCCGACGTGCCGGTCGCCGTCGTACGAGGCGTCCGCGACGCCGGCGTACATCTGGTCGCGCTGCTCGGCGGTCAGGCTGTCGCCGGCCGGCAGCATCGCCTTCAGCTTCTTGCTGTCGACACCGGCCTTGCAGGGCGCGGGCAGACTGCGGTACTTCCCCGGCTGGGCGGGCGCGGCGGGGTTGCCGCCGGCCTTCGCGTCGCTGGTGCCGCCGCCGCTGCTCCCGCCGGTGCACCCGGTCAGACCGAGCGCGCCGGCCGCGAGCGCGGTGAACACCGCGATGCCTGGCAGGATCCGCGACCCTCGCCGTACCGCCTTGCGCTGCACGTCCACTGGCTCCCTTCGACCGGCGGGGCCCCGACGGTCAGGAAAATGCGTTGCCGCTACTTGGTCACGGCTGAACACAATGTCTATCGCACACGCTGGTGCTGGCGCCGGTCCCCTGTCGTATTTGGGATCAAGAGCGAGGCTTTTTGAGCAATCTGACTTTTCCGTGGTTTTCAGGGGATTGATTCCGTATGTCGTATGTAGAGGTACCTGGGGCGAACGTCCCCATCCGGATGTGGACGGACCCGGCGTCGGTCGAGGACGGCGCGATGCAGCAGCTGCGCAACGTCGCCACCCTCCCGTGGATCAAGGGCCTGGCCGTGATGCCGGACGTCCACTACGGCAAGGGCGCCACGGTCGGCTCGGTGATCGCCATGAAGGACGCGGTCTGTCCGGCGGCGGTGGGTGTGGACATCGGCTGCGGCATGTCGGCGGTGAAGACGTCTCTCACGGCGAACGACCTGCCGGGGGATCTGTCGAAGCTGCGGTCGAAGATCGAGCAGGCGATTCCGGTGGGGGCCGGGATGCATCGCGAGGCGGTGGACCCCTCGCGGCTGTACGGCTTCTCGTTGGAGGGGTACGAGGACCTGTGGGAGCGCTTCGACTACATCGCGGACGCTGTGAAGTTCCGGCGGGACCGGGCGATGCGGCAAAGCGGAACGCTCGGGTCCGGCAACCACTTCTGGGAGCTTTGTGTGGATATGTTCGATTCGGTGTGGATTATGCTGCACTCGGGCTCCCGGAACATCGGTAACGAACTCGCCGAGCACCACATGGGTGTGGCCCGAAGCCTCTCGCACAACCAAGGCTTGGTCGACAGGGACCTTGCGGTGTTCCTTGCGGCGACCGCGGAGATGCAGGCCTATCGGAATGATCTCTTCTGGGCGCAGGAGTATGCGAAGTACAACCGTGCCGCGATGATGAGCATCTCCAAAGAGGTCATCCGAAAGGAGTTCCGGAAGGCGAAGGTCTCCTTCGGTCAGGAGATCAGCTGTCACCACAACTACGTGGCGGAGGAGCGGTACGACGGCATGGACCTGCTGGTCACGCGCAAGGGTGCGATCCGCGCCGGCAGCGGCGACTACGGGATCATCCCGGGCTCCATGGGTACGGGCTCGTACATCGTGAAGGGCCTCGGCAACGAGAAGTCGTTCAACTCCGCCTCGCACGGAGCGGGCCGGAAGATGAGCCGGACGGCGGCGAAGAAGAAGTTCTCGGCGCGCGACCTGGTGGAGCAGACCAAGGGCGTGGAGTGCCGTAAGGACTCGGGCGTCGTGGACGAGATCCCGGGCGCGTACAAGTCGATCGAGCAGGTCATCGACCAGCAGACCGACCTCGTACAGGTCGTCGCCAAGCTCAAGCAGGTCATCTGCATCAAGGGCTGAGGTCCGGGCGCAGTTGCGGGGGAGCGCAGGTGCCCGGACCGGTTACGACCGGCCCGGGCACCTGCGCGTTGTGTTCCTCAGGCCTTGCCGGTACGCAGGCGCCAGAGGCGCATGAAGCAGCTCTGTTCGGTCCGATCGAGGGCGATTCCGGCTGCCCTGGGGTCGTTCAGCCTCAGCAGGGTTTCGTCTTCCCGCTGGGTCCAGCGGCGGCGGGGCGGGGCGATCTTCATCTCTGCCGGTCGGACCCAGGATTGGATTGCGTCTGCGTTCGCCTTCTTGTGGTCGAGGGCAAGGCAGCCGTTGTAGTAGAAGTGTGCGGCGAGCTGCTGTGCTGTCTCCTTGTAGTAACAGACGTTGTAGACGCCGTCCCGCTTGTTGCGTGAAGTGATGCGCTGCGTCCCGGTGATCTTCTTGCCGTAGTGGCAGAGGTAGGCGGCGATCGCGGTGCTGGCGGAGGTCAGGGAGAGGAAGGGGATCCCCTGGGCAGTCCAGCCGAGGGATCCGTCCGCATCGATGATGCCGCGGAGGTAGTCGGGTCGCGAGAAATCTGTGCGTGGCGGCTTGATGATCAGCGACTTCTTGCCGTACGGGATCCCGAGCTCGTTGACGATTGTCCTGGCCTCGAGTGACGAGACGGACCACGTTGCGGAGTGGTGAGTCGCGGCGAAGTTAGTGCTCCGAACGCGTTCACGAATGGAGCTGTTGTACGGGGTGAGCTGCTGGAACTCCCGCAGGATGTGAATATCCCGTGCGTTGATCTCGACCGAGAGCTGGCCCCTCTGGCGGGACTGCTGAGATAGGTGTCCGTCCGCCTGGATGAAGCCGAACATGTAGGCGTAGCGGGGGTCTTCGAGGTCCATGAAGCGCGCGGGGGCGCTAGGGTCCTGGTCAGCCATGAGGAAGTGTCCGTTCCTTGTTGGTGAGGCCCTCGGCCGGGACTGCCATCCCGGGCGGGGGCCGCTTGCGTTGTGGCTGAACCTAGGTAGGGGTGTGGCGTGCTGCGGGTGGATCGGTCGCCGTTCACTCGAACGTATGGCGGAATGTCACACGTGATCTCGCAGAGGTGCAGGGAGTGAGTCAACTCCACTGTCATGCGCGGGGGTTGACGGTGAGAGTTGGTCTAGACCAAAGTGTGCGGCATGGGGAGAACTCGTGTGGTTCTGGCCGCGGTCGCGGCGTTGTCGCTCGCTCTGGGAGCCGCTGGGTCCGCGCAGGCGGGGGTGGGATTGCCGGGTGTCGTGTCGCGTGTGCCGACGTCCGAGAAGGTCGTCTTCATCACGATCGACGACGGGTGGAACCACGATCCGGAGGCGGCCCGGATCCTGCTGGAGAAGCGGCTGCCGGTGTCGTTGTTCCTGCTGCCCGGGGCGACCTCGTACGACACCGGGTACTTCACGCGGCTCGTGGAGGAGGGGCGGGCGAGTGTGGAGAACCACACCGTCAATCATCCGGACCTGACCACGCTTGATGCGGTGGGGAAGGATGCCGAGGTGTGTGGGGCCGGGGAGCGGATCGAGGCCGACTTCGGGCGGGCGCCGAAGCTGTTGCGGCCGCCCTACGGGGCCGTGAACGACGAGGTGCGGCTCGCGGCCAAGGCGTGCGGGGTGAAGGCGCTCGTCACGTGGACGCACGACTTCACCACCTGGGGCGACACCCCGCCCACGCCGCGGCTGCAGGCCGGCGACATCGTGCTGCTGCACTTCACGCCGACGCTGGCGGCGGACCTGGAGCGGGCACTGGGCGCGGCCAGGGCCGCGGGGCTGAAGCCCGCGGCCCTGATGCCGCACCTGAAGGCGGCGGGAGTCCTCTAGAGCTCGCGGTGGACCTTCGTGTTCGAGGCCTGGGCGCGGGGGCGGACCACGAGGAGGTCGATGTTGACGTGGCTGGGGCGGGTGACCGCCCAGGTGATGGTGTCGGCCACGTCGTCGGCGGAGAGGGGTTCCGCGACGCCCGCGTAGACCTTCTCGGCCTTCTCGGCGTCGCCGCGGAAGCGGGTCTTCGCGAACTCCTCCGTCTTGACCATGCCGGGGGCGATCTCGATGACGCGTACGGGCTGGCCGACGATCTCCAGGCGGAGGGTCTCGGCGAGGACGCGGGCGCCGTTCTTGGCCGCGACGTAGCCGGCGCCGCCCTCGTACGTGGAGTGGCCGGCGGTGGAGGAGAGGACCACGACCGTGCCGTCGCCGGAGGCGGTGAGGGCGGGGAGCAGGGCCTGGGTGACGTTGAGGGTGCCGATGACGTTGACCTCGTACATCGTGCGCCAGTCGGCGGGGTCGCCGGTGGCGACGGGCTCGGCTCCGATGGCGCCGCCCGCGTTGTTGACGAGGACGTCACAGCGCTCCAGGGAGGCGGCGAAGGCGTCGACGGCGGCGCGGTCGGTGACGTCGAGGGCGTGGGCGGCCGCGGAGTGGCCGGCGTCGGTGAGCTCGGCGGCGAGGGCCTCGATGCGGTCCTTGCGGCGGGCCGTGAGGACGACGTGGTAGCCGGCGGCGGCGAGCTGCCGGGCGGTGGCCGCCCCGATCCCGCTGCTCGCGCCGGTGACTACGGCGGTTCGGGTGGCCGGTGCCGTGCTCATCTACGGGGCTCCTCGGTCGTGCGTAGGTCGTTCATACGGGCGATTACCCGCCAGCATAGGCGCGGCCCGGCCGCCCGGCGGGCCGGCGGCTCGGCGCCCGCGCGGGGCGTACGTGATCACGGCCGTGCCGCCGGGGCGGACGAGGGCGCCGATGGCGTCCCAGTGGTCGGGGCGGTAGCCGTGGGGCTGGAGGGTGGCGACGAAGCCGGAGAGGCTGAGGGTGATCACCCTGGCGCCGATCCAGGCCCGGCCCCTGTGTTCGCGGACGACCTGCCGGGCGAGCCGGGCGCCGCCGATCGCGTGCGAGGTCGTGTGGGGGCAGATGGGGGTATGGCCCGCCCTCATTCGTGTGATGGTCCGATCGGCCGTGGCTGCCGGTGGCTAGCCTCCGCGCGAGGAGGTGGTGGCGGTGCGCCGTGGTGCCGTACGGAGTGTGGTGGTGGCGGGGTTGCTGGCGCTGGGTACGGGGGCGGCCGCGCCGCCCGGGTGGGCCTCGGCGTGGGCCCCGGCCTCGGCCGGGCCGGAGGCCGACGTGGCGTACCACGGTCGGGTCCATCTGTCGGGGGCGCACCTGCGGATCTGGCTGGTCCCGGAGAACGACGGGCCGGCCGCGCTGGCGAACGCGACGCTGCGGGTGCGGCTGTCGGCCGAGCTCGCGGACCGGCAGGAGCTGGCGGAGGGCTGCGCGCGGGCCGGTCTGCGCGAGGTGGTGTGCGAGACGGGCCCGCTGCCGCTGCACGGGCGGGGCCGGCACATCGGGCTGGCGCTGGAGCTGCGGGAGCGGGTGCCGGAGGTGGTGGTGCGGGTCGACACGTGGTGGAACGGAGGGGCGACGGACCGGAACCACGTGAACAACGAGCACGTGGTGCTGGCCCTGGACACGGGCGACGCGTACGCCTTCTAGTGCCTGCCTGCCCCGGTCAGGGCCTCCCCCTTTCAGGCCCGTGACCGGCCCGGTCAGGTGGTGCCGAATTCGACGAGGGCCTCGTCGACGATCCGCTCCAGGCGGGCGTGGTGGGCTCCGCGCCAGTAGACGCGCTCGCATTCGGTGCACTGTGCGAACACGTCGTAGGAGCGGTGGGTGCCGTGTTCGAGGCGGTCGCCGACGCTTTCCTTGTCGGCCTCGTGGAGCGGCCCGTTGCACGCGGTGCAGCGGGTCCACGGGGCGAGGGTGGGCGCGAACCGGCCGAGGACGTCGCGCAGTTGCTCGTCGGGGTTGTCGCTGTAGACGTACGCGCCGGCGAACAGCTCGCGGCGGCGAAGCAGTCCGCGGTCGCGGGAGAGCAGGACGCGCTGTTCGGCGGCGGAGCGGGTGGCGAGGGCGGGGTCGCCGATGTCCTCGTTCTCGTAGGCGGCGTCGACGCCGAGCAGGCGCAGGCGGCGGGCGAGGGTGCCGAGGTGGACGTCGAGGAGGAAGCGGAGCGGGGCGCCGGGGATCCGTTGGGGACGCTCGACGCCGAACACCTCGACGTTCTGGCCGTCCTGGGGGACGTACGAGACGGGCACCTCGTGGCCGTCGACGAGGAGGCGGCCGACTTCGGTGAGCGGGACGCCGGCCGATTCGACGACGTGGCCGAGGCTGGAGGCGCCGTCGGTCGTGGTCGGTACGCGGTCGGCGCGCCGGCTGGGCGGGGCGAAGAGGCGCAGTTCGGGGGCGAGGGTGAGCTGAATGCCGGGTCCGTTCACCCTGCCAGCATGCCATTTCCGGGGGGCCGGCCGCCGCCCATTTAGGGAGGTCAGGCGGATGTGGCGGCGGCCTGGTCGTAGGTGTCGCGGTGGGCGCTGACCTCGTCGAAGTGGTTCTCGGCCCAGAGCTTCACGGAGGAGAGGAGGCAGCTGAGGCTGTTGCCGAGGTCGGTGAGCCGGTAGTCGACGCGGACGGGGACGGTGGGGGTGACGGTGCGGCTGACGAGGCCGTCGCGTTCGAGGGAGCGGAGGGTCTGGGTGAGCATCTTCTGGCTGACGCCGGGGATCTTGCGGCCGAGGTCGCTGTAGCGCAGGGACCGGTCGTCGGCCTGGGCGAGGGCGCTGACGATGAGGCCGACCCACTTGTCGCTGATGCGGGCCAGGAGCTGGCCGGTGGGGCACTCCTTGAGGAAGGCGTCGTAGTCGGCGCGGGCTTCTGCGCGACGGGCTGAGGCGGTGGTGGTGGCCATGCGGTCCCCCATTTCAGGTCAGTTCGGGGTCACTTCGGGGTCACTTCGGGGTCGGGTACGCACTTTGGGGTGCGTACTTACGGAAAGAGAGTACCTCTCCCTAGGTTAGTGGTCATCGGAACGCAGCAACGGACAAGGGGAGTTGGCGACATGAGTGACGAGCGGACGATGCTGGCGGTCGTGGTGAACGGGTTCGGCGGGCCGGAGCGGGTCGAGCTGGCCGAGGTCCCGGTGCCGCGGCCGGCGGCGGGCCAGGTCCGGATCCGGGTGCGGGCCGCCGGGGTCAACCCGGTGGACGGCGCGGTCCGCGCCGGCGTCTTCGGCGGCGCCGGGCAGCGGCTCGGCCTCGGCTGGGACGTGGCCGGGGAGATCGACGAGGTGGGTGCGGACGTGACCGGCCACAGCCGGGGCGACCGGGTCGTGGGGCTGCACTACGGGTCGGTGAAGCCGCTGGGCACGCACGCGGAGTACGCGGTGCTCGACGCCGGCGCCGTGGTGGCCGCGCCGGCCACGGTGGACGACGTGGCCGCGGCGGGGCTGCCGCTGGCCGGGCTCACCGCGGCCCGTGCGGTGGACCTGCTGGGGCTCGCCCCCGGCGCCTCGGTGCTCGTCACCGGCGCGGCGGGCGTGGTTGGCGGGCTGGCGGTGCAGCTCGCGGCGCGGGCCGGGCTGGTGGTGACGGCCCTGGCGGGTGCCGGGGACGAGGACTTCGTACGGTCCCTGGGCGCGGCCGCCTTCGTCCCGCGCGGCGGGGCTCCGGCCGGGCCGGTGGACGGGGTCCTGGACACGGCCGTCCTGGGGGAGCCCGCGCTGGGCTTCGTCCGCGACGGCGGGGTATACGTCGGGGTGATCCCGGGCGCGGCCCCGGCGGCGGAGCGGGGGATCCGCGTCGAGGAGCAGGAGGTCGCGGCGGACGGGGAGCACCTGGCCCGGCTGGTGTCCCTGGTGGACGCGGGCGAGCTCACGCTCCGGGTGGCGGACACCTTCCCCCTGGCCGACGCGCCCAAGGCGCACGACCGCCTCGCGACGCCGGGGGTCCGCGGCCGCATCATCCTGACGGCGTGATCCCGGCCTACTGTGCGGCCCTGGCGGGTGGTGTGGTCCCGGTCCCGGCCGACGGTGTGGTCCCGGCCGGCGGGGCGGTCCCGCCGGGCGGCGTGATCCCGCGCCGCGGCCCCACCCGGTAGCGCCAGTCGTGGCTCGGGTGGGGCACGCCGGGCGGGTACTCGAAGTCGACCTCTCCCAGGCGCTCGAACCCCGCCCGCCGGCAGACGGCATTGGAAGCCGGGTGGTCCGTCCCCGGGAAGGCGTGGAGGCTGTCGCGGGTGCCGTGGGCGCGGACGTGGTCCAGGAGCTCGGCGAGCGCCGCCACCGCCAGCCCCCGGCCCTGGAACTCGGGCAGGATGCCCCAGCCGGTCTCGTACACCGGCTCGCCCTGCCACTCGCGCTCCCAGAAGCCGATGCTGCCGACGGTCTCGCCGGACGGTTCCCGTACGACCCGGAACATCCGCCCGGCGGCCGGCTCCCGCGCGCTCAGCGCCTCGTAGCGGCGCTGCCGGTCGGCGAGCTTCTCCGGCGTCTCCGGCCCGCCGAGGTGCTCGGTCATGGCGGGTTCGTTCTTGCGCTCCAGCAGCCAGAAGTCCCCGTCACCCCACGGCTCCAGCCGCACACGTGTCTCCATGGGACCCACGGTATGCGGCGGGCGCGTCAGCTCCGCTGGAAGAACTCCACCTCAGCCAGGGCGAGATGACGGTCCGGGGCCGATCCGGCGGGTGCGTCGAGGGTCAGGCGGATCGTCGTGACGTCGCTGATTCCGGTGGGGAACGTCTGGGGGCCGGGCTTGTCGCTCAGGGCGAACTTCTTGTGGACCTTCCGGCCGTCCCGCGCCGTCACCTCCATGTCGATCTGGAGCGCCCGCGCCTGCTTCGCGTAGTCCTCGGGTGATGAGGAGGCGCCGTTGGTGATGATCACGGCGACCAGGCGGAACGGTTTGGCGAAGGTGTACGTCACCGAGGCGCCGGGGCCGGGCGCGCCCCAGTAGCGGTTGCTGAGCCCGTCCGTGCTGCCGGCCACCGGATGCCCGGGCACCTCGGCGCTCGCCCCGACGCGGGTGGCGGTCACGGCCTTGGCCTTGCCGAGCTTGTCGCGGGTGTCCTCGATCAGGTGCCGTCCGGCCGGCAGCAGCAGGAAGCCGCCCGCGCACAGGGCCAGTACGACGCCCAGGACCACCAGGAAGCGCACCATCCGGCCCGAGCCGGCGCGGGTGCGGCGGCGCAGCGGCCAGATCGTCTTCCACCACGGGAGGGGAGGCGGTGTGGTGGTGGGCGTCAGCGGGGCCGCGCAGCGGCGGCAGAAGCGGCGGTCCGGCGGGTTGGGCGTGCGGCAGGCGGGGCAGGGCACGCCGGCCACGTCGTCGCTCACCGGTACGGGCCGCACGACCGGGCGCGGCGCGACGGCCTTCGCGGGGCGCACGGGCTGGGGCGAGGCGGGTACCTGCGGTGCTACGGGCTGGGGGGCGGGTCGCCTGGCGGCGGGCGGGGCGGGGGGCCGCGCGGGGGGCGCCGGGGGCGGCGTCGCGGGGCGGACGGGCTGAGGGGAGGCCGACGCCTGCGGCTCGCGCGGTGCCCCGCCGGTCCGGTCCTCAGGCAGCTCGGGCTCCGCCGGGGCGGACGGGCCGGACGGGCCGGACTCCGAGGCGGCGGCGGGTGTGGCCGAGTCGGACCGCCTACGCAGCCAGGACAGCCACCGCCCCGCGCCGGAGGGCGCGGCCGGGGTGGACCCGTCACGCGGCCCGGTGGGGGGCTGCCGGTCTGCGCTGGCGGGTGCGGACGGGTCGGACCCACTGGCTGGTCCGGCGGGGAGCCCCTGATCTGCGCCGGCCGTCGCGGGCGGGGCCGGCTCCGTGCCGGCGGGTGCGGGCGGTGCCCCGGAGGGGGCGGACCGGGTGGACCCGTAACGGGCCCCACCAGGGGGCTGTTGATCTGCGTCGGCCGTCATGGGCGCGGCGGACGGGGTGGATCCGCTACGCGGCCCGGTGGGGGGCTGGCGGTCTGCGTCGGCCGTCGCGGGCGGGGCGGACTGGGCCCCGGAGGGCGTGGACGGGCCGGATCCGCTGCGCGGTCCGGAGGGGGGCCGCTGATCCGTCCCGGTGGGCGCGGGCTGGGGCGGCTGCGCCCCGGAGGGGGCGGACGCGGTGGACGGGACGGATCCGCTACGCGGCCCGGTGGGGGGTTGCCGGTCTGCGCCGGCCGCCGTGGGCGCGGCGGACTGCGGTGTGATGGAAGCGGGTTGGGATGGCCGCGCGCCGGAGGGCGCGGACAGCCGGGGCCCGCTACCCGGCTCGGAGACGGGCCGCCGATCCGCGTCGGCGGGTGCCGAAGGGGTGGAGCCGCTGTGCGGTCCGGAAAGGGGCTGCCGATCCGCGGTGGTGGTCGCGGGCAAGGGGGATTGCGCCTCGGCGGACGCGGACGGGGCCGACTCCGTGTAGGCGGGCGCAGGCGGGGCGGACCCCGCGGCGGCGGGTGCGGGCGGGTGCGAGTCCGCCCCGGCGACCGGTCGGGAGCCTCCCCGTTCCGGGGCCGTGCTCTCCCGAGCAGTGCCCTGCGTGGGCGTGCCCTCCCGGGGTGTGCCCTCCTGGGCCGTGGTCTCCCAGGGCGTGCCCTCTCGGGCAGTGCCCTGCGGGCCCGTGCCTTCCTGGGCGGTGCCCTGCGGGCCCGTGGCCCCCCGGGGCGTGGCCTCTCGGGCAGTGCCCTGTGGGGCCGTGGTCTCGCGGCCCATGCCCTGCGGGCTCGTGGAGTCGCGGCCCGCGCCCTGCGGGGCCGTACCCGCCCCGGCAGTGCCCTGTCGGAGCGTGGGCTCCTGGGCTGCGCCCTGCGGGCCCGTGCCCTCCCAGGCCGTGGCGTCGCGGCCCGTGGTCTCCCGGGGCGTGGCCTCTCGGGCAGTGCCTTGCAGGCTCGTGGCGTCGCGGCCTGTACCCGCCCCGCCCGTGCCCTGCAGGGCGGTGCCCGCCCCGGCAGTGTCCTGCGGGGGCGTGGGCTCCTGGGCTGTGCCCTGCGGGCTCGTGGCCTTGCGGCCCGTGCTCTCATGGGCCGTGCCCTCTCGGGCAGTGCCTTGCTGGGCCGTGGTCTCCCAGGCTGTGGCGTCGCGGCCCGTGCTCTCCCGGGGCGTGGCCTCTCGGGCAGCGCCTTGCGGGCTTGTGGCCTCGCGGCCCGTTCCCTCCCCGCTCGTGCGCTCCCCGCCCGTGCCCCGTCCGGGCGTGGGCTCCTCGGTTGGCGGGGCATCCTGGGGGGTGTCCTCGAGAGGGGCGGTCCATGGGGCCGGGGTGGGTCGGGGCCGGGTGGGGGTGGGGTCTGACCAGCCCAGGTAGGCGCCGCAGTTGCCGCAGAAGTCGTCCGTTGCGCCGTTGGACGCCCCGCACACGGGACACGCACGCATCGCCGTCACCTTTCCTCACCTCCGGGCGGTCCCGGCAGGACCTCGATCCGGCAGACCGTGTGGACGGGGCACAGGGTGCGGACGAGGGTGTGGACGCGGTCCGCGTCCACCGTGTGCGCCCCGCCCTCCCGCAGCGGCCAGACCCGGATGAGGATCTCCTCCGCCGGGGCGGGCGGGAGGTCCGCGCCCGTCGTGCGGGACCAGGTGGCCGCGCCGTCGCCGCTGACCTCGGCGGACACGCCGAGGATCAGGCGCAGGGCCTCGGTCAGGCCGCGCCGGGTGCCGCGCCAGCGGTGCAGTTCCACCGCGCGCGCCACCGCCTCGCGGCGCAGCCCGGTCGGCCACCGGGGGTCGTCGATGCCGCCGACCCAGGAGGCCAGCCAGGGCAGGAAGTCGGCGGGGGCCAGGCGGGGGTCGAAGTAGGAGGGCAGGTTGTCGAGGGTCGTGAACACCGGGGCCAGGACGGTGTCCAGGCCCGCCGTGAACCGCTGGGCGAAGTCGTCGTCGGCGTACAGCGCGGGGAGCTGCTCGCCGATCGGGTGCCGGCTGGGCAGGCCGGGGACGGCGGCGCGGGTCATCCGTGCGCTCCCGTCTCCGGCTCCGTCACGACCACCTGGTGCTGGTAGGAGAAGACGAGCGCACCCGGGCCGAGGTCGATGCGGTCGACCGGGGCCCCGCGCCGGCCCGTGATCGGGTCGGCGGCGAACAGGCGGATCTCCTCCACCAGGACGTCCCCGATGGCGCGTTGGAGTACGCCGAACACCTCGCCGTACTGGACGGGCCGTCCGAACGGCCAGCCGGCGCCGTCGGGTCCGCCGTGCAGGGGGTTGAGGTGGCGGAACAGTGCGGCGAGCGCCGCCTCGCGCACCCGGTCGGCGTCCGAGGCGGGTGCCGAGAGCCGGGCGACCACGGTGACGCCCTGGTAGACGGGCGGTTCCACGACGAGGCGCGTGCCGATCAGGCGCCGTTCGTCGAGGGTGGTGGTGATCGCGGTGAGCATCTGGTCGGAGGGGATGAGCTGCTCGAAGCGGAGCCGGTCGTCGCCCTCGTCGGCCACGGCGTCGGGCACCACCAGGACCCGTACCGCGCCCGGGCCTGCCGCCCCGTCCCGGTCGGGCAGGCAGCGGACGCGGCGCACCGAGGGCGCGGCCTGGCGGGCGATGATCTCGTAGTCCTCGGCGGTGACCGCGCGTTCCTGCATGCGCAGGGTCTCCGGCGCCCGCAGCTTGGCGTTGTCGATGGTCTCCCCGGCGACGCCGCCGCGTGCCGCCTCCCGGTTGGTGACCCGGGCGACGTAGGGGACGGAGCTGCGCAGTACGGAGATCGCGCCGCGGGAGACGTTGCCCGCCGGGCCGCCTCCGGTGCGGTAGCCGGCGACGCGGATCTGGGAGCCCTTGGGCGGTACGGCGCCGCAGGCGCGCAGGCTGCCGTCGGCCTCGCGCAGTACCGGCGGGAAGGAGAACTCGCCGGTGGTGGCGTTCACGCGGACGTGCCGGTCGTCGGGGGTGGAGCGGCCGAAGTGGTTCACGACCTCCCAGCGCTGCCATCCCTCGGGGGAGGACACCTCCACCACGGGGGGTTCCCCGTCGAGGAGTACGGGCGGGCGGCCGAGCCGGAAGGTCTGCCCGGCCACCCCTTCCGACGCGCCGAGGGGTACGTCGGTCACGCGTTCGGCGTGTTCCACGGTCATGGTGCCGCCGACGGTGAAGACGGCGGCCTCGCGCACGGTCGGGGACTCCGAGTAGAACGGCTGGCCGGGCTCGGGCTCGGTGACCCGGCAGCGCAGCCAGCCCGCGCGGGTGCCGCTGATCAGCGACGCGGTGTGCCCGGCCGGGACGTACACGATGATCTCGCCGGGCCGGTTGAGGCCGCCGGTGGTGTCGGAGTCGGTCTCGCAGCGCTGCCACCGGCCGCCGTCCCACGCCTCCCACACCAGCGGGGGCTGGCGCGGGTCGACGCCGACGCCCTCGACGCGGCTGTCGAGGCGGACCGCGACCACGCAGCGCGGTACGGCCGTGGGCAGGCCGAACAGGAGTGCGTCGCCGGGCTCGGGCGTCGCCTGGAAGCACGGGATGTCGAGGCCCTCGGCGAGCGCACCGGTCCGGTCGGTCTGGTCGCCGGTGCGGGGCGCGGTGACCAGGCGCGTCAGCTCGCTCGGCACGATGCGCAGGTCGTCGGCGGTCGCGAAGACGACGGCCTCCTCGCTCTCGCCGGCGGCGGTCGTCACCTCGGTGCCCGCGGGCAGCGTGACCGTGTCGGGCTGCGGGGCAGACAGCCAGAAGTCGACGTCGGCGGTGGCGGCCGAGGGCGGGTACAGCTGGATGTCCAACAGGTCGAGGAACGCCAGGTAGTTCTTGTCCGGGACCCGGTTCAGCCGGTACAGCAGCTGGTCCACGAGGTAGGCGAACGTCTCGATCAGGGTGACGCCCGGGTCGGAGACGTTGTGGTCGGTCCATTCCGGGGCGCGCTGCTGCACGTACCGCTTCGCCTCGTCGACGAGTTGCTGGAACCGCCGGTCGTCCAGGTTGGGGGAGGGCAGGGCCATCAGTCCGCGACCATTTCCTCGGCCCCCTCCTCGGAGGGGATCGTGTAGAAGGGGAAGACCAGGTTGCGCCGGTCGTTGGTGGTGCGCACCGTGTAGTGCACGTCGATGTAGAGGGTGCCCGCCTCGACGGCGTCGAAGGCCACGACGACCTCGTCCACCGCGATCCTGGGCTCCCAGCGTTCCAGGGCCTCGCGGACCTGCTGGGCGACCCGGCCGGCGGTGTCGCCGTCGCCGGGGGCGAAGACGTACTCGTGGATGCCGCAGCCGAATTCGGGCCGCATCGGCCGTTCGCCGGGGGCGGTGCCGAGGATGAGGCGGATGGCCTCCTCCAGCTCCCGTTCGCGTTCGACCATGGCGATGCCGCCGGTCGGCCCGACCCGCAGGGGGAACGCCCAGCCGCGGCCGATGAACCGTTCGCTCATCACACACCGCCGATCAGGACGTTCATGGCGCCGGTCAGGACCATCGCGCCGCACGAGGTCTGGTCGCGGGCCCGGGCGGCGGGCAGCCCGCCGATGAGGACGGTGCCCGTGGCGAGGCCGGCCGGGTTGGGCATGATCACGTTGCCCGGGCCCAGTGCGGCGTGCGGCGGGACCACGCAGACGTGCAGGCTGCCGACGACGGCGGCGGGCTGGCCGCCGATCAGCACCGTCGCCACCGACGCGGCGGCGCCGGGCGGCGGCGTGGCGATCCGGCCACCGTGGTTGGTGGGGTCGCCGGTGCGGGCTGCGGCTGGCATCGGGTTCTCCTCGGGGAAGGCGGTCGTGGTCCAAGCGGGAGGGGGCGGTGGTCAGTTGATCCGGATGAGCCGGGCCTTGAGGACGGCGAGCAGGCCGCCGTTGACGGTGACGTCCGAGGTGCCGTTCACCTTCACCGACCGGCCGCCGATGCTGACCCCGGCGGTGCCGTCGATGTCGACCTGGCGGCCGGACACCTTCACGTTGCCCTGGCGGGCGTCGAGCGTGATGCCGTTCTTGTCCATCACGACCGAGGTCAGCGGGCGGCCCCGCCCCGCGTACACGGTGAGCTCGATGCGGTCGCGGCGGTCGTCCATGCGTACTTCGAGCCGCTCGTCCCCGGTCACCAGCCGCAGCCCGGAGGGGCCCGGCGCCGGGGCGTCGAGCAGTTCCACGCGGTGGCCAGAACGCGACACGATCGAGCGGCGGTTGACCTTGCCGCTGGTCTTGTCGATCAGCGGCACGTCGTGGGGCGAGGGCTGGTCCACGCCGTTGTAGAGCCCGCCGATGACGTAGGGGCTGTCGAGCAGTCCCTGTTCGAACCCGACGAGCACCTCGTCGTTGACCTCGGGGCTCACCACGCCGCCTCCGCCCTTGCCGCCCCACTGGACGGTGCGCACCCAGTCGGTGACGTACGTGTCGTCGAGCCAGGGGAACTTCAGGCGTACCGCGCCGCGTTGGGACCCGTTCGGTTCGCGCACGTCCGTGACCACGCCGATCGCGAGACCGGGGATGCGCGGGCCGCGCCCCGGCGCGTTGGCGCCGGTCACCAGGCCGGCCAGGGAGCGGTCGGGGCTGGAGCTGACCCACACGGTGGTGCGGTAGCCGCCGTGCGGCTCCAGGACGTGCTGCACGGCCGTCGCCGTGTACCGGCCGGAGAAGGCCTGTCCGACGTTGCCGAGCGCGATCGCCTTGCCGGCCCGCAGCAGCGGGTTCCCCTCGGCCACCGCCTCCAGCTCGCCGAAACCGGAGCTGATCCGGTCCGCCGCCGCCTTCGCGACCGCCGTGGTCTCGGCCTGCGTACGGTACGGGGTGTCGGTGACGGCCACGGTCGACTTGCCGAAGCGCGCGGCGAGCGCGGGGCTGAGGCCCGGCACCACCGTGTCGCTGACCACCGACGGCTGCTGGGCGACCAGGGGCCGCTTGGTGGTCACGTCCCAGCCGCGGACCTGCACGGTCGAGGAGCCGTCGGCGGCCGAGAGCGCGGCCCGCAGGGCGAGGAGGTTCCGCCCGTACTCCAGGACCAGCGGATTGCGCACGGCCGACGTCGACGGGGCGGGCGCCCCGGACGCCTTCACCGGCCGGGTGAACTGGAGCGTCCCCTGGTCGTCGACGCGCACCTGCGCGCCGCTCTCGCCGGCGAGGTACTGCAGGAAGTCCCAGTCGGAGACGTTGGCCTGGGACAGCTGCTTGTACGTCACCGGCGCCGCCTCCACCTTCCCGACGGCCAGGCCCGCTCCGGCGGCGACCTTGCGGACGATCGCGGCGGCCGTCATGTTCCGGTAGGCGACGACCTTCCGGCCGCGCTGGAGGCGGTGCGCCTTGGAGTAGGCGCGGACGACGGTGAACGAGCCGGTGCGGTCCCGGTCGATCTCCAGGGCCGTGACCTCGCCGTTGAACAGCCGCTCCCGCGCCTGCCCCTTCACGGTCATCACCGATACGCGCAGCGGGCTGCCGATGGTGATGCCGGTGGCGCGCAGGAACTCGTGGTCGGGGTCGCGGTAGGTGAGCACGGCGGTGTCCGGCAGGCCCACGTTCTCGTCCACCACACAGCTCACCAGCTGCGCCGCCCAGATCGGCGGCAGTTCGCCGGGGGCCTCCACGATCGGGTCGGCCGCGAACGACCGGCCTCCGGGTTCGGACCCGCTCACCGCTGCTCCTCCTCGCCGTGCTGGTCGCGCGTGCCCGGCACCACGATCTCGGTGCCGGGGACGAGCGCCATCGGGTCGTCTATGCCGTTGGCCTCGGCGATGGCCCGCCAGGCCGTCGCGTCGCCGTATTCGCGCCAGGCCAGCATGGCCAGGCTGTCGCCCGCCACCACGGTGTGCGTGCTGCGGGCGGTGCGTGAGCCGGAGGTCGGGTTCTGGCCCGGCGGGTCGACGCTCGCCTCCTCGATGGACAGCGAGCAGGTGGCGCGCAGCGGCTTCCCGTCGACGTCGAAGAGCGTGTACGACACCGACAGGTTCGACAGGACCCCGTCGAACGAGGTTGTCCGCGCGCTGCCCCACTCGAAGCGCACCCAGGGGCTCGCCGGCTTCTTGCGGCCGAGGCTGGCCGGGGTCGGCACGCACGCCTTCATGAGCTTCTCCACCGCCTGTTCCACCGAGTTGTCGTGGGTGGCGGTGGCGTCCAGGAACACCTCCAGGCTCAGGGTGCGCGGACCGCTGCCGACGAACTCGGGCAGCGCCGACTGCCCCGCCATCCGGGACGGGGAGCGCCGCCACTCGGTGGTCTTGCCCAGCTGCAGGGTCGACGGGTTGAACTGGAGATCGAGCTTCGCGATCGTCCCGCCCGGCTTGGCCCCGACCGAGGTCGGGGGCTCCTTGAGGGTGAGCTGGGCCCTGGCGCGGCTGGCGCGTGCCGATGAGGCCATGGCGCGGACTCCCTTCCGGAGCGGGGGCGAGGACGAGGGCGAGGGCGAGGAGGATGGATGCGGGCGGGGGCGGTCAGGAGGGCAGCAGCCCCTGGTGGGCGATCTCCAACGTCTCCACCGCCGCGGCGGAGTTGGCGGGGTCGAAGGACGGCCCCTGCCAGCGGACCGGGACGATCCCGAACACCTGCCAGCTGATGATCCGGCTCAGGTCGGGTCGCAGGGCGACGATCTCGCCGTCCTTGGGCTCGACCCGCCGCAGCGTCTCGTCCAGCCAGCGGCCGATCTTCGCCGTGTCGGCGGTGACGGGCCGGGTGAGGGTGATGTTCGACCAGGTCACACGGCCCGGCAGCTGCCAGGTGAAGCCGTTGTTGCCGCCCTCGGCGTAGCTCTCCATCTCGACCTCGGCGCCCATGCCGGAGCAGGTGTGGAAGGCGCCCAGGTCGTTGCCGCCGATCGCCAGCCGGAAGAACACGCTGGTCGCGAAGATGTTGTCCGTCATCGGTCCGTCGTCCGTTTCTCGTGCGTACGTGTTCTCAGCGACGGCCGTCGAAGGGCCGGCCCGCGCGTTCCCGGCCGCGCCGCAGTTCGGTGCGCAGCAGGCGGGAGACCGGATCGAGCAGGCGGCGGGCGAGATCGTCCAGATCGGCGTCGGGGACCTGCGGTGCCGCGTGCCGGTCGGCCGGGGCGTGCCGGTCGGGCGTGCCGCCTCCGGCGGGGGCCGGGCCGGTCCGGGGGCCGCCGGGGGTGCGCTGCACGGGGGCCGCTGTCGGTGTCGGTGTCGGTGCCGGTGCCGGTGCCGCGGGGCTGGCGGCTCCCGGGACGGCGGTGGGGGCCGGTGTCCTGGGGCGCACGACGGGTACGGACTGCGCCGAGGGCACGGCCGGGGCCGGCTGGACCACGAGCGGCGGCGTGTGCGGGGAGGTCACGGGCAGGGGGGTGGCCGCGGCGCGGGCCGGGGCCGACGCGGGCGCGTGCCGCGGGCCGCGCGCCGGGCGTACGACGTGGCCGCCCCGCGGCCCGTCCACCGCGGCGCGCTGGACCTGCTGCGGTGCGGCGGACGGGGCGGGCCAGCGCGCCGCGACCACGGGGCGGCTCGCCGGGCGGGGGGCGGGCGGGGCCGCGCTCCCCATGTCCCGGGTGCCGAGGGGCAGCGGCCGCGCCGCCAGGAGCTGGAGGGCGCGGGAGGACGCCGCCGCGGAGGCGCCGACCGGCTTGTCGGTGACCGTGCGGGCGACGACCAGCGGGACCGGGCGGCCGGAACCGGAGGGCGTGCCGGGTGCGCCTGTACGGCGCGGTACGCCGCCGGCCCCCAGCAGGGGCGCGGGCGCACGCTGTACGTCGGCGGGGGAGGCGGGCCGAGCGGCCCGGGCCCGGTGTGCGGGGGAAACGGGCGGCGCCGCGCTCGGCGGCATCGAGGGCAGCGGAGCCCCCAGGCCGGTGCGGATGCGCGGCGCGGACCGGCCCTGGCCGGACCCGCGGGTCGGCTCGGCGGGCTGCGGCCCCGTGCTGTCGCCGGCCGACGGCTCCGCCTGGCGCTGCACGACGGGCAGCGCCGGGGCGGGCGCGGAGGCCGCTGCGGAACGGCCCGACGGCACGGCGGTGGCGGGCAGTTCGGTGAGAGGCGCGCCGAGCGGCGGCCGACTTCCCGCCCGCTGCCCGGGCGCGCCCGGGCCGGCTGTTGGCTCGGCCTGGCGCTGCGCGCCGGGCTTCGCCCCGCCGGTCTCGGAAGTGGCGGGCTCCGCCTGGCGCTGGACGACGGGCAGCGCCGGGGTGGGCGCGGAGGCCGTCGCGGAACGGCCCGACGGCGTGGCCGTGGCGGGGAGTTCGGTGAGGGGAGCGCCGAGCGGCGGGCGGCTCTGCGCGCGCTGCACGGGCACGCCCGGGCCGGCTGTTGGCTCGGCCTGGCGCTGCGCGCCGGGATTCGCCCCGCCGGTATCGGGAGCGGCGGGCTCCGCCTGGCGCTGGACGACGGGCAGCGCCGGGGCGGGCGCAGGGGCCGGTGCGGGCTGGCCCGACGGCGTGGCCGTGTTGGGGAGTTCGGTGAGGGGAGCGCCGAGCGGCGGCCGACTTCCCGCGCGCTGCCCGGGCGTGCCCGGGCCGGCTGTGGGCTCCGCCGGGCGCTGCGCGCCGGTCTCGGAAGTGGCGGGCTCCGCCTGGCGCTGGACGACGGGCAGCGCCGGGGCAGGCGTGGAGGCCGTCGCGGGCCGGCCCGATGGCGTGGCGGTGGAGGGGACTTCGGTGAGGGGCGTCCCGAGGGGCGGGCGGTTTCCCGCGCGCTGCACGGGCGCGTCCGGGCCGGTCGTGCTGTGCTTCGGGGCAGCGTTGCCGGGTGTGGCCGCGCCCTTGGCGGTGGGGTCTGCCTGGCGCTGCACGGGCGCGCCCGGGCTGGTCGCGCCGTGCTTCGGCGCAGCGTTGCCGGGAGTGGTGGGCTCCGGCTGGCGCTGGACCACGGGCATGGCCGGGGCGGGCGTGGGCGCCGTCGCGGGGTGGTCCGACGGTACGGCGGTGGCGGGGACCCCTGTGAGGGGAGTGCCGAGCGGCGGACGGATTTCGGCGCGCTGCAGGGGCGCGCCCGGGCCGGCTGCGGGCTCCGCCGGGCGCTGCGCGCCGGGCTTCGGCCGCCCGTTGCCGGGAGCGGTACCACCCTCGGCGGAGGGCTCGGCAAGGCGCTGGACCACGGGCAGCGCTGGGGTGGGCGCGGAGGCTGTCGCGGGGTGGTCCGACGGCGTGGCGGTGGAGGGGAGTTCGGTGAGGGGCGTCCCGAGGGGCGGGCGGTTTCCCGCGCGCTGTACGGGCGTGTCCGGGCCGGTCGTGCCGGGCGTCGGCGCACCGTTGCCGGGTGCGGTGGCGCCCTTGGCGGAGGGGTCTGCCTCGCGCTGCACGGTCGGCTGCTCCGCGCGGGGCTTCGTCGCACCGTTGCCGGGTGTGCCCGCGCCCTTGGCGGAGGGCTCCGCCTGGCGCTGCGCCGTCGGCTTCGTCGCGCTGTTGTCGGCAGCGGCGGGCTCCACCTGGCGCTGGACCATCGGCATGGCCGGGGCGGAGGGCGTTGCGGGGCGGTCCGACGGCGTGGCCGTGGAGGGCAGTTCGGTGACGGGCGTGCCGAGCGGTGCGCGGCTTCCCGCACCCTGCCCGGGCGTGTCCGAGGCGGCGGTGCCGAGCGGTGCGCGGCCTTCCGCGCCCTGTCCGGACGTGTCCGGGACGGGGGTGCCGAGGGGTGTGCGGTTCTCCGCGCGCTGTACGGGCGCGGCCAGGGCCGGCCGGACGGCGGGTACGCGGCGCCTGGGTGTGGCGGGGACGCGTGCGACGGTCAGTGTGCGGCCGACGGCGCGCGGCCGGACCGCGGCGGTGGCGGGGGTCTCCCCGCCCGTGCCCCCCGTAGAGCCGGACGGGCGGGCCGCGGACCGCTGGACGGGCGGCCCGGACGGGGGTGTGGCGGCACGCCCGGCGGACGCTCCCCGGGTCGCCGAGGCGTCGGGGACCACCGCGATCCGGCGGATCAGCGGGAACCGCGGCGGCGTCGGCGCACGGTCGGGTGCGGCAGGGGTCACGGCGGAGCGGCCGCCCGTCGCCGCGGCCCGCTGCACGGCGGGTACGGGCGTGGACGCGCCGCGTCCGCCCGGGCTGCTCGGACGGGACGACGGGGCGTCGGGGCGTACGGGTCCGGGGGCGCCCGGAGCCGGGGGCTGCTCCGCCGCGTCCGGCTGGCGCAGGGCCCGCAGCAGCAGCGGGCCGCCGCCAGCGGTGGAGCCGGGGCGGGCGGCGGCGGGGCGGGTGACCCCGCGTACGAGACCGGCCGGGGCGGACGGCAGCAGGGCGTGGGCGAGCCCGGTGTCGAACGACGGATCGCGCCACGCGGCCAGGCCGGACCGGAAGGCGAGCCCGTCGCTGACGCCGAGGGCCGCGCGGGACACGGTCAGTGCGGGCGGCGCCGTCATGCGCCAGCCGCCGTCCCAGTCGCCGGGTACGCCGGTCACCGGTGCGGCGGCCACCGGCGCGTCGGCCGTGTTCGGGGCCGTCGGCGCCGCTGCCCGGTCGGTCGCGGCGTCCGGCACGGCGGCGCGCCGACGCAGCCTGTCCCGCCATGCCATGCGTTCAACCGCCTTCGTTCACACGGGTGTTGATGCGAGCTATCTCGGAGACCCACTCCTGGCGCTCGCCGTGGGTGAGGTCGAGGATCTCCTCGCGTTGCCAGTGGAAGTGGTAGGCGATGTACGCGATCTCCTCCCTGAGCCGGGGGAGGGCGTACGTCACGATTCCCCCAGGCGCCCACCGGAGAGGTCGACCTCGAAGCCGCCTTCGCAGTGCGGGCAGGTGACCGCCGCGCGGGTGTGGCCCTCGCTGTTGACGCGCCGGTAGAAGTCCTGCAGGAACGCGACGTCGGTCGCGTACATCCGTTCCACGATCCCGGCGTGCACGTCGGTGATGGTGCCGAGCCGGGTGATCACCTGGCTGAGCAGCACCACGCTCAGGTACGCCGGGTTCTCCTTGACCCGCAGGTCGATCTGGGGCCGCAGTTCGTCGCGGGCGGTGGCCAGGCGCATGGAGCCGTGCCGGTGCACCGTGCCCGCTTCGTCGACATAGCCGCGCGGCAGCTCGAACTCGAACTCCGTCCGCAGCCCGTGGTCCTCGCGTGCCGCCGGAGCGGCGGCGGCCGGGGGCGCCGCCGCCTGCTCCGGGGCCGTCGTGGGCGCCGTGACCTGGAGGATCTCCTCCAGATTGCCCGCAGTCACCGTACGACGTCTCATTCGACGATGATCTCCTCGAACACGATGGTCACGGACTCGGTGGCCGCGGCGGACTCGCCGGCCTTGAGGGAGGGGCCCTCCCACTTGGAGGCCCAGCCCTGCATCAGCTGGATGCGGCGGACGGTCGCCCCCGTGGAGTCCTTGATCTCGATGGTGAGGTTCTGCCGAGCGGTGTCGACGGCCCCGTTGTTCAGGGTCTCCTTGATCCACTTGGTGAACTCGCTGCTCTTGTCGAGTCCCCGCGTGATCGTGACCTCGCCGGCCTGGCGGGCGCCGGGCTGCTTGCGGATGATCTGCTTGCCCTCCGCGCTGACCTGGCGGACCTCGACGACCTCTTCCTCGACGGTCAGGCCGCTGATCTCCTGGATCGATTCGACCAGGTAGCCGCCGAGCTGCACGCCGAAGATATGGGTGGAAAGAGCATCGCCCTCTGCCATGACTGTCCTTCACCTTTCCTTGCTGCTGCTGGTGCTGCCGGTGCTGCTGTCCCGGAGGGTCACTCGTCGACGAGGCTGGTGCTGTCGGAGAACTGGGCCAGCCGGAACACCACGAACTCGGCGGGCTTGACCGGCGACACGCCGATCTCACAGACCACGCGGCCCTGGTCGATCGACTCCTGCGGGTTGTTGTCCCGGTCGCACTTGACGTAGAACGCCTCCGCGGCCGTGCGGCCGAACAGTGCGCCGCGGCGCCACTCCTCGGTGAGGAACGCGGTGACGTTGCGCCGGATGCTCGACCAGAGCCGGTCGTCGTTGGGCTCGAAGACCACCCACTGGGTACCCAGGAGGATGGACTCCTCCAGGTAGTTGAAGAGGCGGCGCACGTTCAGGTAGCGCCAGGCCGGGTCGGAGGAGAGGGTGCGGGCACCCCAGATCCGGATGCCGCGGCCGGGGAAGGCCCGTACGCAGTTCACGCCGATCGGGTTGAGCAGGTCCTGCTCGCCCTTGCTCAGGCGCAGTTCGAGGTCCACCGCGCCGCGGATCACCTCGTTGGCGGGGGCCTTGTGCACACCGCGCTCGGCGTCGCTGCGCGCCCACACGCCGGCGACGTGGCCGCTGGGCGGGACGGTCGTGTTGCGGCCGGCGGCCGGGTCGAAGACCTTCACCCACGGGTAGTAGAGGGTGGCGTAGCGGGAGTCGTAGCCCGCCTCGTCGTTGCGCCAGGTGCGCACCTGCTGCGCGGAGAGTCCGGGCGGGGTGTCCAGGACGGCCACCCGGTCGCCCATCTGCTCGCAGTGCGAGATCACCGCGAGCTGCACGGTGCGGACGCCCTCGGAGTCGATGTCACCGCGCTGGTAGGCGCTCATCAGGTCCGGCACCGCGACCATGGTGATCTCGTCGATGGTCTCCAGGCCGGCGAAGCCGGTGCGGGCGGCGGAGTCGCCGACGTACTCGGCCGGGTCGAGCCGGGCCACGCCGCCGCGGCCGGCGGGGGCGGGCGACGCGGCGGCGGCGTCGGGCACGACGACGGTCTGCCCGGCGGGCCGGGTCTGGGTGGCGCCCCGCTGCTCGGTGACCTCGATCAGCTTCGAGGCGCGGGCCTGGGTGACGAGGTAGCCCTTGACGTTCTTGCGGGCGGAGACCTCGTAGGTCTCGGCCACCTGCTCGCCCTGGCGGACCAGGAGCTTGAAGCGGTCCTCGGGCGGGTTCTCGCCCTCCGCCTCGGCGATCTCCACGGACACGCCGGTGGCGCCCGGCCGGGCCGCGATCAGGAAGCCGCCGAGCTCGACCGGCTGCACGGCGCGGGGCTGCGTTGCGGTGCCCGCGGCGGCCGGTGCGGAGGCGTCCTGGGCCGGCCCGCCGATGCGGACGACGTAGGCGGCGCCGCCGCCGTTGGCGAAGTACCCGTAGACGGCGTGGGGCAGGTAGGTGCCCTCCGTGAAGCCGCCGAAGTGCTGGGAGTACTGGTCCCAGTTGGTGACCAGAGTCGGCTCGTGGAACGGACCGCTCTGGGCGAAGCCCACGAACGCGGCGACGGCGGTGCCGACCCCTTCGATCGGGCGAGCACCGGACTGCACCTCCTCCACGTACACGCCCGGGGTGAGGTACGTCGGCATGCTCGCTCCTTCGGGTTACGGCTTCACGATCAGGTCTGTCCACAGCCTTTCCGGAGGTCGCCGTCGGTGGCAGAGACATTCGGCCCTGGCCGGGGGCAAGTGCGATGCCCTCCGGGTCGCCCCCGCCGGACCGGCCAGGCACCGCGCCCGGCCGGTCGGCCAGGCACCGCGCCCGGCCGGTCGGCCAGGCGCCGTGCCCGGCCGCCCCGTTCACACCTGCGTGACCTCGCCCAGGTACGGCCCGAACTCGCTCTCCAGGACGAGGCGGCCGAGCTTGCGGTACTCCTGGGCGACGGCCGTCACCACCTGACTCATGGTCAGCGGTTCACCCGATGCGGCCGCGAAGTAGGCGGCCGTCACGGCGCAGGCCCGGATCGAGCCCCCGGCCAGTTCGAACCGGTCCGCGCAGAAGCCGAGATCGAGGTCCCCGGCCCGGGGCAGCCGGCCGCCGAGGCACCGCTCCCACAGGGCCAGGCGCTGGGTGGCGTCGGGCACCGGGAAGTCCGCGACCACGTCCAGGCGGCGGGTGAACGCCTCGTCGAGGTTGGCCCGCAGGTTGGTGGTCAGGATGGCGATGCCGTCGAACGACTCCATCCGCTGGAGCAGGTACGCCGATTCCATGTTGGCGTGCTTGTCGTGGGCGTCCTTCACCTCCGAGCGCTTGCCGAAGATCGCGTCGGCCTCGTCGAAGAGCAGGACCGCGTTGACGGCCGACGCCTCGGTGAAGATCCGCTCCAGGTTCTTCTCGGTCTCGCCGACGTACTTGTCGACGACCGTGGACAGGTCCACCACGTACAGGTCCATGCCCAGGTCGGCCGCCACGACCTCGGCGGACATGGTCTTGCCGGTGCCGGAGGACCCGGCGAACAGCGCGATCACCCCGCGCCCGCGCCCGCCGCCGGGCCGCATGCCCCACTGCCCGAGCACCTGGTCGCGGTGGCGGGCGCGTACGGCGAGTTCGCGCAGCCGGCGGTGGGTGGGGGCGGGCAGCACCAGGTCGTCCCAGCCCACGGCGGGCTCCACCCGGCGGGCGAGGCGGGCGAGCCCCGCGCCGTTCTGGGCCCGTACGGCGGTGCGCAGGTCGTCGGGGGAGAGCGGGCGGCCGTCGAGTGCGGCGGTGCGCACCGCGGTGTCGGCGGCGCGCCGCAGCTGCCCGGCGTCGAGGCGGTGCGCGGACACGGACCGGGCGAGCGCGTCGGCGTCCCCGCCCGTGCCGTGTTCCCCGTCGGCCCGCTCCAGCGCGTGCCGCCAGCGGGTGACGTGCCGGTCGGGAGTGGGGGCGGCCACCGTCAGCGTGACGGGGGTGTCGGCCGCCCAGGCCGGTTCCCAGCCGCTCGCTGCGTACGTGAACAGGGGGATGCCGCGCAGCACGGTGCAGAGGGTGCGCAGGACCCGGGCGCGTTCGTCGGGCTGGTCGGGCAGTTCTTCCAGCGGCCCGATCAGCACACCGGCGCCCGTCAGGCGGGCTTCGCGGGCGGTGGCGCGGGCGAGCTGCGGCAGGGCGCGGGCGTGGTGGGCCAGTGCCGCGGCGTCCAGAGCCAGGGGGCCCGGCCCGTGCGCCTGGAGGGCGGCGGTGGCCAGGCCTTCGGGATCGCCGCCGCGGGTGCGCAGGTGGACGTGGCGGGTGCCGCTGCCGGCCGCGGCGACGGCCTGCCGCAGCTCGGCCGGGTCGACGGCCGGGTCGTCGGTGGCCGTGCGGAGCACGTCGGCCAGACGCGGGTCGGGTGAGGCGTCGCCGAGCAGGTGGGCGGTGACCCGGTCCGGGACGGCCAGCACCCGCGACAGGGGCGGCCGTTCGGGCTCGGTGACCTCCAGCAGTCCGCCCGCGACGAGCGGTGCGGTGGGGGAGAGCCGGAACCGTGCCGCTGCCACGCCGGTGCGCCCGCACAGTTCGAGGGCGAGGCCGACGGTGGGCCGGCGGCGTGTCAGGTCGTCGTTGAGGTAGCCGTAGAGCCGTTCGAAGCGGGCGTCCAGGTCCGGCGCCATGGCCACCAGGAGCAGGTCCACGTCGAGCGGCTCCAGCCCGAAGCGCGTGGCGAGGAGGTCGAGCGGCGAGCCGGGCGGGGGCGCGGCGGGTGCGGGTGCGGGCAGGCCGGGGCCCTGGGGTGCGTCCAGGATGCGGGTGGCCGCGTCGGGCGTGAGGTACTGGCCCCGGTAGGGGTCGTCCGGGTCGGGATCGACGGCCCGCCGCAGCTCCACGGCCCGGCGTACCCGCTCCTCGACGAGCTGGAGCCGGGTCCACAGGTACGGGGTGGTGTCGGCCGGGACCGCGGGCGCGGCCTCCGGCGGGAGGGTGTGCGTCACGGCTGTCGTTCTCCCCGTCGGCGGCGGGCGGGGGCGTTCGGCCGTTCCCGGGAACTGCTGAAGCCCTCCGGTCCGGGCTCGGTCAGTCCGGTGTAGCGCAGCCGGCGGGCGTTCTCGGCCCCGTCCGGTTCGGCCTGCGGTACGGAGTTCACGACGAGCCCCTCGGTGACCGGCGGGGCCGTGATCGTGCTGATGCCCGCCAGCGGTGCCTTCACGCGCAGCCCGAGGGACGGCTTCAGCTCGCCGCCCAGTGCCGACCACACGTCGGAGGCGGCCGGTGCGTCCATGCCGGTGCCGCCCGCGTCCACGTCGACGAGCAGGCCGAGTTCGGCGAGCGTGCCGGTGAGCAGGCGCGGCGGCAGGGTGTCGGTGTTCACGAGGCAGGAGAGCACCTGGGAGAGCAGCCGGTGCTCGTCCTGCGGTCGGCTCGCCCACGCGGTGACCAGGTACGTCAGCTCGAACCAGCGCGGCGGGGTGCGGCGCGCGACGACGAAGCCGTCCGCGTCGTAGACCTCGCCCGCGCCGCTGCCGCGCCGGGTGTGGTCCTCGCGGATGTCGTACAGGAACACGCAGACCGTGGGCGCGCTGCGGCGGGCCGCCCATTCGCTCGTCGGGGCGTCGAAGACCACCTCGATGCCCGACGCCTCCAGGCCGGACTCCGCCAGCAGCCGGCGGAGCCCCTCGTCGACTTCGTGGATCATCGGCGGGTCACCTCGTCGGGCGGCTGCACCGAGCCGTTGACCACGAGGAAGTCGGTCTGCACCGGCGAGAAGCCGGGGCCGCTCGCGGTGATGATCCGGGGGCCCGTCTGGTCCTTGGCCAGGATCAGCAGCTGGCCGATGAACGTGCCGTCGCGCTGCGGGAGGGTCGGCGCCGCCGCCGCGGTGATGCCCGGCTTCCAGGCGAACCGCACGGGCACGCCGGGCGGGAAGTCCTCGCCGCGCACGGAGGTGACGAAGCCGGGCTTGCCGATCGGCGGCACGGCGACGATGCGCGGCTGGAGGATGCGCAGTTGCTGCTGGGCGGTGTTGTCGCGGGGGTCGGCGTCCGTGCCGGTCGTGGTCAGGTTGCCGGTCACCTGGGTGGTGAGCGCCTTGTCGGGGTTGAGGACGACCCGCAGGACGGTCCGGGCGCCCGGGGCCAGGTCGGGCAGGGAGCATTCCCCGTTCGCGCCGCATCCCGGCGGCATCCCGGCGTTCGGTACGCCCTGCGGGAGGCCGATGCGCAGCCGCAGGCCGGTGGCCAGCGCGTTGCGGCCGTTGCGGACGGTGTACGTGACGACGACCCGGCCGCCGACGTAGCCGGGGTTCGGCTGCGCCGTGATGCTCAGCCCGGGTCCGGCCGGGGGCGCGGGCGGCTCCGGCTGCGGCGCGGGAGTCGTCGGCGGGGCCGGGGTGGTGGGCGGGGTCGTGGGCGGGGCCGGGGTCGGCGTCGGCGGGGTGGGCTTCGGGGGTACGGGCGCCTCGCGCACCGGCACCACGGTCCGCCCGGAGTTGTCGCTGGGGCGGGGGTCGAGCACGGTGCCGGTGACCGACCAGTCGATCGGCTGGTCCCCGGGGGTGACGCAGGTGAGGGTGACGGTCACCGTGACGGTGGCGCCGGCGGGCACCACGCCCAGGGCGCAGGTCAGCGCGGCCGCGTCACAGGTGGCGCCGGGTGCGGTGAGCGCGGTGACGGTCAGGCCGAGCGGGGGCGCGACGGTCAGCCGGGTGCCGGGCGAGGCCGCCGGGCCGTGGTTGACGACGTCCACCCGGACCGTGCCGGAGCCGCCGACGGTGAGCGGAGGGGTCTTCTCGGGTGCCCGCACCGCGAGGTCCACCGACTGCTGCACGCCGGGTTCCTTCTGGCGGCCCGGCAGGCCGGTGACGAGCAGGTTGTGGTCCCCGGAGGCCACGTCCACCAGCTTCAGCTTCTCCGGGCTGTTGGGGGCCCGGGATCCGCGGGCACTGAGCACCAGGCTCTTGCCGTCGGCGGTCCATGCGGCGTCGCGGGGCTGGAACGGTCCCTTGGCCGTGGGTTCGGGCAGCTCCCGGCCGCAGGCCCCCGGCACGTCGCGGGCGGCGTCGGGCAGCAGGACCCGGCACCCCCCGCCGGTCGCGGAGGCGAGCAGGATGCCGCTGCGTTCGTCGACGCGGCCGGCGCCGTTCTTGCGGTTGAAGGCGATGGTGGTGCCGTCCGGCGAGAACGCCGGGCTGTCGTCGATGACCTCGCAGGCACCGGGACAGATGGTGGCGCTCAGGTCGCGCTGCCGGTCCAGGTGGTCCACGGGCACGGTCCAGACGTGCTTGTTGCCGCCGTTGCCGTTGATCACGAGGTTGCGGGTGAAGGCCAGTGCCGTGCCGTCGGAGGACCACGTGGGCTGGGCGTCGCCGCCCCGGGGCTGGCCGGCGGGCGGGGCGATCTCGCCGCGGATCGCGCCGGTGGCGGCGTCCGCGATCAGGATGCGGGAGGGTCCCGCGGCGCCGCCGACGCCGCCGGGCGAGGTGCGGGTGAAGGCCAGGAGGCGGCCGTCGGGGGAGAACGTGGGGTCGGTGTCCCAGTCCTTGGGGCCGCGGCCGGCGAGCGGCAGGGCTTCGGGATTGGTCCCGTCGGCGTCCGCCATCCAGATCCGCTGGATCCGGCTGTCGGGCTCGCCCTCGAAGCGGGTCAGCACGATCCTGCGCCCGTCGGGCGTGTAGTTCTGCCGTTCGGTCCACGGGTCGGAGCCGGGGGCCGGCTGGAACAGCGGATCCTTGGCCGGGTCGGTGTTGGTGTCGGCCGCCGGGTCCTCCTTGAGGATGTCCAGGCCGAGGTCGCGGGGGTCGGAGCCGTCCATCCGGGCGTCCTGGAGGGTCACCACGTGCGGTCCGGCCGCCGAGGTCCGCTCGACCACGCCGCCGCCGCCGGTCAGCGGGCCGAGCCAGGTGGCCGAACCGACCTCGCGGTCCTCGCTGAGCACCAGCTGGGGGGTTTCCGCCGCGTGCGCGGGCACCCGGAAGACGTGGTCCCAGTCGCCCTTGCAGTCACAGGTGCGGTCCGGGCTGAGGAAGAGCACGCCGTTCCCGTCGGGCAGCCACGCTGCCCCGCGGGTACGCCAGTTGGCCTGCGCGCCGGCCAGCAGCGGGCCGTCGGTGCGCCCGTCGGTCCACCGCAGGCGGGGCCCGGCGGAGTCGGGGCCGGTCGGGGTGGCGGTGTAGGCGATCACGTCCCGGTTCGCCTTGTCGTCCACCGGGTTCCACACCGGCTCGGTGGCCGTGCCGTTGCCGGGGCCGGTGACGCGGGTGGCGTCGCCGCCGCGCAGGGGGCGTACGTAGACCTGCCGTCCGGCGGCCCGGTCGCTGTCGGAGGAGTACGCCAGGCGGCCGCCCTCCGGGGAGACCGTGGGGTGCTCCTCGTTCGCGGGGGAGTCGGTCAGCCGGGTGAGGCCGGTGCCGTCGGTGCGCACCAGCCACAGGTCGCGCTGGATGCCGCCGGCCTGGGCGGGCTGGGCCGCGTCGAAGACGACCGACCGGCCGTCCGGGGTCAGCCGCGGGTTCGCCACGTCCAGGCCGCTGGTCAGGCGCCGTACCGAGCCGTCCGCGGAGCGCAGGTAGACCTGCGGGGTCCGCTCGTCGCGGCGGCTCGCGAAGACCAGCTGGTCGCCCAGTGCGGCCGGCTGGGTGTCCAGGTGGGCCGGACCCTCGCCGAACAGCGGCGTACTGGACGTGCCGGTCGCCACCCGGCCCAGGCTGCGGTGGCGCGTGCCGGCGTACACGACCCGGCCGTCACCGGCGTCGGCCGCCAGGGGGCGCGCCTCGGCGTCGCCCGGGCCGGTGGCCGCCGTCACCGCGAGCAGGGGCACCAGCAGCAGCAGCGGTGCGCCGGCCCTCCCCCAGCGGCGTCGACGACTGCCGGAGCCACCCGTGCCCATCACGGTCCACCTCACAGTCCGGTACAGCATTCACGTATGACCCCGCCACCTTGCGGCCCGGCGCGTGCGGCCGGCAGGGCCGTGGGGCCGCACCCGGGGGAAGCGCCCGGTGCGCTTTCGGGCAGCGCGGTGTGCGGCGGGCCGGTCCGCGCCGTACGTCGCCGGCCCTCGCCGTACGCCGCCGGCCCTCGCCGTGCGTGCCGGCTCCCGCCGCGCGGTCAGATCAGCCCGTTGCGCAGGGCGTAGCCGACCGCGTGCGTGCGATTGCGCAGCTGCAGCCGCGTGATGATCTCGTGCAGCACGTTCTTGACGGTCCGTTCGGAGTACGAGGTCTTGCGCGCGATCTCCGAGGTGTCCAGGCCCTCCGAGACCAGGCGCAGCATGTCCGCCTCGCGCGAGGTCAGCGTGGACAGGGAAACGGAGTGCGGGTCGAGGGTCGAACGCTGCAGGCTGCCCACGTGGTCGAGGAGTTTCGCGAGCAGGTCGCCGGGCAGCACGCCCTCGCCGTTGGCTATCGCCAGGACCAGGCGCAGGAGCCGGTCCTGGTCGGCCTCGGTGCGCCGCAGCACCGCGGTGACCCCGCATTCGATGGCGCGCTGCAGGGCGTCCCCGGACTCGAACGTGCCCACCACGAGCCCGGTGCGCGTGGCGGAGTTGTGCCGCAGCCGGTACAGCAGGGCGGCCGTCTCGTCGTCCACGCTGTCCACGGCGACGAGCGACACCTGCGCGCCGTCGGCGTCGGCGACGTCGACGAGTTCGATCTCGCGCCGCTGGCGCAACTGGTGGACGACTCCGACGTGCAGGACCGGGTCCGGTGCGTACACGGCCACGGTGACCCGTTCGCCGGCGCCGGATGAGGAGGCGGGTCCGTAGTTCTCAGTCTGGGTCATGTGTCGTACCTGTTCCATGATGCGTATGTGGGGCCACGGATGGAGAGGAATGGTCAACAGGGGTTTGCGTACCCGTAGTTGATGAGCGTCTGTGGGGGCATCGGGGTTGCCCGGGGCGTTGCCCTCGCGTCCGTGGATGCGGCCGGGACGGCGGCGTAGCGTCGAGGCGTGATATCCCCTGCTGCCTCTTCCAGCCCTGGCGCGCCCGGCCTCGACATCCCGCCGGTCTCGGTGACGCCGGGCGGTACCGCATCCACCACCCTGACCGTCCGCAACGACAGCGACATCGTCGAGGCGTACCGCCTGGAGGTCGTCGGCGACTGCGCTGCCTGGACCACGGTGGAACCCGAGCGCGTCTCCCTCTACCCCGGCACCTCGGAAACGGTGACGATCCGTCTGGCGCCGCCCCGTTCGCCGCAGGTGCGCGCGGGGGACGTACCGCTCGCCGTGCGCGTGCTGCCCACCGAGCACCCCGAGGCCGTGCGGGTCCCCGAGACCACCGTACATATCGAGGCATTCCGGGAACTCCGGGCTGAGAGCGCTCCCAAACGACGCCGCGGTTGGCTGCGCGGACGCTACCGACTGGCCGTGCGGAACGAGGGCAACTGCCCCGTGCAGCTCGGCTTCACGCCCGCCCAGCCGGGAGAGGAGCTGAAGTTCGCCTTCACCCCCGCGGTGCTGAAGCTGGAGCCGGGGGAGTCGGCGGAGGTGGGACTGCGGGTCCGCACCGGCAGCCCGGTGTGGTTCGGGGCGCCGGTGACCTGGCCGTTCACCGTGGAAGTGGCCGAAGTCGAAGCCGCAGCCGGTGACAGTGCCGCAGGCGCAGGCGCAGGCGCAGGCGCAGGCGAGGACGGCAGGGAGCGCCCGGAGCAGGAGCGCGTCCGGGCCTCGCTGGACGCGGAGTTCGTCCAGATCCCGATCTTCCCGACGTGGCTGCTCGCGGTGCTGGCCGCACTGCTCGCGCTGCTGCTCGCCTGGTTCCTGCTGGTACGTCCGGCCGTGCGCAGTACGGCCAAGGAGGCCGCCGACGAGGCGGTCCAGAAGAAGCCGACGCCCAGCGCGGACCTGAACGGGCAGACCCCGGTGACCGGCGGCGGCAAGCAGCCGGGCGGCGCGGGCAAGGGCACCCAGCCCGGCGCGGGCGGGGGCGGTACGGGAACCGGTACGGGTACGGGATCCGGCGGCGGCGGAGGCGGCGGTACGGGAGGCGGCGGGCAGCAGAGCTCGGCCACCATCGACCTGCAGACCGGCGGCGGGCAGAGCAAGACCGGCACCTACACGGTGCCCGCGGGCAAGGTCTTCGGGATCACGGACATCGTGGTCGCGAACTTCCAGGGTGACGAAGGCGTGGTCACCATCGACTTCGGCGACCGGAAGATCACCACGATCGCGCTGGAGACGTTCCGCAACCAGGACTACCACTGGGTCACCCCCATCAGCATCGCCGAGAGCCAGACTGTGACCGTCCAGGTGACCTGTGCGAAGCCGGGCACCCCGGCCACCGGCCGTCAGGCGCAGGAGTGTCACGAAGTACTCAATGTGAGCGGAGTACTGAGCGACCTCCGGTGACCGGGCGGCACGGACATCGTCGGTCAGGTTGCACGCCAGGGCAAAGGGGGCCCTTTGCCCTGGCGTCCGGAAATCGGTACTCCTGAGTAGCGAACGGACGTTCTCCTCGCTACCGCGCGCTTTCATTTCTGCAGCGCCTGGACCGGTTAACGCGGGTACGCAGGGCACCAGATGACGAAGCGCCAAAGATGGCCTGTTTTCGACTCTCCCTTTCGGTCCGGTCAGTGCGTGGGAACTCCCATCACAAGGTGTGGGCCGCAGCAGCTGATCTCCTGGCATATTGCCCGGAAACGTGCACCGGATGGCACCGTGCGCGACACGGTGCGAAGCCCGATCCCACAGCCCTTGGACATGGCAATCTGCTCGCCAGCGCAAGGGTTTGGAGCGGAGGAGAGCACGTCTCGTGGGTGTCACTGTCAATCCCACCGTCAGCAGGCGCCGACTGGGTTCGGAGCTGCGTCGGCTTCGGGAGATCAGCGGTATGACGACGCAGCAGGTGGCGGCACGCCTGCTGATTTCCCAGCCGAAGATCAGCCTGCTGGAGAACGGCCGCCGCCTCATCAAGCCGCGCGACGTGCGGGATCTCTGCGGGCTGTACGGAGTCCGGGACCAGCGGCGCGTCGATCATCTGATGCAACTGGCCAGGGAATCGGGCCGGCAGGGCTGGTGGAACGCCTACGACGACATCCCGTACGGCGCCTACATAGGCCTGGAGGCCGAGGCCGCCACGATCCGTATCTATGAGCCCTTGGTGATCCCCGGTCTGCTGCAGACTCCCGCCTACGCCCGGGCGGTCATCGCAGGAACGATCCCTCATGCCACTGCCGAACAGACCGCCACACGCCTCCAGGTACGGATGCGGCGCCAGGACCGGCTGCGCGCGCCGGGCAACCCGCTGCGGTTATGGGTCGTGCTGGACGAATCGGCGCTGCGGCGCGCGGTGGGCGGCCGCGAGGTCATGTGCGAGCAGCTGGACCATGTCGCCCGCCTCAGCGCTCAGCCGCACATCACCGTTCAGGTCCTCCCCCACGGTGTGGGTGCGCACCCGGGTGTCTCGGGACAGTTCTCGCTGCTCGATTCACCGATGCCGCCGATGCGACCGTGGTGTATCTGGAGAGGTTCACCAGCGACCTTTATCTGGAGAAACGATTTGACGTGTGCCGCTACAGCGACATGTACGCGCACCTGCAAGCCCAGGCACTGAGCCCGGACCGTACCCGGAACTTCCTTGGGGACGCCGTCAAGGCGCACGCGGGCACGGACCCCGCTGAGCCCCTGGACGGAGTGTCCAGGGGCTCAGCCGCCGGACGG
Source organism: Streptomyces sp. NPDC090045 (assembly GCF_044747975.1). NCBI lineage: Bacteria > Bacillati > Actinomycetota > Actinomycetes > Kitasatosporales > Streptomycetaceae > Streptomyces > Streptomyces sp. NPDC090045. The sequence goes on from NZ_JBIVFA010000002.1 coordinate 73,998, forward strand.
CGGACCGGGTCGAAGACGGTCACGCCTGCGACGGGCTAGTCCTGTCGGGGTGTCGCACCTCGCCGGTTCCGCTTCATGGCGAAGAAGGCCGAGCCTCCGATGAAGGCGAACGCGGCTGCGGTGGCGGTCATGATGCCGGCCTCGCTGCCCGAGCCGGTCGCGGCGAGGTCTGCCGGCGCCGCCTTCGGCTGCCGGTCGGTGGCGGCGCTCACGTGGGCGAAGTTGACGCTCTTGGCGGTGTGGTCGGGGCGGAACTGGCCCAAGGCGTCGTCGAGGCCGCCGGGCAGGAAGTCAGCCCACGGGGGCTTGCCCTGGTCGGGGCCGTCGTGACCGTGGCCGGGCGGCTTTCCGTGGTCGTCGTCGTGACCGTGGCCGGGCTTGCCGTGGTCGTCATCGTCGTGACCGGGGCCGCCCTCGTGGCCCTCGTCGTCCTCGTCGTCGTGACCGTGATCGTGATCGCCCGAGTCACCCTTTTCGCCCTTGTCACCGCGAGGCCCCTTGGGCCCTGCGGGTCCGGCCGGTCCAGCGGGTCCAGCGGGTCCGGCGGGTCCGGCGGGTCCGGCGGGTCCTACGGGGCCGGCAGAACCAGTGGGTCCGGCGGGGCCGGGAGCGCCGTCAGGGCCGGGTGCACCAGGGGCGCCGGGGGCACCAGGGGCGCCGGGGCTGCCGGACGGGCCGGGTGCACCAGGGGCGCCGGGGCTGCCGGTCGGGCCGGGGGCGCCGTCGGGGCCGGGTGCGCCAGGGGCGCCGGGGGCTCCGGGTGCACCGGGGCTGCCGGTCGGGCCGGGGGCGCCGGGGCTGCCGTCGGGGCCAGGGGCTCCGGGTGCGCCGGGGCTGCCGGTCGGGCCGGGGGCACCAGGGGCGCCGGGGCTGCCGGACGGGCCAGGTGCACCAGGGGCGCCGGGGCTACCGGACGGGCCAGGGGGGCCGGGCTCACCCGTCGGGCCGGGAGAGCCGGTGGGGCCGGGAGAGCCCGTCGGGCCAGGCGAGCCAGTCGGTCCGGGAGGTCCGGGCGGGCCGGCGGCGCAGGTCGGCCTCGTAATGGTGTTGTTGTCCATCGTGACCGCGGCATTACGCGCCAGGGCGCGGCCTTCGATCACGGCGCTGTTGTTCACCGTGATGGAGTCCATGGCCAGGATGGTGCCCTTGAACTGGGTGGTCGTGCCGAGGGTGGCGGAGGTGCCCACCTGCCAGAACACGTTGCAGGCGTTTGCTCCGTTGATGAAGGCCACGACACTCGACGAAGCCGTGGTCAGGGTCGAGGGGATCCGGAAGATGAAGACGGAGTTGGGGTCGTTCTGGCCGTCGAGGGTGACCGTCCCGGTGAGTTGCAGGGACGGCGGGGACGCCGGGGCCGTGTAGACGCCGGGCCCCAGCGTCAGTCCGCCGATCTCGTCCGAAGCGAGAATGGTCCCGGGCCCCCGGCCTGCCGCGTCGTCGTAGGCGACGACGAGGTCGGACTTCGCCTGAGCGGCGGCGGCGTTGGGGGCCACGCGCGTCACTCCGTTGACGGTGCCGGGCGGGAAGCCGGTCACCGATGTGCCCGGATAGAGCCCCAGGTCGCCGTTGATGACGGTGGGGTTCGTGTTGGTGACCGTCGAACCCGCCAGGACCCCGTAACTGGCGGTGGTCCCCAGCAACACCGGGGCTTCTGCGGCGTGGGCGAGGGTCGGGACCAGGGCGGCCGACGCCATGAGCGCTGCGGGGAGGAGGGCAAAGGCTCCCCGTTTGAGCAGGTTGCGTTGAGGGCTTGCGTCGGGTGGAGCCGACCGGATGACATCCAATGCCATTGCAGGACCTTTCTTGTTGCTTCGGGTCCCGGACCTCCCGAAGGAGGAACCCGAGCTCCCGCGACGATGGCGACTCAGGGCCGCAAGTCCCCCTGCCTGCGCCGGTGTGCAGGCTCCCCTTGCGGGGACCGAGAACGACTCCCTGCCCGAGGTAGTGATACGCCGTCACGCGGGAGTAGTCACGCATATTTCGCAGCAATAGGCCGCAAATAAGAAAAAATGGTTCATTTGAGTGGCGCAATGTCAGAACCGCCGAACAGGCGGGGGCACCCCATCGGCCTGCCGGCTCGGGGCGGGCTCAGGCGGGCTCGGTGCAGCGGGCGACTTCGCGGCGTGATCCGGCAAGGGCGCAAGGCCACGCAAGGCCGGGCAGCCCCCCGTAGAGGGCCGCCCATCGTCGACGAAAGGCGAAGTCAGGGCCTGACCAGGTAGTACGGCTGGTGGCCCGCCTCGTGGAGGCGGTGGGAGAAGTCCTGCCACCCGTGGAGCAAATGACGGGCCCGTGGCCCTGACCTGGGGTTTCCCTATGAAATGTGTGCTGACCAGCGCGGCGGTGGCTGCCGGCAGATGTATGTGAGTCTGCGGGCACGGTGAGGGTGTAGCCGTTGCCCGCGCGTAGATGCCCGAGCCCGTCGGGGCGAGGTGATCGTATGTCCCTCGGGAGAGGGTCGGCTCTGCGGGTGAGGCGCAAGCTGCCGGGGGCCTGGTCGTAGGTGAAGGTGCCGGGCTCTGGGTGCCGGCTGTGGTCATCGAGGTTGCCCACCGTTCGCCGCTCCTGCTGGCAAGTTGTGGCACGGCCTTCCGTCATCCGCGCCATTCGAACAGGACGAGCGACGCATCGTCCGAGGTGGTCTCGCCGCGTGCCCTCTTGAGGGTGTGGGACAGGTCCCGGGCCACCGCGCGGATCCCGTGGTCGGCCTGCTCCAGCTGGTTCACCCAGTCGATCAGCTGCTTCTCGCCGAACTGCTCCTGCCCGGTTTCGTGTTCTTCGATCAGGCCGTCGGTGAAGCAGAGGACGCGGTCGCCAGGCTCCAGCTCCACCGCGCTGACCTGCGGCTGGGCCCCTCCGAAGCCGACAGGGAGGGTCGTGGGGCTGTCCAGACGGCGTACGACGCGATGCGCGCGGATCAGCATCGGCGCGGGATGCCCCGCGTTGACCCACTGGAGGCGCCCCGTGTCCGTGTCCAGGCGCATCATCTGGGCGGTCACGAAATGGTCCGGGTCGAACTGCTCCGCGACGGCCCGGTCCATGAAGAGGTAGATCTCGGACAGTTCGATGCTGATCCGGCGGGCGTGGCGGTACGCGCCGATGGCCACCGTGGCCATCGTGGCCGCGTCCAGGCCGTGCCCCATGGCGTCGACCATGGCGAGGTGCAGGACGTCGCCGTTCAGGGCGTAGTCGAAGCTGTCCCCCGCCACGGCGTAGGCGGGCTCCAGAACTCCGGCGACCGCGACGTGCGGCATCACCATCGACAGCGGTGGCAACAGGGACCACTGGATCTCCGCAGCCACGCTCATCGGTTCACCGCGGCGGGTCCGGAAGAAGAGGTCTGTGTAGCCGTTCTTGGTCTGCAGCAGGTCGGCCGCCAGGCCCGCGATCCTGCGCAGGAGGCGGCGGCTGTCGTCGTCGACCCCGTCCAGGGTGACCGCGAGCACCCCCACCTGGTCGCCGCCGTCCAGCAGTGGCAGGTGGACCCGTACGCCATCGGGCGTCAGGACTTCGACGGGGCGTGACTCCAGGAAGCACCGGCCGGCTTCGGACCGGTCGATGGGCAGCGGATCACCGGCGGCCACGCCGTCGGCGGGCAGGGGGACCAGCTGTTGCTGTCCGTAGTCCTGAAGCAGGATCTGCGGGTCACGTCCCCCCATGCGGGCCATCGTCTCCGCAACCAGCGGGCCGACCAGATGGGGTGGCAGCTCGTGCGCCCCGTCCAGGAGCACCCCGAGCAGTTCCTCCCCGAAGCTCTCCGAGCGGTCCGGGTCCGCGCGGCCTCCGACGGTCATCCTGTTGCCTCCAACCAGGCGGCGGGCGGCGTCCGGCTGCACGGGCGGCGTGGCTTCCAGGATGCTCCCCGGCGACCGGGCCCGCCACACGGCTTCGATGCTCCGCCCTCAAAAACGGCACTGCCGGGGCGCGCGCCGTCGCTGCCGCGCGCCCCGGCTCGCATCGGCCGATGATGGGAGTACGGCCGAACACGCGGAGCTGACCATGACCGGGTGGCGTGTCAGGGACTACACCCAGGACGATCTCGAATCGGTGCTCCGAGTCGACGCCGAGAGCGGCACGACCGAAGAGCCACCGCTCTTTCCGCTCTCGGACGCCGTGGCGGCCCTCCAGGCCCTCCACCCGGCGGTGGTGGCCACGGCGGACGACGTGGTGGTCGGTGCCGCGGTGAGCAGGGTGGACGGTGACCGGGCGTGGATCTTGCGCATCAGCATGGCGCCCGCCTGGCGGCACAAGGGGCTGGGCAGTGACCTGATCACGGCCTTGGAGCACCGGCTGTTCGCCGGTGGCGTCCGAACGGTGCACGCGGTCCTGCCCGACGGCGAGACCGGTGCCGCCGCCCTGTACAACTGCGGCTTCGGCGCCCGTCCGGGCCTGGTCTTCTTCGAGAAGCGCGGGCGAGTGACCCCTCAGGCGGTCAGCATGCTCGCGTCGCTGGGAGCGGAACTGCCGCCCGGGGGACTGTGGCAGAAGGTCGCGGGCATGCACCGAGAGAAGGAGCTCATCGAGCGGCGCCTGGTCCTGCCACTGGCCCATCCCGAAATGGCCGCCCAGCACGGCGTGGAGCTGCCGCGGGCCGTGATGCTGTTCGGGCCGCCCGGAACCGGCAAGAGCACGTTCGCGCACGCCATCGCCAGCCGCCTGCAATGGCCCTTCCTCGAACTGTTCCCCGCCCGGCTGGCCGCCGAGTACGGACTGGCGAGCGGGCTGAACCGGCGCTTCGACGAGATCGCCGGGCTCGACCACGTCCTGGTCTTCATCGACGAGGTCGAGGAGATCGCCGGGACCCGCAGCGGCGCGGACGCGACCGCGGTCGGCGTCGTCAACGAACTGCTCAAGGCGATCGTCCGGTTCCGGGGCCAGGACGGGCGGCTGCTCGTCTGCGCCACGAACGACGTGACCACGCTCGACTCCGCGTTCCTGCGGCACGGCCGTTTCGACTACGTCTTGCCGATCGGCCCCCCGGACCACCGCGCGCGGACCGCGCTGTGGGAGAGCTACCTGGACCGGGCGGGCGCGAAGGCCGACAGCACGGCGCTGGCGGACGCCAGCGAGGGGTTCACCCCCGCCGACATCGCCCATGTGGCGCGCACCGTCTCCCAGGTCCAGTTCGAGCACACCTTCGACACCGGGACCCGGGCCCGCCCCACCACCGAGGACTACCTGCGCACGATCGGCGAGACCAGGCCCACGGTCAGCGCGGCCATGGCACAGGAGTTCGCCCAGCAGACCGAGACGTTCGCCCGCATCTAGGTGTGCTGTACGGATCAGGCCGGGCCGGTGGCCGTCTCCTCCTCCTCTGCCTCCATGCGTCGGATTCCCTCGTGGGTGAGGGTGACCATCGCGGGGGTGTTGCCGGGTTCCCAGTCGACGGTGATCAGTCCTTCGCCCGCCAGGTAGGTGCAGGCGGCGGCGAGGTCCTGTTCCGGTACGTGGAGGTCGCGCCGCAGCTGCGCTCCGGTGATGCCGAGGAGGCGGTTGCCCTCGACGGCTTCGTACAGGACCCGGAGCACCTGGTCGCGGTAGGTCTTGCGTTCGCGCAGTGTGGCCATGACCGCGTCCTTTCGTGTGTGGGGTGGAGTGGGTTCCGGGGCCGTCGGGGCTTCTCCGAACCGTCCTCTCAGATCTCGTCGGAGTGCGCGCCGGTACCGGTCGGGGTCCTGCTGGCGGCCAGCCACGAGCGGGCGGGGCCGGCGGGTGTTGCCGTGTCCACGGTGAGGTGGAGGCGGGTGTTGCCGTCGAGGGCGGGGTAGCTGCGCTGTTCCGCGCCTGCGAAACAGCGGCGGAGCGCCTCCGCGACCGCTCGGGCGGCTTCGGGCGTGTGCGCGATGATCCGGACCTCGGCGTGCCCGAGCGAGGGCAGTGTCTGGGTCTCGATGTACTTCACGTAGGCGTGTTCCCTTTCGGAGTGGTGAGAGGCCGGCGGAGCGGGGCGCCGAGGCGTCCCGCCCGCTGCCCCCGGTCGGAGGAAGGTCTGTTCCTCACCGGTCGACACCCGGATGGTGGGCTCGACGACCGGTGTCGTCCGGCAGGCCGGGAGGCCTCGGCAGGGGGTCACTGAAGCGGTAGGCCTCGATCCGCGCGTCGTGCTGGGCGTTCAGCAGGTGGATCCAGCGCATTCCGATGCCGATCATGAGGATGATCACTGCGATGAGGACGACGGTTTCCACGGAGCTCACCTCCAGCCGTTTCCGGTCAGCGGCAGGGCGCTTCGTCCCATCGGCTCCCCGAAGGGGGACATGCAGGCCCCGCCTTCGCCCTCCCAGGTGGCTTCCCGGCGGCGGGCGTCGCGGATGCCGCGCCCGATGACGGTCTCGTTGGCCATCAGGACGTCGGCGGCCAGGACGCTGCCCGGGATCGCGGCGGCGGCCATCAGCCGGGCCGCGGCCGCGGGCTCGGTCTCGGGCGGGATCACCAGGAGGTCCCAGCGGCCGACGGTGTAGGAGAGCAGGATCAGCTTGTCGGGATCCTGTTCGGTGAACCAGCCCACGTGCAGCACGTGCCCGGCCACGGCAACCGTGCGCGGGACGACCGGCCAGCGGCTGGGGTTCACGCTGACGCGGGTGATGCGCCCCCAGGTCTCGTCCAGAGCGGCGGCGAGAGCGGGGAGCTCGGCTTCGAGGTCACGTGAGTACGGCCACCAGGCACCGTCCAGCCGGCCGGCGAGGGTGGTCTGCGGCGTAAGGGACAAGCGGGCCGGGCGCAGGACAACAGCCGGCTGCGCAGCGCGGTCGAGGGTCGTGGTCATGTCGCGGACCCGTCCCCGGACCGTTCGCGAACGGCCCGGTGCAGTGATCGCCGGAAACGACGTCCGCGTGGGAGCGGGTGTGCGAAATACTCCCGGTCTCTTCACCGTACTCCGGTTCGCGATCCAGGAAGCCGCTTCTGACCAGGTATTTTCCGGCGCAGACGGCGAGAGCGGCGCAGTCGGTTCCCCTCGCCGCACCGTGCGGGTGGGCGGAGTACCGTGAAACGACGGAGACGCTCCGCAGCTCAACAGCCTTTTCGACGCCGCTGCCGGCCGTCGAACGGGTAGCCGCCGCACGGCGAGACAGGGCGGAATCACCATGGCCGCATCCGACAACCCCGCGCCTTTGAAGCTCCTCCCGGACGCGATTCACCAAGCGGTCAAGCCGGGCGCCGCCCTGCTCCGGCTGGAAACCACGCGGTCCCGCCAAGGACTCTTGGACGGCGCCTGGTGGCCGCGCTCCAGGGACGTCACGATCGAGCTGCCCGCATTGATCACGGCACTGACCGCGCACCTCGGGCCCATCACGCGAGTTGGCCTGGACACCTCCGCCTGGCAGGACGTCCCGACCCGTCTGGTCATCGACGGCCAAGTCGTGCACCTCGACGCCGACCCCGTCGGCGACGACACCGTCCTCGTCACTCGCGGCCACAACGACCACTTCGCCCTGCTGGTGGTCCCCCCGGACACCACCGCCGACGCCGCCCGCGAAGCGATGGCCCGCGCCGTCCGCGCCGACAACATCACGCAGGCCACTCAGATCCTCATCGCGACCACACCCGAACCTGGGGACGGCGCCGCCGAGGCGGCGGGCTGACCCCGAATCCTCAGTGGCCGAGTGGTGCGCCGGTCAGAGCCCCTCGTCGTGCAGGTCCTCCTCGCGCAGAAGATCGTCCTCGCGGCGGCGCGAGGTCTCCTTCGGGCCGGACTTCTGTCCCTTCTCGCGGGAGGACTTGCCGGGCTGGGGCTGCGCGGGGTCGCCGGGGCGATGGTGTTCCTGCGCCTCGCGTCCCTTGCCCGGCTCCTGGCGCTTGTCCTGCCTACCGTCCATGACGGTCACTCCTCTTGATGCGTGGGGTACGGATTCCCCCTCCGTTCACGCTGACACGCGCCGCGACGGTCTGCATCATGTCGACCGCGAAGCGAGGCACACGAGGGACGCCCCTCCCCGGTGCGGCGTCGTCGGCAGTACTTCGGGCACTCCGACCCCGGCTTCACCTTGCGTACCTGCACGCACCTGCTGCCGGCGAGCGAGGGGCGGACGCGGAAGGCGATCGACGCGGCCTTCACAGACGACGGCACCGAGGTGCGAGGCACAGCCGGGGCACATTCCTCAGCCGTGTGCCCTCAATGTGCCCTGGCCCGCCTGACGGCGACTCCTGAGCAAGCTCGGGCAGCTGCCTGAAAGGAGCTGCCCGAGCACACCGACAGACCAGGTCAGGGCCAGACCAGGCAGTACGGCTGGTGGCCCGCCTCGTGGAGGCGGTGGGAGAAGTCCTGCCACTCGTGGAGCAGCTGGTAGACGTTGAAGGCGTCGCTCGGGCCGCCGCGGTCCGGGACCGTGGACCAGATGAAGGCCGCCGCGCCCACCGACTCCTCGCCGATGCCGCGCAGCGGGTCGACCACCGTCATGGGGAGCTTGACCACTGCGTAGTCGGGGTGGAGGACGACCAGCTCCAGCGGCGGGACCTTGTGGAGGGGTATGCCCTCGATGCCGGTCAGGACCATCGCGGCCACCGTCTCCGGCTTGATCTTGGTGAAGAGGCCGCCCATGCCGAGCTCGTCGCCGCCGAGCTCCTCGGGCCGCATGGTGACCGGGACGCGGGCGGCCGTGGCTCCGTCGGGGGCGCCGAAGTACTTGTACGTCACACCCATTCCGCGGCCCCTGGGCAGGTCCTCCTCGGGCGTCGTGGGTCCCGGGACGGCGTCGGCCGCCTCGGTGGCACGTCGGCGGTGCTTGCCCCGGCGGCGGGCCTCGCGGGCTTCGCGGGCGCGCTGCGGATCGAGGCCGTCCGTACCCTCGCCCGGTCCACCACCGCGTTGCATATCTCCACCCGACTGGTCTTGCTTGCCCCGGCCCCGCGGCCCCCGCCACGCAGCCTGATCATCATGGCAGTGACCTCCCCCGCGGCGACGCGGTGAAACGCCCGTCCGCAAGTCTGTCGCGGCCTCTGAGACCATGGCTGGTGTGAGCTACCCGTACCCGTATGAAGCCCCAGTTTCGCAGACGCTCTTCGAGCGCGCCTCCCTCGTGACCCCCGGCGGCGTGAACTCTCCCGTGCGCGCCTTCCGCGCCGTGGGCGGTACGCCCCGGTTCATGGTGTCCGGCACCGGTCCGTACCTCACCGATGCCGACGGTCGCGAGTACGTCGACCTCGTGTGCTCGTGGGGACCGATGATCCTCGGCCATTCCCACCCCGAGGTGATCGCGGCCGTCCAGGCGGCCGTGGCCCGCGGCACCTCCTTCGGCACGCCCGGCGAGGGCGAGGTGGCGCTCGCCGAGGAGATCGTGGCGCGCATCGAGCCCGTCGAGCAGGTGCGGCTCGTCTCCTCGGGGACGGAGGCCACGATGTCGGCGATCCGCCTGGCGCGCGGCTTCACCGGCCGGGCCAAGGTCGTGAAGTTCGCCGGTTGCTACCACGGACATGTGGACGCGCTGCTGGCCGCGGCCGGTTCCGGGCTCGCGACCTTCGCCCTGCCGGACACCCCCGGTGTGACGGGCGCGCAGGCCGGCGACACGATCGTCCTCCCCTACAACGACCTGGAAGCGGTCCGGGCGGCCTTCGCCGCGCACCCCGGCGAGATCGCCTGCGTGATCACCGAGGCCGCGCCCGGCAACATGGGCGTCGTGACCCCGGCCGAGGGCTTCAACCAGGGGCTCGCCGACCTCTGCCGCGAGAACGGCGCCCTGTACATCTCCGACGAGGTGATGACGGGCTTCCGTACCTCCCGCGCCGGCTGGTACGGCGTCGACGGGGTCAAGCCCGACCTGATGACCTTCGGCAAGGTCATGGGCGGCGGCTTCCCGGCGGCGGCCTTCGGCGGCCGCGCCGACGTCATGGGCCACCTCGCGCCCGCCGGCCCGGTCTACCAGGCCGGCACCCTCTCCGGTAACCCGATCGCCACCGCCGCCGGCCTCGCGCAGCTGCGCCTGCTGGACGCGGCCGCGTACGAGAAGGTCGACGCGGTGTCGAAGGAGATCCAGGGCCTGGTCAGCGGGGCGCTGGCCAAGGAGGGCGTGGCGCACCGGCTGCAGACCGCGTCGAACATGTTCTCCGTCTTCTTCACCGAGGACGAGGTGCGCAATTACGACGACGCCAAGAAGCAGGAGAGCTTCCGCTTCAACGGCTTCTTCCACTCGATGCTGGCGCAGGGCGTCTACCTGCCGCCGTCCGCCTTCGAGTCCTGGTTCGTTTCCACCGCCCACGACGAGCGGGCGATCGAGCGCATCGCGGCTGCGCTGCCCGCCGCCGCCCGAGCCGCCGCGGAGGCCACCGCATGAGCAGCAGCGAGATCACCGTCGTGCACCTGGTGCGCCACGGCGAGGTGCACAACCCGGACGGGGTCCTGTACGGGCGCCGCGAGGGCTACCACCTCTCCGATCTGGGCCGGCAGATGGCGGATCGGGTCGCCGAGCACCTCAAGACCCGGGACATCTCCTACGTGGTGTCCTCCCCGCTGGAGCGGGCGCAGGAGACGGCGGAGCCGATCGCCAAGGCCCACGGCCTGGGCCTGGCGACCGATGCCCGGCTGCTGGAGGCGGAGAACGTCTTCGAGGGCAAGACCTTCGGCGTCGGGGACGGCGCGCTGCGCAAGCCCGGCAACTGGAAGCACCTGACGAACCCGTTCAAGCCCTCCTGGGGCGAGCCGTACGTCGACCAGGTGGTCCGGATGATGAGCGCGCTGGAGGCCGCGCGCGACGCGGCCCGCGGCCACGAGGCCGTGGCGGTCAGCCACCAGCTGCCGATCTGGATCGTGCGCAGCTTCGCGGAGAAGCGCCGGCTGTGGCACGACCCGCGCCGCCGCCAGTGCACCCTCGCCTCGCTGACGTCCTTCACCTTCCAGGGCGACAAGCTGGTGTCGGTGGGCTACAGCGAGCCGGCCCGGGACCTGGTCCCGGCGCACCTGCTGGCCGGGGCGAAGCCGGTGAAGGGCGCGTCCAAGGCGTTCGGCGCCTGACGGATCGTTACTCCATCCGATTTCTTGATCGACGCTCTGTTACGAAGCGTTACAGTTTTACCTAAATAAATACAAGTTGCGCCGGGAATCACCCTTCCAGTGCCGCAAGTCGCTCCGAATTGTCCGTTTATATGGGATTCGGCGTGGGCTTGCGTGGGACGACGGGGAGGGTGGCGTGCGCGACTTCAGTCGAAGGGGAGTGCTCGGACTCGGACTTGGGGCCGCCGCCGCGGTGGGGATCGCGGGCTGCGGCGCACCCGCCGAGCCCGGCACCCCCGGATCGATCAAGAACCCCAGGCCCGGCGGGAAGGCGGCGGCGGCCGAGCTCATCGGCGACGGCTCCACCGCCGACACCGGCCCGCAGCCGAACCAGCCGGACCGGCCCGTGCCCCTGCAGCCTGGCGAGACCCCGCCGCAGTTCGTCGTCTTCAGCTGGGACGGCGCGGCGGAGATCGGCAACGGCCTCTTCCCGCGCTTCCTCAAGCTCGCCAGGGACCACGGTGCGGCCATGACCTTCTTCCTCTCCGGCATCTACCTGTTGCCCGAGTCGAAGCGGAGCCTCTACCGGCCGCCGAACAACCCCGTCGGGGCCTCGGACCTCGGCTACCTCAAGGACGAGAACGTCCGCTCCACCCTCAAGTGCCTCCGCGAGGCCTGGCTCGACGGGCACGAGATAGGCACGCACTTCAACGGCCACTTCTGCGACGGGCCCGGCTCCGTCGGCCGGTGGACCCCGGACGACTGGCGCAGCGAGATCGACCAGGCTGTGTCGTTCGTCACCAACTGGCGCACCCACACCGGTTTCACCGACCTCGACCCGCTGCCCTTCGACTACCGCAAGGAGCTGACCGGCGCCCGCACCCCCTGCCTCCTCGGCCGGGACGGCCTGCTGCCCACCGCCCAGCGGCTGGGCTGGCGCTACGACGCCAGCTCGCCCGGCGGCCTCCAGGTCTGGCCGGTGCGAAGGTCCGGCGTCTGGGACCTGCCGCTGCAGTCCCTGCCCTTCCCCGGGCACTCCTTCGAGGTGCTGTCGATGGACTACAACATCCTCGCCAACCAGTCGAAGAACACCACGAGGGGCGTGCCCGCCCACTACCCGGCCTGGCGCAGCCAGGCCACGGCCACCTACCTCGGCGGCTTCCGGCGGGCCTACGAGACCAACCGGGCGCCGCTCTTCATCGGCAACCACTTCGAGGAGTGGAACGGCGGCATCTACATGGACGCCGTCGAGGAGGCCCTCAAGGGCATGGCGGACAAAAGGGATGTACGGCTCGTATCCTTCCGGCAGTTCACCGACTGGCTGGACGTCCAGGACCCCAAGGTGCTCGCCAGGCTCCGCGGTCTGGGCCCGGGCCGGGCACCGGCTGGCGGGTGGAGCACGTACCTGACCGCGGCCTGACGGCGGCCTGACCGCGGCCGGTATCCGTCCGACCATCGCCTGACCAGGGCATTGACACCCCCGCGGGGGGCGCGGTAGATCGGCGAATTGCTCATGCGAAACTTTTCACATGAGCCTTAGCCGTGCTGCTGTCCGTCGAAGTAGCCGCCGCTCGACCAGCGGCCGCGCCACCGTCCTCACCGCGCTGACCGCGGTGACCGTCGCGGGCGTCATGACCCTGACATCCTGCACCGGCTCGGACGGCGGCAAGACGACCTCCACCGGTGGCAACTACGTCACGGGCGCGACCGGCATCACCACCGCCGCCAAGGGGGAGCGCGCCGAGGCCCCCAAGCTCGACGGCGAGACCGTCGACGGCAAGAACCTCGACGTCACCACCCTCAAGGGCAAGGTCGTCGTGCTCAACGTCTGGGGCTCCTGGTGCCCGCCGTGCCGCGCCGAGGCCCCCAGCTTCGCGAAGGTGTCCAAGGAGCTGGCCGACGCCGGCAAGGACATCGCCTTCGTCGGCATCAACACCCGCGACACCAGCACCCAGAACGCGGTCTCCTTCGAGGAGACCTTCGGGATCACCTACCCGAGCCTCTACGACCCCGCCGGGAAGCTGATACTGCGCTTCCCCAAGGGCACGCTCAACCCGAACGCGATCCCCTCCACGATCATCCTCGACCGGGAGGGCAAGATCGCCGCCCGCACCCTGGCCCCGCTGAGCGAGGAGCAGCTGCGCTCGATGATCGACCCGATCCTCGCGGAGCAGTGACCTCGTGGTCGACTACGTGCTCGCCGCCGAGGCGACGGGCGTGAACACCACCGTGATGAGCGGGGCGCTGCTGCTGGCCCTGCCCATCTCGGTCCTCGCCGGCCTCGTCTCCTTCTTCTCGCCCTGCGTGCTCCCGCTGGTCCCCGGCTACCTCTCGTACGTGACCGGCGTCAGCGGAGCCGACCTCGCCGAGGCGCGGCGCGGGCGGATGCTGGCGGGCGCGGCCCTGTTCATCGCGGGCTTCACCGCGGTCTTCGTCTCCACCGGCGCGCTCTTCGGCTACTTCGGGGAGACCCTCAAGGAGAACACCGAGATCATCTCCCGGGTCCTGGGCGGCCTGGTGATCCTTCTCGGCCTCTTCTTCATGGGAGCGATTCCGGGTCTGACGATGCGGGAGTTCCGCTTCCACAAGAAGCCGACGGCGGGCCTGCTCGGCGCCCCGGTGCTGGGTGTGCTCTTCGGGGTCGGCTGGACCCCCTGCATGGGCCCGACCCTCGCGGCCGTCACCACGCTCTCCCTCGACCAGGCGAGCGCCGGCCGGGGCGCGCTGCTGACCGTGGCCTACTGCCTCGGACTCGGCCTGCCGTTCATCCTCACCGCGATCGCGTTCCGCAAGGCGCTCGGCGCGTTCGGCTGGGTGAAGAAGCACTACGCGTGGGTGATGCGCATCGGCGGAGGCATGCTGATCCTGACCGGTCTGCTGCTCGTCACAGGAATGTGGGCCAGCATCGTCAGCGACATGCAGAGCTGGACCCAAAGCTTCACGGTGGGGATCTGAGGACAACACGGACATGAGTACGACTGACAAGGCACCCTCCGAGGCATCGCCCGAGTCCGCCACCGCGGACGCCACCGCGGACGCCACCGCGGACGCCACAGCGGACGCCGCCGAGTCCGCCGCCGCGGACCCCGCGGAGGCCGTGGCCGGCGCCCAGCTCTCCACCGCCCCCCTGGAGGACAGCCCCGCCGGGCCGGCCGTCGGCATCGGCGTGATCGGCTGGGCCCGCTGGTTCTGGCGGCAGCTCACCTCCATGCGGGTGGCGCTGATCCTGCTCTTCCTGCTGTCCCTGGGCGCCATCCCCGGCTCCCTCATCCCGCAGAGCAACGTCGACGAGACGAAGGTCGTCGACTGGAAGCGGGCCAACCCGTCCTGGGTGACCGTCGCCGAGAAGCTCCAGCTCTTCGACGTCTACAGCTCGGTGTGGTTCTCCGCGATCTACCTGCTGCTGTTCATCTCGCTGGTCGGCTGCATCCTGCCGCGCTCCTGGCAGTTCGTCGGCCAGCTCCGCGGCCGCCCGCCGGGCGCCCCCAAGCGGCTCGACCGGCTCCCCGCCCACACCACCTGGCGCACCGGGAAGACTCCGGACGAGGTCCTCTCGTACGCCACGGCGGTGCTCCGCGGGCGCCGCTTCCGGACCGAGGCGGGCCAGGGGCACGTCGCGGCGGAGAAGGGCTACCTCCGCGAGGCCGGCAACCTGATCTTCCACGTCGCGCTGATCGTGATGCTGGTGGCCTTCGCCTGGGGCCAGTACTTCAAGTCCGAGGGCGGCAAGCTGGTGCTGCGCGGCACCGGCTTCTCGAACACGCTCACCCAGTACGACGACTTCAAGTCCGGCACCCTCTTCCACCCGGACGACCTGCCGCCGTTCAGCTTCACGCTGGACCGGTTCGACGCGACGTACGAGCTGACCGGCCCGCAGAAGGGCACCCCGCGCGACTTCAAGGCGTACGTCACCTTCAGCGAAGGCGCCCACGGCAAGCCCCAGAAGCGCGAGATCCAGGTCAACAAGCCCCTCCAGGTCGACGGCTCCAAGGTCTACCTGCTGGGCCACGGATACGCGCCGATCATCTCGGTGACTGACCCCACCGGCAAGGTGATCTTCAAGGACGCCGTGCCGATGCTCCCGCAGGACTCCAACCTGACCTCCACCGGAGCGATCAAGGTCACCGACGGCTACAAGGACAAGAACGGCAAGCAGGAGCAGCTCGGCTTCAACGCCGTCTTCGTGCCGACCTACGCCGGCGAGGGCATGGGCACGATGTTCTCCCAGTTCCCGGCCGTGCTGCA
Organism: Streptomyces sp. NPDC090045; assembly: GCF_044747975.1. Taxonomy (NCBI): domain Bacteria; kingdom Bacillati; phylum Actinomycetota; class Actinomycetes; order Kitasatosporales; family Streptomycetaceae; genus Streptomyces; species Streptomyces sp. NPDC090045. The sequence goes on from NZ_JBIVFA010000002.1 coordinate 89,164, forward strand.
GCCGCGGCTCATGCTCAACGCCTGGCACGGCAGCCTCGGCGTGGACTCGGGCCTGCCGCAGAACGTGTACGTGCTCAAGACGGACAAGATGCAGGCCTTCAAGGACGAGTCCGGCGAGGCGTTCAAGCAGAAGCTCTCGCTCGGCGACACGATGACCCTGCCGGACGGCGCGGGCACCGTGAAGTTCGAGGGCATCGAGCGGTGGGCCACCTTCTCCGTCACCCACCAGCCCGGCAGCGGCCTCGCCCTCGCCGGCGCGATCGCCGCCATCGCGGGCCTGGCCGGATCCCTGTTCATCCAGCGCCGCCGGATCTGGGTCCGCGCGGTGGCCGGCCCGGACGGCGTGACCGTCGTCGAAATGGCGGGTCTGGGCCGCAGCGAGTCCGCCCGGCTCCCGCAGGAGCTGGCGGCCCTCGCCGCCGCGCTGCACCAGCAGGCGCCGACCGCGCCCGCCGCACTTGCCGAACCACGTGTCGAAGAAACCCCTGAAGGAGAGCGCGGATGACGCCGCTCGCAGCCGCAGCCAATGAGAACCTGGCTCAGATCAGCAACTACCTGATCTATTCGTCGATGGCGGTCTACACGCTCGCCTTCTTCGCGCACATCGCCGAGTGGACCTTCGGCAGCCGCAGCAAGGTGGCCCGTACGGCCGCCGCGCTGACCGGCGCCGGGCAGGCCCAGGACGCGCCCGCCGTGCAGGTCCGCGGCAAGGGCGGCGGCACGGCCGTCCTCGACCAGCCGAAGGTCGTCACCCGTTCGGCCGCCGGCACCCGCGACGTGCCGGACGGCCCCGGCGCCGGCGGCGGCACCGTGCAGGGCGACCTCTACGGGCGGATCGCGATCTCGCTGACCGCGCTCGCCTTCCTCATCGAGGCGGGCGGTGTCCTCGCCCGCGCGCTGTCCGTGCAGCGGGCCCCGTGGGGCAACATGTACGAGTTCTCGATCACCTTCTCCACGGTGGCCGTCGGCACGTACCTGGTGCTGCTGGCCCTGAAGAAGAACGTGCGCTGGCTCGGCCTGATCCTGGTCACCAGCGTGCTGCTGGACCTCGGCATCGCCGTCAAGATCCTCTACACCGACAGTGACCAGCTGGTTCCGGCCCTGCACTCGTACTGGCTGTGGATCCACGTCTCCACCGCGATCTTCTGCGGCGCCGTCTTCTACATCGGCGCGGCCGGCGCGGTCCTCTACCTCTTCCGCGACGCCTACGAGGGCCGGCTGGCGAACGGCCGGACCGCGGGGAAGTTCTACGCGTCGGTCATGGAGCGGCTGCCCTCCGCGGCCTCGCTCGACAAGTTCTCGTACCGGATCAACGCGGCCGTCTTCCCGCTGTGGACCTTCACGATCATCGCGGGCGCGATCTGGGCGGGCGACGCCTGGGGCCGCTACTGGAACTGGGACCCCAAGGAGGTCTGGTCCTTCGTGACCTGGGTGGCGTACGCCGCCTACCTGCACGCCCGCGCCACCGCCGGCTGGAAGGGCCGCAAGGCCGCGTACCTCGCGCTCTTCGCCTTCGCCTGCTGGATCTGGAACTACTACGGCGTGAACATGTTCCTCAACGGCCTGCACTCCTACTCGGGCGTCTGACCGCCGGGAGTGGGACGCTGGTGGCATGTCTCTCGTGAGCCACGCCACCAGCGAGCGCCGCGGCGAGGACCGCTGGCTGCTCCGCTTCGAGCTGCACCTGCCGTGCTCCTACGCGGCGCTCTGGCCCGCCCTGACCACCCCGGACGGGCTGCGCGGCTGGCTGGCCGCGGCGGACGTCCTGGAGCGCAGGCTCGGCGGGGCGGTCACGCTGCGCTGGCTGAACACCGGAACCGTGGCGACCGGGCGGGTCACCGCCTGGGACACCGAACGGGTCGCTGAGTACACGGTCACCGAGCACGGCCGGATCCGCTTCCACCTGGAGGCGGTCGGGACCGATTCGACGGTGATCCGGTTCGTGAACGAGCGCGGCGGGCCGGAGGACGAGCGCCTCGACTGCCTGGCCGGCTGGCACGAGCACTTCGAGCTGCTGGAGTCCGCGCTGAGCGGCCGGCCGGCGAACTGGGCGGCCTGGACGGACGCCCGCTGGTCGCAGCTGCGCGACGCCTACGCCTCCTTCACCAGGGCTTAGGCCGTTCGAGACCCCCTTGTCGCCTTCTCAAGAGGCGGGCCGCTCCAGCCCTGTCAAGTCACGTCTTTTCGAGCCGTGACCCTTAGCGGGGCAAAGGGCCTACTTGGTGTGTGGTCACGCCGAAACGCGGCGGGGCCGAACCGATCCCGCGGTTTCGTTGCCGCCGGACACACATCAAGGAGCAGACATGGTCCACGACCTTCACGCCCCCGCCCCCGCCCCCAAGCGGCACATCGCGCGCCTCGGAATGGGCGTCACCGCGGCGGCCTTCGTCTCCGCCGCGATCGCTGTGCCGGCATCCGCTGCGATCGCCTCCCCGGCCCAGTCCACGGCCATGAGCGTCCGAGCCGTCGATCCCAACGCCCAGCCTGATGGCCAGTGCAAGTCGGGTTACGTCTGGCGGGACAGTTTTGAGGGCGACGGCCTGTGCGTCACACCATCGGAACGCGATACGGCGAAGGCCCAGAACCCCAACCGTCAGCCGGGAAGCAACGAGTGCCAGCCGGGGTACGTCTGGCGTGAAGCGTGGGACGGTGACGCGCACTGCGTCACGCCGGCGGAGCGCGCCAAGGCCAAGGCCAAGGCGAAGGCGAACGTCAAGGGCCAGCTGATCGACAACGGACCGAAGCTCACCGGCATACCGGGCCGGTGATCCTGAGCTCCGAGGGGCGCCCGTGTACCGGACGTACTCGGGCGCCCCGCCAACGCGGCGAGGTGCCGTGCCGGGCCGGGCCCGGCGAGATCAGGAAGGGCCGGCCCGGGCCGTCCGGCCGCCGCCCGCCGTCACCACACCGGGCGCAGGGGCGGCAGCCCGTCGTCCCCGTGGAGCGCGCGTACGAGGCGCCCGAGCTCCTGGCGCAGGACCGGGAGGTCGGCGCTGCCGGCGAGCTCCGCCTCCAGCCCGTGCAGGATCCGGCCCGCGACGGCGAGGTGGGCCTCGGCCGCCGGGGTCAGCACCACCAGTTTGCGGCGGCCGCCCCCGGGGTGCGGCTCGCGCCGGACGTAGCCCCGTTTCTCCAGGTCGTCGACGATCTGCCCGGCGGCCTGCTTGGTCACCCCGAGCCGTTCGGCGAGCTCGGTGGCGGTGGCGCCGGGGCCCTTCAGGGCCTGGAAGGCCATGCCGTGCAGGGGGCGCAGGTCCGTGTATCCGGCCTCGGCGACGCGCCGGGTGAACTCGCCCAGCAGCAGCTGGAAGCCCAGGCCGAGCAGGAAGGTCAGCTCGACGCCCTCGTTCTCGTCTCTCGTCACGCAAATATGGTGACACGACTGAGTCAAGCTGCTTTACTCACACTGTCGAGTAAAGCAGCTTGACTCATTCGCGACGAGAAGACCGAGGACCGCCTTGCACGTCATCACCGTTTCGCCCGAGCACGTCACCGCCACCCCGAACGCCACCATGACCGGCCGCGCCGCCCCCAGCCGCGGCAGCTCCGAGCTCAGCACCTGGCACGTCGACATGGCCGCCGGCATCACCGGACCCGAGCACTCCGTCAACCGCGAGCAGGTCTGGCTGCTCACCGCCGGCTCCCTGGAGGTCACCTGCGACGGCCGCACCGAGAAGGTCGCCGCCGGCCAGACCCTGGTCCTGCCGCCCGGTGCGCTGCGCCGGATCCACGCCTGCGAGCACTTCGAGGCGTACGTGGCCATGCGCGCCGACGGGGTGGCCACCGTCCCGGGCACCGAGGGCACCCGCGTCCTGCCCTGGGCGCAGTGACCCGGACGGCGCGGGAGCGCGCGGTCGCCGTACGGGCCTTCGCCGTACGGGCCTTCGCCGTACGGGCCTTCGCCGTACGCGCCTCCGCGCGCGCCGCGCTGGAAGCCTCCGGCCGAAACGTTCCTGCCTGCGGCACGCTTGGGGCCATGACGTCCGACGAGAATGCCAAGAGGCCCGCAGGTCAGACGAGTTGGCGGGCGACGGCGCTCCCGATCGGGATAGGCGCGGCCGCGCTGCTCGCGGGGGCTCTCCTGATGCTGGGGCCCGTGCGGAGCGCCGACGCGGCCGCCCGCGACTTCGCCGCCGCGCAGCCCTGCGCCCCCGGCCCGGCGCCGAGCGCGCAGGCGCAGTGCCGGAGCTCGGTCCCGGCGACGGTGGAGCGGTACTGGAAGACCGGGGCCAGGTCCATGGCCGGGCACATCGAGGTCGTGCGGCACGGCGACGGGCAACGGCAGATCCTCGACCTGGAGCGGGACTTCCGCCTGAGGGCCCCCGCGAGCGGAGACGAGGTGCGGCTGGTCGGCTGGCGGGGCGAGGTCCGTTACGTCACCTACGGTCCCGGGTACGGGCGCACCGTCTTCACCGAGGCGAATCCGTACACCGCCTACGCGGTGCCGTTCGGCTGGGGGGCCTTCCTGCTGTTCTTCGGGGCCATGCTGATCTGGATAGGTTCCTGGCAGCGCTGGCTGTCGCACCTCTCCCGGCGGGCCGCCCCCTGGCAGGTCATGGTGCCCACCGTGATGCTGGCCCTCCTGGCCGCCGGGGCGCCGGCCCTGGCCTTGGCCGGGGGCGTCCGGATCGAGGAGGCCCTGTCCGTGAGCGGCACCGGCGTCGGCCTCGCCGTCCTCGTCATCGGCGCCGTCTGGCTCTACAAGGCGTTGCGGGGGGAGAGCGACACGGTCGCGGTGGAGCCGCGCCGCGACGACCGGGAACACGTCTTCACCGCCCACGTCCTGGGGGACGACACCGGCTTCGGCCCCGGGCCCTACCTCGTGGTGGCGCCGGGGGTGCTCGCCTTCAGCGTCGACCCGACCGGGGCCTACCGCCGCGCCCCGCTGCCCTCCGGGCTGGTGCTGGAGCAGGTCCGCCCCGTCTTCGCCGCAGACCCCGGAGCCATGGACCTGTACGGCCGCCACGAGCCCGCGTACCTGGTGGCCCAGTGCCGGGACGGGGAGCGCGAGGTGCTCATCGCCGTCGCCCGCAAGAACATGCCGTGGCTGGTCGGCGCGCTGCCGCAGGCGGACCCGACGGCCGCGCCGGACCGGGCCTAGTCCTGGTCCTGGTCCCGGCCCGTGTCCTTGTCCTTCTTGTCTTTCCGGTCCTTGTTCTCCTGCTCGTCGCGCAGGGACTTGAGGAACTCCGGGTTGTCGTCGGGCGCGACCCACCGGGTCCGCCCCCGGGCCCCGCGACCGCCACCGCCGACGGCCGAGCGCTTCTTGCCCGCGAACAGCCAGACGACCGGTCCCACGATGGAGAAGAGCAGGATGATGATCACCCACACCACCTTGGGAAGGTGCTTGACCTCTTCCTCGGGGGTGTTGAGGCAGTCGATGAAGGCATAGATGGTCAGCGCGAGGATCAGCAGGAACGGCAGATAGCGCAGCACGGTGTGGAACCGACTCCCCGGCAGTGACGGCAGGCCCGCTCGGGCCCCGGTGACATCTCCAGAGTAGTTGGTGACGGATACTTGCCCCTATGGCTTACGACGATCTCCGCTCGCTGCTCCGGGCTCTGGAGCGGGAGGGCGACCTCAAGCGCATCAAGGCCGAAGTCGACCCGTACCTGGAGGTCGGGGAGATCGTCGACAGAGTGAACAAGGCGGGGGGCCCGGCCCTCCTCTTCGAGAACGTCAAGGGCTCGGCCATGCCGCTGGCCATGAACGTCTTCGGCACCGACCGCCGCCTCCTGAAGGCCCTCGGCCTGAAGTCGTACGGCGAGATCAGCGAGAAGATCGGCGGCCTGCTCAAGCCGGAGCTGCCCCAGGGCTTCATCGGCGTCCGCGAGGCCTTCGGCAAGCTCGGCTCGATGGTCCACGTGCCGCCGAAGAAGGTGAAGGGCGAATCCGCGCCCGTCCAGGAGGTCGTCCTCACCGGCGACGACGTGGACCTCGACCAGCTGCCGGCGCTCTTCACCTGGCCCAAGGACGGCGGGTCCTTCTTCAACCTCGGCCTGACCCACACCAAGCACCCCGAGACGGGCGTGCGCAACCTCGGGCTCTACCGCCTCCAGCGCCACGACAAGCGCACCATCGGCATGCACTGGCAGATCCACAAGGACAGCCGCAACCACTACGCCGTCGCCGCCAAGCGCGGCGAGCGGCTGCCGGTCGCGATCGCCTTCGGCTGCCCGCCCGCGGTGACGTACGCGTCCACCGCGCCGCTGCCGGGCGACATCGACGAGTACCTGTTCGCCGGCTTCGTCGCCGGCAAGCGGATCGAGATGGTCGACTGCAAGACCGTCCCGCTGCAGGTCCCGGCCAACGCCGAGGTCGTGATCGAGGGCTGGCTGGAGCCCGGCGAGACGCTTCCGGAGGGTCCCTTCGGCGACCACACCGGCTTCTACACCCCGCAGGAGCCGTTCCCGGCCCTGAAGATCGACTGCGTGACGATGCGCAGGCGTCCGCTGCTCCAGTCGATCGTGGTCGGCCGGCCGCCGACCGAGGACGGGCCGCTGGGGCGGGCCACGGAGCGGTTCTTCCTCCCGCTCCTCAAGATCATCGTTCCGGACATCGTGGACTACCACCTGCCCGAGTCGGGCGGCTTCCACAACTGCGCGATCGTCTCGATCGACAAGAAGTACCCCAAGCACGCGCAGAAGGTCATGCACGCCATCTGGGGTGCGCACATGATGTCGCTGACCAAGCTGATCATCGTGGTGGACGCCGACTGCGACGTCCACGACCTGCACGAGGTGTCCTGGCGGGCCCTCGGCAACACGGACTACTCCCGCGACCTCACCGTCGTCGAGGGGCCGGTGGACCACCTGGACCACGCCTCGTACCAGCAGTTCTGGGGCGGCAAGGCGGGCATCGACGCGACGAAGAAGCTGCCCGAGGAGGGCTACACCCGCGACGGCGGCTGGCCCGACATGGTCGAGTCCGACCCGGCGACCGCCGCCCTCGTGGACCGCCGCTGGAAGGAGTACGGCCTGTGAGCCCGATCCCCGTCACGGGCCCCGGCCTGCTCATCGGCAGCCCCACCGCCTACGTGACCCTCGAACGGCCGTGGATCGACCCCACCGACCCGGGCGTCCGGCAGGCCGCCGAGCGGGCGGGCGTGACGCCCGAGGAGTTCGCGGGCCCCGGCGACGTCTGGGCGCTGATGTGGGAACAGGAGGACGGCGAGGGCGGCGGCTTCGAGCTGCCGGGTCTGCGCGACGCCGAGGCCGAGGACTTCGCCGAGCGGCTGCGGCTCGCGCTGGGCAGCGGCGAGGCCTGCACGGTCGAGGCCGGGGCCGTGCTCCGTCTCGACGTCCGCCCGGCCGGCGCCGACGGCCACGCCTTCACCGCCCACGTCACCCCGCCCGAGGGCGAGGACGAGGAGGCGGCCGTGACCCTGGAGCTGGCCCCGGCCCGCACGGCTTCGCTCCTGGCCGACCTGGAAGAGTTCCACCGGAGCCTCGCGTGACCCCGAGACTGCGGATCGGTGACGACCAGGTCTGGGTCGCGCTCACCGGCCCCGAGGAGCCGTCCGACGGCTGGCGCGTCACCGCCGACTGGGACGGCGGGTTCACCGCGGACTTCGAGGCGTACGTGGAAGCCGAGGAGGTCGGCGCCTTCGCGGAGCGCCTGCTGGCCCGCACCCGCGCCGCCGAACCGGCCGCCTTCTGGGCCGAGGTGAGCGAGGGCCGCGGCAACCCCCTGCACCTGTCCGCCGTCCCCGTGTACGGCGAGGACGCGCTCGCGTTCGTGGTCCGGCTGACGCCCATGGGACACGACCAGACCAATCACCTCGACATGGAGATAGGGCCGGTACCGCTCGACGGGCTGAGGGCCGAACTCGAACAGTTCCGGAGGGATCTCGCATGATGACCACCGCCGAGGGCGTCCTCGGACCCGGCCCCACGCCGGAGACGAGCGGCAAGGTCAAGGCCTTCCTGCGGCTCGTGATGATCGAGCACTCGGTCTTCGCGCTGCCCTTCGCCTACATCGCGGCGCTCACCGCCATGTTCCAGCTCGACCGGAACGTGCACTGGGGCAAGCTGCTGCTCGTCACCGTCTGCATGGTGGGGCTGCGGACCTTCGCGATGGCGGCCAACCGGATCATCGACCGCGAGATCGACGCCCGCAACCCGCGCACGGCCGGCCGCGAGCTGGTCACCGGCGCGGTGTCGGTCCGCGCGGCCTGGACCGGCGCCGGCATCGCGCTCCTCGTCTTCCTCGGCTCGGCGGCGCTGCTGAACCCGCTGTGCCTGGTGCTGGCGCCCGTCGCGGTGATCCCGATGGTGGTGTACCCGTACGGCAAGCGGTTCACCAACTTCCCGCACGCCATCCTGGGCCTGGCCCAGGCCATAGGGCCGATCGGGGCCTGGCTGGCGGTCACCGGCGAGTGGTCCTGGGACACGGTGATCCTGGGCCTGGCGGTGGGCGTGTGGATCGGCGGCTTCGACCTGATCTTCGCCTCGCAGGACGTGGCCTCGGACCGCGCGGACGGCGTCAAGTCCGTCCCGGCCCGCTTCGGCGTCCCGGCCGCCCTCTGGGGCGCCCGCGGCGCGCACGTCGTGACCACGGCCCTGCTGGCCTGGTACGCCCTCGCCACCGACGCGGGCCCGCTGTTCTGGGTGGGCCTGGCGATCGTCGTCGTCGCCTTCTTCTACGAGCACACCATCGTGACCCCGCACGACCTGTCCCGCCTGAACCGCGCCTTCTTCACGGTCAACGGCTTCATCGGCATCGCGCTGTTCGTGTGCGCCCTGCTGGATCTCGTGGTCCGGGGTCTGACCTTCTGAGCGGTCCGGCCCGCCCGCGGACCCGTCAGCCCGTCAGCCCGTCAGCGTCAGCCTGTCAGCTCGTGAGGACGGGCCGGCGGCGGGCCGGGCGGCGGAAGAACAGGGCCGTCAGCACGCCGCCGACCAGGCCGCAGAGGTGGCCCTGCCAGCTGACGCCCGCGTCCGTCGGGAGGATGCCCGTCACGATCGTGCCGCCCCAGACGGCCGCGATGCCCACGGCGACGGCGACGCCCAGCGCCTTGCGCTCCACGAAGCCGCGGACCAGCAGATAGCCGAAGAGGCCGAAGACGACGCCCGAGGCGCCCAGGGTCATGGTGTTCGCCGGGGAGACCAGCCAGGTGCCGATGCCGTCCGCCAGGATGATCAGCCCGCACACGGCGAGGAAGTGCCGGATCCCGGACAGGGCCGCTATGAAGCCGAGGACCAGCAGCGGAACGCTGTTGGAGGCGACGTGGTCGAAGCCGAGGTGGAGGAAGGACCCGGTGACGACGCCCGTCAGGGTGTCCGGGTCGCGGGCCACCGTCCCGTACGCGTCCAGCGCGTGCCCGGTGGCGTAGTCGACGGCCTCCAGGACCCACAGCAGTGCCACCCAGCCCAGCATGAGCTTCGCGGCCGCCTTCGCCCGGTCGCTCTGCCGCCACTTGCCCTGATGCACCGTCGTGCTCGTCGTGCTCATCGTGTCCGTACCCCCTCGTCGCGCCCCAAGTACGGAACGTCCAGGCACCTTACCGAGTGCCCGTCGGCGGTGGCCGGATAGTCTCGGAGGTATGACTGAGCGCAAGCGCACCCCGTGGGTGGTCGGGGTTTCCGGGGCGTCCGGGACGCCGTACGCGGCGGCGGTGCTCCGCGGGCTGCTGGCGGCGGGCGAGAGCGTCGACCTGGTGGTCAGCCGGGCTTCGCGGCTCACCCTGTTGGACGAGACCGGGATCGCCTTCCGCGACGCGCACTGGCGGGACGATCTGGGGGAGTGGCTGCAGCGCGGGGCCGACGGGAAGCCCGGGACCTTCGCGCGGCCCGAACTGGACGACGTGCGCTACTGGGGCGCCGGGGACCTTGCCGCCGGACCGAGTTCGGGCTCGTACCCGGCCAAGGGGATGCTGATCGTCCCCGCCTCCACGGCCTGCGTGGCGGGGGTGGCGCTCGGACTGTCGAAGGACCTGCTCCAGCGCGTGGCGAGCGTGACGCTCAAGGAGCGGCGCCGGCTGGTGGTCGCGGTGCGGGAGACCCCGCTGAACGGGCAGACGCTGCGGCATCTGGTGGCGCTGGACGAGGCGGGCGCGATCGTGCTGCCCGCCTCTCCGGCGTTCTACGCGGGCGCGACGCACATCCAGGATCTGGTGGACTTCGTCGCGGGGCGGGTGCTGGACGCGGCAGGGGTGCCGCACCGGCTGTACCGCCGCTGGGAGGGGGAGCTGGGCGGTTCCCGTGCTCCCCGGGAGGCGAACGGTGGTGACTAGGCCTTCTTGCCGGACAGCGGCTTGCGGGCCTTGTCGACGCGGTAGGCGGCGGCGGGCTGGTGGGCACGGGATCGGTTGGCCAGCTCCTGGAGCTGTCGCATGTGTGCGTGGGCCATCTCGATCGTGAACACGGTGAACCACTCCTGAAGATCGTGATTGATCTGCTGAAAGATTTCGCAGGGTGTTGACCCTGTGTGCCTTAGATTCTATACCTAGACTTGCAGGATCGCCGAATAATGGAAGGCTCCACGTAATGGACACGGTGGACAGGCAGCTCATCCAGGCACTCCGGGAAAACGGTCGTGCCTCGTACGCGGAGCTGGGCCGTCTCGTGGGCCTCTCCGGCCCCAGCGTCACCGACCGCATCAACCGGCTGGAGACGGCCGGCGTCATCACCGGCTACCGCGCGACGGTGGACTCGCGTTCGCTCGGCCTCGGCGTCACCGCGCTGATCGGACTCTCCATGTCCGATGCCGCGGACCACGAGGACGTGGCCCGGCGGCTGCGCGACCTCAACGAGATCGAGGACTGCTGGTTCATCGCGGGCGACGACTCCTTCATGCTCAAGGTGCGCGCCAACGACGTGGACGGCCTGGAGAAGATCATCCGCAGGCTCTCCGGCACCAAGGGCGTCTCGCGCACCCGCACCACCATCGTGCTCTCCACGAAGTGGGAGAACCGGGTCGGGGAGCTGCCCGAGGAAGCCTGAGAGTACGGTTGGGCAGGGTTCGCAGGACAGGCAAGAGGCATCTAGAGGAGGCGACCGGTACATGGACGCTGGGCTCAAGCGTGAGCTGGAGGAGAAGGTCCGCTCCGGCGAGCGGCTGACCCGTGAGGACGGCATCGCCCTCTACGAGTCGGACGACCTGGCCTGGCTCGGTGGCCTCGCCCACGAGGTGCGCACGCGCAAGAACGGTGACGTCGTCCACTTCAACGTCAACCGGCACCTCAACATGACCAACGTGTGCACCGCCTCGTGCGCGTACTGCTCGTTCCAGCGCAAGCCGGGCGAGAAGGACGCGTACACGATGCGCATCGAGGAGGCCGTGCGCCTGGCCAAGGCCATGGAGAACGACAACCTCACCGAGCTGCACATCGTCAACGGCCTGCACCCGAACCTGCCGTGGCGCTACTACCCGCGCTCGCTCTCGGAGCTGAAGAAGGCGCTGCCGAACGTCTCGCTGAAGGCGTTCACGGCGACCGAGATCCACCACTTCGAGACGATCTCCGGCATGTCGGCCTCCGACATCCTGGACGAGCTGATCGAGGCCGGCCTGGAGTCGCTCACCGGCGGCGGCGCGGAGATCTTCGACTGGGAGGTGCGCCAGCACATCGTCGACCACCGCACCCACTGGGAGGACTGGTCGCGCATCCACCGGCTGGCGCACGAGAAGGGTCTCAAGACCCCCTCGACGATGCTGTACGGGCACATCGAGGAGCCGCGCCACCGCGTGGACCACGTGCTGCGGCTGCGCGAGCTCCAGGACGAGACCGGCGGTTTCCAGGTCTTCATCCCGCTGCGCTACCAGCACGACTTCGTGGACATGCAGGACGGCAAGGTGCGCAACAAGCTCCAGGCGCGCACGACGATGGCGACCGGCGCGGAGGCGCTGAAGACCTTCGCGGTCTCGCGGCTGCTCTTCGACAACGTGCCGCACGTCAAGGTCTTCTGGGTGATGCACGGCGTGCAGACCGCCCAGCTCGCGCTGCAGCACGGCGCGGACGACATGGACGGCTCGGTCGTCGAGTACAAGATCACGCACGACGCGGACAACTACGGCACCCCGAACAAGCTGGGTCGTGACGACCTCCTGGAGCTGATCCGGGAAGCGGGCTTCCGCCCGGTCGAGCGCAACACGCGCTACGAGATCATCCGCGAGTACCCCGGTCCGGACGCGGGCCTGCGCGAGACCCCGCAGGCGATGCGGGTCTGACGTCCCGTCGGCCCCGCCCGACCCCTCTCGGCGAGTTAACCCCGGCCCATGGGCCGGGGTTTAACTTTTTCTGGACGGGCCGATGAGGTAATGGGTAAACTTGCAAAATGACCCTTACTTTCACTCTGGATCCGGTCGTCGACCCTTCCCTGCGTGATGGAATCCTCGGGCTGTGGGCCGACGTCTCGAACGCGGGCGGCGCCGTGGGCTTCGTACCGCCGGTCACCTTCGACGACATCCGCCCCGCATTCGACAAGCACCTCGCCGGCGTCGCCGACGGGAGCTGCCGCCTGCTCGTCGGGCGCGACGAGGACGGCTCGGTCGCCGCGACCGCCTTCCTCACCCGCAACGCCCACCGGCTGCAGCTCCACTGGCTGTGGGCGTACACGGTCATGGTTCATCCCCGCCACCAGGGCAAGGGGTACGGGCGCGAGCTGATGGCCGCGACGGAGGCCGCGGCCCGCTCCCTCGGCGGCATCGACGCGATCCGCCTCACCTGCCGCGGCGGCCACGGCCTGGAGCACTTCTACGCGGCCTGCGGCTACAAGGAGGTCGGCCGCGTGCCCGGCGCGGTCCGGGTGGCCCCGGGCGACGACCGCGACGACATCACGATGCTGCTGCCGCTGTACTGACGGGCGCGGCGTCGTCCGCACCGAGGGCGCGGTGCCGTCCGCCCCGTACCCCGGCGGGCCGCGGCGCGGGCCCGGCGTGCTTCACTGGACGGGCACCAGCCGACGTACGACCACGACGAGAGAGAAGGGGTCACCGTGTCCCTCAAGCCGAGCGCGACGATCCGATACACCGCGATGCGCCTGGGCATCTTCGTCGGATGCCTCGTCGTCGTCGCGGGCCTCGTCCGGCTCCGGTGGGTGCCCGCCGGGCTCGGCGACGCCAACGCCGCCTGGGTCGTGCTGCTCGCCCTCGTCATCTCCGCCCCGCTCTCCTTCGTCCTCCTGCGCAAGCAGCGCGAGGAGATGTCCGAGCAGATCTCCGGGCGCGTCGCGGGTGCGAAGCAGAAGCTCGCCGCGAACCGCAGCCAGGAGGACCAGGCCGACGACGCGGCGCGCGCGAGCTCGTAACGCCACAGTTGGCTTCCTCACACATCGAACCGCCCCAGCACCGGGTATACCGCCCGTAACGCTGGGGCGGCCGTGTTTTCCGGGCCGGCGCAAGAGGGCCTCGTGCGCCGTTGTCTCAAAGGGCCCCTTTGAGATTCCCAAAGGAGAAGTGTTAGCGTGTTGAACATGTTGACCACAGCTGCGCACCCGATGACCACGAGCGTTCCGCTCGTGATGCGCCTGCACGTCGACCTCTGCCGCCGCGCGTCCGCGGCCTGTTGCTGTTGAGCTGAATCGATACAGCAGCGGTCCCGGCCGGCCTTTTCCGGCTGCCGCACCGCATCACCACCGCAGCACTTCCCCCCTGTCTTTGTGCGTCACCTCCGGAGAGTGTCCGTGTCCGCGACCCCCCAGGCCCCTGCCAAGGCCTCGTTCAAGTTCCCCTTCTGGGCCCAGATCGTCGCCGGTCTCGCCCTCGGCGTCCTGTTCGGCTGGATAGCCCGCAGCCAGGACGTCAGCTGGCTCGCCACCACCCTGGAGAAGACCGGCGACATCTTCGTCCAGCTGCTGAAGCTGGCCATCGCCCCGCTCGTCTTCTTCGCGATCCTGGTGTCGATCACCAACCTGCGGAAGGTGAACAACGCCGCGCGGCTCGCCTCGCGCACGCTGCTCTGGTTCATGATCACCTCGCTGATCGCGGTCGGCATCGGCCTCGCGATCGGCCTGCTGACCGACCCGGGTTCGGGCACCGGCCTCACCGCGGCCGACGGCAAGGAGCCCAAGAAGACCGGCTCCTGGATCGACTTCCTGACCGGGATCGTGCCGACGGACATCGTCACGCCCTTCACCGAGCTGAAGGTCCTTCAGATCGTCTTCCTGGCCGTCGTCGCCGGTATCGCCGCCCTCCAGCTGGGCAGCAAGGCGAAGCCCGTCCTGGACCTCGCCGAGTCCGCCCTGGAGCTGCTCCAGAAGGCCCTGTGGTGGGTCATCCGCCTCGCCCCGATCGGCACCATCGGCCTGATCGGCACCGCGATCGCCACGTACGGCTGGGACCTGATCGGCAAGTACGCGACCTTCACCGCCGACATCTACATCGGCTGCGCCCTCGTGATGTTCGGCGTCTACCCGCTGCTGCTCGCCACGGTCGCCAAGGTCAACCCGCTCCAGTTCTTCAAGGGCGCCTGGCCGGCCATCCAGCTGGCCTTCGTCTCCCGCTCCTCGGTCGGCACCATGCCGGTCACCCAGAAGGTCACCGAGCGCCTCGGCGTTCCGAAGGAGTACGCCTCCTTCGCCGTCCCGTTCGGCGCGACCACCAAGATGGACGGCTGCGCCGCGATCTACCCGGCGCTCGCCGCGATCTTCATCGCGCAGATCTTCGACGTGCAGCTGGGCATCAAGGAGTACCTGCTCATCGTCTTCGTCTCGGTCATCGGCTCGGCCGCCACGGCCGGTCTGACGGGCGCGACGGTCATGCTGACGCTGACCCTCTCCACGCTGGGCCTGCCGCTGGCGGGCGTCGGCCTGCTGATGGCGATCGACCCGATCCTCGACATGATCCGCACCGCCACGAACGTGGCCGGCCAGGCCCTGGTCCCGGTCATCGTCTCGGCCCGCGAGGGGATCCTGGACAAGGAGGCCTACGCCTCCGCCTCGGCCTCCCCGCTGGACGAGGAGCCCTCCTCCGCCCCGGCCCCGGTCGCCGTCGCGGCCTGACCTCCCGCTCTCGCCGCGGCCCCCGCCCCCGTCCGGGCGGGGGCCGCGGCGCGTCCGGACCCCGGGTCGTCAGACGGTCTGCGCGCGGAAGTACGCGACCGTCGCGAGCAGGAACGGCACGGCGAACCACCACCGGCCCATGGTCCGCCGGAACACCGGGGTAATGGTGATCAGCAGCCCCAGGAGACAGAAAACGAGGGAGATGGCGGCCATGAACCGGATGTCCTCGCGCACGCGGTAGTCGTAGGGGTCCGGCTGCATCTCCAGGGCGGCGTAGCAGAAGAACACCGCGGGGACGTAGACGAGGGCGAGCGGAACCCCGAGCACCCACTGCAGGCAGCCCCGGTCCTCGGGCAGGTCGACGTCTTCCCGGGGAAGCCTCAGCCGAGCGTCGCGCCACGCACCCATGCGATCACCCCCAGGACGAGCGGCGGGGCCAGCCACCACGGGCCCATGGCCCGGCGCACGCTCGGGATCAGGGTGACGAGCAGGCCCAGCACGCTCAGGGAGACGGCGAGGAAGCACATCGCGCCGACGTTCTCGTAGCCTTGGTGGTCCCACTCCGCCTGCGGCCCGGCGAACAGGGCCAAGGACACGGCAGCGCCGTTCAGCAGGTGGATGATCCCGAGCGGAACACCCAGCACCCAGCGCAGATATCCCCGGACTCCGGGCACGTCGCTGTTCTCGCACAGGTCCGTCATCGCATTGCATTCCTTGCCTGCCCGAGGCTGTCGACGAACCGGTCGCCGTAGCCTTGGGCCTTGGGGAGGTCCCAGTAGGGGCCTCCGTTGTACCGGGCGGCGATCTCCCGCATCTGGGCCTCCGTCATCTGATCGGCCGGGACGTCGGCGAGACCGCTCTCCGCCTTGATCTGAGCCAGGAAGCCGGCCGCTATGAACGCATTCTGCTTGGGGTCCTGGAGCGCCTCCTCCACCAGGGTCCGCTGGTGGTCCGTGAGGTTCGCCGGATCGTAGCCGAGCACTTCGGCGCCGCGGCGGAGCTGAATGGCGATCGGGCCGTACGAGGTCTCGTCCAGGTTCCCCCCGAGCCGCCACGGAAGGTTCTCGGGGATGACCGGGCTCAGCCCCCACGGAGCCGCGGCCTGCTCGCGGATGGTTCCGGTCACGTCGTCCATGAATCCGGGCTGCCAGCCCCCGACCTCCTGCCAGGCCACGCCGGCGAGGAGCTCCTCCGGGAGCCCCGCGTTCCTGGCGGCCGCCCGCAGGACTTCCTTGTTCTGGGAGACCCAATCCGCGTGCATGCCGTCCGTGACCACGGGGATCCAGTAGTTGTCCGCCGCATCCGGCAGTCCCGACACCCGCATCCGGATGTCGCGGAGCTGCGGGGAGACCGCGGTCTCCGGGCCGACGGGCCCGGACATCTCCCGCTTCGCGGCGCTGCCCGGCAGGTGGGTCAGCGGGCTGGTACGGGCCTCCAGTGCCTCCTGGCGGATGTCCGCCATCGCCGCGTACAGGTCGGGCCGGCTGCCGCCCCCCTTGACCTTGAACTCCGGCAGCAGCTCGTACGCCTGCTTCAGCGCGTGCACGCACGTGCTGCGCGCCTCCTGCTCGACCGTCTTCGCCAGGTGGAAGTCACCGCCCGCGGCGTCGTGGAGCCGGTTCGCCTCGTCGCGGATGTCGTCCACGTCCATGGCGACTTCGGCCAGGAAGTCGAGGACGCCGGTCGTGGCGCGCATGTCCTCCCACTGGCGCATCGGCTCCGCCTCCTGCGCCGTGCGGGTGACCGCGGTGCCCTTCGTCCCGATCAGCGCGGCGAGTGCACGCTCGGAGCGCTTGCCGTTGTCGTAGTGGGTCCTGGCGGTCGTGAGGGCGAGGGCGTACGCGTTCAGGGCGCTGGCCGCCTTGTCGTAGGCCTCGGCCATGTGGGTCACCAGCTGCCGGGCCTCGGCGAGCCGGCCGGTGTAGGTGTGGCTGCCGTCGCTCTGCCACTGCGTGCCGGTCTCCGCGCGCCGGGCGGGTTCCCCGACCTCGACGAGGAGATCGCGCAGCCGCCGGAACTCGGCCGCGTTGCGCTCGACGAGCGGCGCATTGCACTCCTGCAGGAACTGGACGTCCTTGCGGTAACTCAAGCCGCTCACTTGGCCTCCGGCTTCACGTACGTGCCCTCGTCGACGATCCGGGCGAGGAAGGACGCGGCGGTGTCGTCGTCCACGTGGGCAAAGCCGGTGCCGGTGGTCTTGAGGCGGGTGGCCAGGCCGGCGAACAGGGCGATGGTGTCCTTGAACTGGTCGTCGGCGAACCGGGCGAAGCGGAGGGCTTCCTTCGCCACGTCCTCGTGGGCGCGCGGTGCTCGGGCCATCGTGCCGGCGTCGCCGTCGGGGCGGCCCTCGTGGAGGAGCGCGGCGATCTCGATCAGCAGGTTCGCGTTGCCGTTGATGGAGGAGGCCCCGGCCACCAGGCTCCCCGCGTCGCCGCCGCCGGGCCCGGACGCCACCTGGGCGAGGCGCAGGGGGACGGGCCGCTCCCCGGCCTGCGCGGTGGCCTTGTGCTCGGCCCACTCCGCGTCGAATGACACCTGGTTCCCCCCGACGTGATCCGGTAATGCTGGCTGGATCATGTCCATGCTAATACCACCCGGAAATCGGCAGCCCGGCCGTCAAGAGAGCTTCCACAGGCGGATGGTGAAGTGGTGGGGTCAGGCGTGCGGGGCGAATCCCGTAGCAGAGTTTTCGCTCGCCGCCGGGTCGCGGGGGGCTGCGATCCGGCGTGCTTAGACGCATAAAGACCCAAAGAACCTGGGGAAAGAACCAACCAACCCAACCAAACCCGGCCCGTGTCGCTCGGACGGGTGAAACGTGCCAACTGGGCTGGATTTGGGGAGGGTTGGCTGGCATATGCTCGCCCCGACCACCTCAGAAAATGAGACGGCCCCCGACGGGACGGCAATCCCGGCCGAGGGCCTGACCAACAAGGAAGTCGACACCTTCCCAATGGCTCCACAGAACTTTAGCGCGCCGACGCGCGCAGCGGCCCGTGTTCGACCCGGGACCCCCCGATCCGGTGTCATCCACGTCAACACGCCACACACCCGTCACTTCACCGTGGTGGGCAACCACCTGCTCCAGCACGCCGACTTGTCGGCGACGGCGATCGGGGTCGCGGCCTACATCCAGTCGCTGCCGGACGGGGCCCCCGTCGGCGTCAAGGCGCTCACGGACCGGTTCCGCGAGGGGGAGATCCGGATCGCCTCCGCCCTGCGGGAGCTGGAGCGGCACGGCTACCTGGAGCGGCGGCGCGAGCGGCTGGCGACCGGGCAGGTGGTGACCCGGACGTTCTCGTACAACAGGCCGGGGGCCGTCGCGGGCCCCGTCGGCCCGCCGCCTTCCGATGCCCCGCCGCCTCCGGACGGCCCGCCTCCGCCTCCGCCCCCGGTCGGCCCGCCGCCTCCGGATGCCCCGCCTCCGCCCCCACCCCCACCCCCGTCACCGCCGGTCCAGGAGTCCGTGCCGGAGCCCGCCCTGGAGTCCGCCCCGGAGCCCGCGCCGGCACGGAGGGCCCGGGCTTTCGATGCGCTGCCCGTGCCGCTGGCGTTGCACCACGGTGCGGCCGATCTGCTCGCCGGGCTGCGGCGCTACGATCCGCGGCTCCTGCTGGCCGAGCGCGACGTGCGGCGGCTCGTGCCGGGGGCGTCGGCCTGGCTGGAGCGCGGGGCCGACCCCGAGGCGGTGGCGCAAGCACTGACCGGCGGCCTCCCCGAGCGCATGCGCGACCCCGCGTCCGTCCTCGCGTACCGGCTCACCACGCTGATCCCGCCGCACCTGCCCGCCGCCCCAGTGGTCCGGCGGCCCGCGCTGCCGGATCCGCTCCAGAACTGCAACGGCTGCGATCGCGCCTTCCGGGCCCCGGTGCCGGGGCGCTGCCGCGACTGCCCCCCGCGCGCCGCGTAGGGCGCGTGGGACGCGTAGGGCTCAGCGAGAGGTGACGGCCTGTTCCAGGAGGCCGTGCAGGGCGCGCTGTTCCTGCTGGGTGAGGCCGGACAGGGGGGAGTCCACGGCGAGGAGCGCGAGGAGGCGTTCGCGCAGTGCGGTGCCCTCGGCGGTGAGGACGAGGTGCTTGGCGCGGCGGTCCGTGGGGTGCGGGTGGCGCTCGACCAGGCTCTGCTTCTCCAGCTTGTCGACGACGAAGGTGGTGTTGGAGGGCTCGCAGCTCATGCGTTCGGCGAGCTCCCGCATGGTCATCGGCCCGCTCATCTCCCGCAGCGCCGTCGCCTGGGGCGCGGTGAGGCCGAGGGTGGCGGCACGCTCCCGCACGTGCTCGGCGATCCGCTGGGCCAGTCCGTTCACCAGGCCGCACAGCTGGCGCTCGGCGATCACCTGCTGCTCGGGGGGTGTCGTCATGCCACCACCCTAGCAAGTCCGTCAAGACTGAATATTTCCAGCTTGAATGATTCGAGCTTGATGCTTATGGTGACGTCGTCGCCGCGGGGAACGCCCCGCGGTCACCTGATGACGACTCACGGAAGAGGACCCATGGCTGACTTGACGGTGGACCAGGACGTGCGGCTGCGCCGGCCGGCGGGGATCCGCTCGATACGGCTGGGCGACACCAAGGTGTCGTACGTGCCGGACGGCGAGGTCCGCCTCCGGCCGCTGGGGCTGCTCCCGGACACCACCGACGAGGTGTGGGCCGCCCACCCGGAGTACCTGGACGCCGACGGCCACCTCGTGGGCAGCGTCGGCAGCCTGCTGGTGGAGCACGGCGACCGCGCCCTGCTGATCGACGCGGGCTTCGGCCCGCAGGAGTTCGACGTCGTGGTCGGTCCCCTCGCCACGGCCCGCGGCGGTGCGCTCCCGCAGCGCCTCGCCGAACTCGGGCGCCGCCCCGAGGACATCGAGGCGGTCGCCTTCACCCACCTCCACGCCGACCACCTCGGCTGGGCCTGCCACCCCGCCCCCGGCGGCGACCGGCCCCTGCTCGCCCACGCCGACTACCTGGTCTCCGAGGCGGAGTGGGGCGGGCGGGACCGGTCGGAGGTCCAGTACCTGGCCGAGCAGGTCGCCGCCCTCGCGCCGCGCGTGCGCACGGTCGCGGACGGGCAGGAGATCTTCCCCGGCGTACACGTGCGGATCGCCGCCGGCCACACCGTCGGGCACGCCGAGTACGTCATCACCGGGGGCGGGCGGCGCCTGATCGCCTTCGGTGACGCCATGCACTCGCCGATCCAGGTCGACCACCCAGAGTGGTCCTCGGGCTTCGACCACGACCAGGAGCGGACCGCCGACCACCGCCACCGCCTCGTCGCCGAGCTGGCGGAGCCCGGCACGATCGGCTTCGGCGTCCACTTCGCCGACGTCGTGTTCGGCCACGTCCAGCGGGACGGCGACGGTCCGGCCTGGCGCCCCCTGGATGCCTGACCGCTGGATCTGATGATGAGTATGGTGCTAGCTTCATTGGCACCATGTTGCTGAAGCTGAACATCGCGGACGACCGGCCACTGCACGAGCAGGTGGCCGGGGCCGTGCGGCGGGCCATCGCCGAGGGTGAATGTGCCCCCGGGGACCGGCTGCCGCCCGCGCGGGATCTCGCGCAGGCGCTCGGGGTGAACGCGAACACCGTCCTGCGCGGGCTGCGCGCCCTGCGTGACGAAGGGGTGCTGGAGTTCCGGCGGGGGCGCGGGGTGACCGTGGCCGCCGGGGCCGATACGCGCTCCGCGCTGCTGGAGCGCGTACGCGAGCTGGTGGCCGACGGGGCGCGCCTGGGCTACGGCAAGCAGGATCTCGTCGAAATGATCAAGGGGGCGCCGTGAGCGGGGCAGGCAGGGGCAAGGGCAGGGCCAGGGCCTTAGGGCTGGCCGGCTGGGTGGTCGGGGTCGCGGCGGTGCTGGTGGTGCTGCCTCTGGCGGCGAGCGCACGGCTGCCGGATCGGATGGCCACCCACTGGGGCGGCGGTGTCGGTGATTCCGGCGCACCCGACGGCTCGATGCCTTTCGGGGAGTCGATGGCCTTCCCGCTGGCGATCTGGTCCGTACTGGTCCTGGGGACCGCCGTGTTCGCCGTGACCCGGGCCCGGGCCGCGACCGTACTGCTGCCCGGCGGTGTGTTCCTGGTCGGCGCGCAGGCCTCGATCGTGCGGGCCAACCTGGACCACGAGGACTGGCGGCAGGCCGGTCCGGTGGACGGCCGGGTGCTGGCGGTGGTGCTCGCCGTGGCGGTCCTGGCGGCCTTCGCCGGAGTGGTGACCGACGGTCGGGGGCCGGTGGCGGCCGTGAGCCCGGCCGCCGATGGTCCCGTCATGGACATCCCCGCGGGTGAGCGGCTCGTATGGCTCGCGCGAACGTCGAACCCGTGGCTCCGGCTGACCGCCGCCGTCCTCGGAGCCGTCGCGGCCGTGGCCGCGATCGCCGGAGTGGGCGGGCTGCTCGGGCCGGTGTGGCAGCTCGTCGTGCCGTTGGGCGTCGCCTCCCTCGCGGTCCTCGCCTGCTCCTCCGTACGGGCACGGGTCACCGGGCAGGGGCTGGAGGTCGGCTTCGGGCCGCTCGGATGGCCCGTACGGCGCTGGGCCGCCGCGGACATCGAGTCGGCCCGCGCCGAGCACCGGCTGCCCTCCCAGGTCGGCGGATGGGGCTACCGGCTCAGCGGGCTCGGCACGACGGTGATGCTGCGCGCCGGGGAATGCCTGGTCGTCCGCTCCCGCGGCAAGGACTTCGCGGTGAGCGTCGACGACGCCGCCCGGGGTGCGGCCCTCCTCAACACCCTGGTCGCAGCCGCCCGTTCGGCCTCCTAGGAGCCTAGGAGGCGCTGCGGACCAGGCCGGCGGCCGCGCGGTGGTGGCTCGGGCGGGTGCCGTACACCCGCTGGAAGGCCACGCTCAGCCCGAAGGCGCTGCGGTAGCCGACCTGCCGGGCGATCGACTCCACCGTGGCCTCGGAGCGCACCAGCAGATCGGCGGCCAGGGCCAGCCGCCAGCCCGTCAGGTAGGCCATGGGCGGCTGGCCGACCAGCTCGCCGAAGCGGCGGGCGAGCGTCGCCCGCGATACGCCGGCCTCCTCGGCGAGCGCCGCCACCGTCCACGGCCGCGCGGGCCGGTCGTGGATCAGGCGCAGCGCCGGGCCCGCCACGGGGTCGCCCAGCGCCCGGTACCAGCCGGGCGGGTCGGATTCGGTGCAGGTGAACCACTCCCGCAGCGTGGACAGCAGCAACAGGTCCAGCAGTCGGTCCAGGACCGCCTGCTGGCCGGGGTCGTCCCGGCTGATCTCCAGGGCCGTGAGGTCCAGGATCGGGCCGGGCTCGCCGCCGTAGCGCACCACGAGCACCCGGGGGAGCGCGCTCAGCAGCCGCTCCGAGACCCGGCCGCCGACGTGGTAACTGCCGGTGAGCAGCACGTTCGGGGCGTCGGCGTCCAGGCTGTTCCCGCAGGTGCGCACGCCCAGGACGAGCTCCTCGCTGATCTCCGCGCCGTCCGCCGTCGTGCAGTGGTCGGGGCCGTGCACCACGTACAGCGGAGGCGCCACCGGGCCGTCTTCGGCGCCGCCGGCGGTGTCGGCGATGGTGAACGGCCGGCCCCCCACCACGATGGCCACGTCGCCGCGGTCGAGCGCGACGGGCTCGGCGTCGCCGCCGGGGAGGATCCGGCCCGCGCCGCGCAGCATGGTGACCAGGGTCAGGGGGGTCCGGTCGGCGAACCGGATCGACCACGGCGGGGCCAGGATGGCCCGGCTGAACAGGGCCCCGTCGGACCGGACTTCGTACAGCAGGCTCGCCAACGCATCCATACCGCAAGACCTTAGACGCTCAGACATCGATCTGAGCGGGAAGGCCATTCCACGCCTCAACGGAGGCGGCTTGACTGGCCGCATGACGACGAAACCGATACTGGTCCTCGGCAGCACCGGCAAGACGGGCCGCCGCGTGCTCTCCCGCCTCCGACAGCACGGACACGAGGTCCGGGCGGCCTCCCGGAAGGGGCCGACCCGCTTCGACTGGAACGACGAGAACACCTGGGAGCCGGCGCTGGCGGGGGCCGGCGCGGTCTATCTGGTCGACTCGCAGCAGAGCGACGCCGCGGCGTCGGTGCGCTCCTTCGCCGAGCTGGCCGTGGCCGGCGGTGTGGAGCGGCTGGTGCTGCTGTCGGCCCGCGACTGGGTGGTGCCGGACGGCGAGGAGAAGCTCCCCGCCGAGCGCGCGGTACGGGAGTCCGGCGCGCAGTGGACGATCCTGAAGCCGACGTGGTTCGCCCAGAACTTCAGCGAGGACCCCTTCTACCGCGGGCAGCTGCTCGACGGCGAGTTCGTGATGTCGACCGGGGACGGCATCGAGCCGTTCGTCGACGCCGAGGACATCGCCGACGTCGCGGTGGCCGCCCTCACCGAGGACGGGCACGGCGGTCAGGCCTACGAGCTGACCGGACCGCGGCTGCTGAGCCTGGGCGACGTGGTCGGGGAGATCGCCCGGGCCACCGGCCGGGACATCGCCTACCGCCCCGTCGCGGCGGAGGAGTACGCGGCCTACGCCCTCGGGAAGGGCCTGCCCGAGGACTACGTCGCCCTGCTGAACCTGCTCAACGGCTGGATCGAGGAGCGCCGCTTCGCCACCCTCGCCGACGGCGTGCAGCGCGCCCTCGGTCGGGAGCCCCGCGATTTCGCCGACTACGTCCGCCGCACCGCGGCGACCGGGGTGTGGCACTGATCCACACGGGTGGGGCGCCCATCCACACGGGTGGGGCGCCGATCCACACGGGTGGGGCGCCGATCCACACGGGTGGGGCGCCGATCTCCACGCGTGCGGCACAGATGGGTGTCCGTGGCACCGGTCGGTGTCAGTGGGGTGGAGCGTCCGTGAAGAAGGGCTCCAGGGGCTGGTCAGGCAGGGTTACCGCTACGTAAATTACCCGCGGTAACGCTCGTGCCGAGCCAAGGAGAGTGCGCCATGGGAGCCGAGCTGAAGCCGGCCGGGCCCGTCCGTTCCGTCGAACCCGTCACCACCGTGGTCGACGGGGTGGTGCGCGAGGTGCGGGTCCCCGCGCTGGTGGGACCGCCGCAGCGGGGATCCCTCGGGGACATCCCCTTCGACAACGCCCGGGAGGCCCCCGGCGAAGCGGTGCTCGCCCGCAAGGAGCGGGACGGCTCCTGGCGCGACGTCACCGCCGCCGAGTTCGCGGCCGAGGTGCTCGCCGTCGCCAAGGGCCTGATCGCCGAGGGGCTGCGCGAGGGCGACCGGCTGGCGATCATGGCCCGTACGACCTACGAGTGGACCCTGCTCGACTTCGCCGGATGGGCGGCCGGGCTGGTCACCGTACCGATCTACCCCACCTCCTCCGCCCTCCAGGCCCGCTGGATCATCCAGGACTCCGGAGCCGTGGCCTGCGCCGTCGAGGACACGGCGCAGGCCCGGCTCATCAGCAACGAGCGGGCCCACCTGCCGTGGCTCGCGCACCTGTGGGAATTCGACACCGGCGCCGTGGCCCGGCTGATCAAGGCCGGGGAGCGCATCCCCGACGCGGTGGTGCACAACAGGCGGCACGCCCGTACGCCGGACACCGTCGCCACCCTCATCTACACCTCCGGCACCACCGGGCAGCCCAAGGGATGCGTGATCACCCACGCCAACTTCTTCGCCCAGGTGGACAACGCGGTGGAGCTGCTGCACCCCGTCTTCAAGTCCGTCAGCAAGGACCCGGCCTCCACCCTCCTCTTCCTCCCGCTCAGCCACGTCTTCGGACGGATGGTGGCCATCGGCTGCATGCGGGCCCGCGTCAAGCTCGGGCACGCGCCCAGCATCAGTACCGAGGACCTCCTCGGCGACCTCGCCGGCTTCCGGCCGACCTTCCTCCTGGCCATCCCGTACGTACTGGAGAAGGTCTACAACACCGCCCGGGCCACCGCCGAGAGCATGGGCCGGGCCTCCTCCTTCGACCGGGCCGCCCGCATCGCGCAGCGCCTCGGCGAACTGGCCAAGGGCAAGGCCCCCGGGCTCGTGCTGCGCGCCGGCCGCGCCCTGTACGACCCGCTCGTCTACCGGCGGATCCGGGCCGCACTCGGCGGCCGCGTCCGCTACATCCTGAGCGGCGGCTCCCCGCTGGGCCGGCGGCTCGCCGCCTTCTACACCGGCGCCGGCATCGAGGTCTTCGAGGGCTACGGACTGACGGAGACGACCGGCGCGAGCACCGTGACCCCGCCGCAGCACCCCCGGCTCGGCACGGTGGGCTGGCCCCTTCCGGGCACGGCCGTACGGATCGCGGACGACGGGGAGGTGCTGCTGGGCGGCGGGCACGTCTTCGCCGGCTACTGGAACAGCGGGCACGCCCTCCCGTACGGGAGCTGGCTGGCCACCGGCGACATCGGGGAGCTCGACGCCGACGGGTACCTCACCATCACCGGCCGCAAGAAGGACCTGATCATCACCTCCGGCGGGAAGAACGTGGCCCCCGCACCCCTGGAGGACTGGCTGCGGGCCCACCCGCTGGTCGGCCAGTGCATGGTGGTCGGCGACAACCGGCCGTACATCACCGCGCTGATCACCCTGGAGCCCGACGGGCTGCAGCACTGGCGCCAGATGCACAAGAAGCAGGGCGTGCCGATGCGCGAGCTGGTGCGGGACGAGGCCCTGCTGGCGGACCTCCAGCGGGCGGTCGACGACGCGAACCGGCTGGTGTCACGGGCCGAGTCGATCCGCCGCTTCGCCGTCCTGCCCGGCGATTTCACCGAGGCCCGCGGCCACCTGACCCCGTCGATGAAACTCAAGCGGGGCGCGGTGGCCCGCGACTACGCGGACCGCATCGAGGAGCTGTACCGGGGCCCCCGAGACGCGTAGCCCCGGGCCGAGCCGCCGGGCGCCGGGCGGCCGGGCCGGGCCGGGCCGGGCCGCCGGCCGCCGGGCTCCGGGCGGCGGGCCGAGCGGTCCGGGCGGGCTTGGGCGCGGCGAGCCCGCCGGGCGTCCGCGCCGGACCCGCCGGGCACACGGCCGCCTGCCCCCGCGCGCCGGCGCCCACCCGGCGTCCGTGCCCGTGCCCGCCGGGTGTCTGCTGGGCGTCCGTGCCGGTGTCTGCCCGGCGTCCGTGCCGACGCCCGGCAGGCGTCCGTGCCTGACCTCGGGCCTGACCTTGAGCCGGCGCCCGCCCGGCGCCCACTCGGCGCCCACTCGGCGTCCGCCCGGCGCCCGGCCGGCGTCCGCCCGGTGTCTGCCCGGCGTCCGTGTCCGTGCCCGCCGGGTGTCTGCCGGGCGTCTGTGCTGACGCCCGGCAGGTGTCCGCGCCGGACCTCGGGCCTGACCTTGAGCCGGCGCCCGCCTGACGGCCGCCCGGCGTCCGTGCCCGTGCCCGCCGGGTGTCTGCTGGGCGTCCGTGCCGGTGTCTGCCCGGCGTCCGTGCCGGACCTCGCGCCTGACCTTGAGCCGGCGCCCCCGGCGTCCGTGCCCGACTTGCCCGGCGCCCGCCCCGGGCTTCCGTGGCGACGCCTGGCCGGTGCCCGCCGGGTGCCCGTGTCAGACCCTGCCCCGGCCCTCCGCCCCGTCGGGCGGGGGGTCGGGAGGCGGTCTAGGGTGCGGAGGGTCGGGGGGTCGTTCGAGGAGGGTGCTGTGCACCGTTCCCCCGCTCCTGCCGTCGTGGTCGCCTGCGCGCTGCTGCTGGCCTCGCTCGTGGCCGCACCGGCCCCCGGGCCCGCGCCTGCGCCGTCGGCCGTTCGCATCCGGTGGGGAGAGTGCCCCGAGCAGCCCGTCCCCGCCGGGATGCGGTGCGGGACCGTGGACGTACCGCTCGACCACGCCGCCCCGGCCAAGGGCACGGTCGCGGTGGCCCTGGCCCGGATCCCCGCCACCGACCGCGCGCGGCGCCTCGGCTCGCTCCTGCTGAACCTCGGCGGCCCCGGCAGCCCCGGCATCGCGAGCCTGGCCGCAGGCCACGCCGGGATCCTCGCCCGCCTCGGCGAGCGCTACGACCTCATCGCCTTCGACCCCCGCGGGGTCGGCCACAGCGAGCCCGTCTCCTGCGGCGGCTCACAGCAGACCGGCGAGGAGGCCGCCGCCGACACCACGGGGCTGCTGGCCGCCCTGCGCGCCGTGGCCGGGCGCTGCGCACTCGCCTCCGGCCCGGTCCTCCCGTACATGGGCACCGTCAACGTCTCCCGCGACATGGACGTGGTGCGCCGGGCGCTCGGGGACGAGAAGCTCAACTTCCTCGGCTTCTCCTACGGGTCCCGGCTCGGGGCCGTGTACGCCGCGCAGTTCCCCCGGAGCACCGGCCGGATGGTCCTCGACGGCGTCGGCACCCTCACCCAACCGCTGGCCGCGCGGGCGCTCGTCGCGGCGCGGGCCCAGCAGCGGGCCCTCGACGGTTTCCTCGCCTGGTGCGCCACCCGGCGGGACTGCGTGCACGGGACGGACCCCCGTACGGCCGAGGAGGAGGTCGCCGCCCTGGTGGCGCGGCTCGACGCGGAGCCGCTGCTCCGCCCCGACGGCTCGTACGGGACCGGGCAGGACGCCGTGGCCGCGATCGCCGCCGCCGTGGACGCGCGGAGCCGGTGGCCCGCGCTCGCCCGGGCGCTGTCCAGGGCCGAGCGGAACGGGGACCCGGCCGCCCTGCTGCAGCTCGGCGGCCCGTCGAGTCCATCGCGTCCGTCGGACCCCTCGGGCCCTCGGGACGGGGCCGGGCCGTCGGACGCCGCCGAGGCCCCGGTGCCCGCCGACAACGGCGCGGCCGCCCGGGTCGCCGTGAACTGCGCCGACGACCCCGACCGGTCGGGCGACCGGGCCACCACGGCCGGCGTCGAGCGGGAACTGGCCGACCTGGAGGGCGAGTTCCGGGGCGCCTCGGAGATCTTCGGGCCGCTGCAGCTGTCGGCCGTGCTCTCCTGCCACGGGCGGCCCGCCGGCACCGACTTCATCCGCCGGATCCACCACCCGGGCGCCCCGCGGATGCTGCTGGTCGCCGCCCGCGGCGACCCGGCGTCCCCGTACGCGTGGACGCGGGAGACCGCCGAGCGGCTGGGCTCGGCGGTGGTCGTGGACCACGGCGGCGCCGGCCACACCGGCTACCCGGCCTCGCCCTGCGTACGGGAGTACGTGGACCACTTCCTGCTCGACGGGCGCCTGCCACCCGGGACGCGCTCCTGCCCCGGCGGGGAGTGATCCCCGCCGGGGCCGCGCCGGATCAGCAGTTGGCGTGGGTGGAGCGGCCCGCGAAGCGGTCCGCCAGCCAGTTCCCGGCCGCTGGCGACGATGTCGCCGGGGCCGGGGGCGGAGGCCGTGGCGGCGCCGGCGGTCGGGATCGCGGCCGGGAGGGCCGAGACGGCCAGGGCGGCCTCGGCCGTTCCCCGCCTGGGATGCCGTATCAGGCGGCGCGCGCCCCGCGGCTGCCGCGCGGCGTCCGCCCGGCGGACTCGGGCCCGCTGCGGGCGGGCCTCATGGGGACGAGCGTGCCGGTGGTGGGGGTGGTGGGGGTGGTGTGGGTGCTGGGGGAGGCGCCGAGGGCGCCGGGGGCCACGCGTATGGCTCCCACAGCGATGGCGGCCTTGAGGAGAGCGAGGCGGTGGATGCTGGTCATGGGGTTCTCCTTCACGCTGTGGGGAGCGGGGCCCGGTCGGCCGGGATGCGGAGGCCGAGCCTCGTGCTTCCATTGGGCTCCGGCGGCAGCGACCCGTCACGCCACTCGATCTCGGGACTTGACAGCGGGCCGGGACCGGGGTGGCAGCTGAGGCCGGGGCCGGGCGAAGGGGTCTCACGACCGGCCTTCCCAAACGTTTGCTAACGTCAAGATTGACCAGTTCTTGGCGGCGTGCTCGGGGGAGGGTCATCGTGAACGCCGGGCCAGACGCGGGGAGTTCAGCCCCCATGGATGGACGAGATCGTCGACCGCATAACAGCGGACTTCGCGACGCTCCACGGATGAGGGAACCCCTGACCTCGGAGACCTGGGCGGACGCGCTCGACCTGTACGAGTCGAGCTACACCTTCGTCTCCGTTGCGCCCCGCGACCATGCGCAGTGGTGGCTCGACTTTGCCTCGATCGTCCGGCTGGAGGCCCGCGACCCGCGCGGATGGCGGTCGATCGATCCGGACGAGGAGGAGTTCGACCTCCGGGTGGATCCGATCTACCCGTGGCTCGCGCCTCCGGCCACGGCCGAGGAGGCGCAGCGGTTCCACAGCCAGGTGAGGGAGCTCCCCCGCTCCTCGGTCCGGTCACTGCTCGTGCTGCTCGGCATCCTCGGCCTGGACGTGGCGAAGGCATGGGACTGGGAACGGCGCCGCCCCGGGATGGAGCGGAGGGCCGATGTGATCATGTCCCGCTTCCCGAGCGATACGCGCTTCCATTCGAACGTCGGCTGGAAGGGCGACCACCCGGACTTCTGCGAGCAGCCCGTGACCCGGCTGAACCCGTTCAGCCGGTTCGGCTGGGACGCCGGGCTCATCGCCGTGAACGACGCCGAAGTCGGCGTGTTCTGGGCCTTCGACCCCACCTGACGTCAGGAAACCGATGCGGCAAGAACTGCATGCGCAAGCATGGGCCGACGCGCTCAAGCTGTACACGTGGGTCTGCACGTTCGTCGGCGTCGCACCGCGTGCGCACGACGAGTGGTGGCTCGACGTGGGGGCGGTCATGCGTCTGGAGACCCGGGACCCGCGGGGCTGGGAATCCATCGACCCCTACGAGGGTGAGGGTGAGGACGAGGACGAGCGTCTCGACGATCCGCTGTTCCCGTGGCGGGAGACGCCTTCCACACCTGTGGACGCGGAACGCTACCGGGGGCGGGTGGACGAAATCCCCCGGTCCTCGGTGCGGTCGCTGATCATCCTGCTCGGAGCCGGAACGAGCCGCCTGGACCTCTCCGCGTCACCGGGCTGGGAGGAACGCAAGCAGGAGACGGAACGCCGGGCCGAGACGATCCTGTCGCGCTTCCCCGACGGCACCCGCTTCTACACCAACCTCGGCTGGCAGAGCGACCACCCGGACTTCTGCACACAGCCCTTCCGGACCCACGACCCCTTCAGCCAGTACGACTGGGACGCCGGACTGATCGCCGTGAACGACGACGAAGTCGCCGTGTTCTGGAACTTCCTGTCCACCTGACCAGACCGCCGAACCGGGAAGCCCACGCGCTAGAAGCCCAGCCGGGCCGCCAGCTCCGCGATCGGCTCCCGCTCTCCGCGAGCCCCGCGATCGCCGCGTCCCGCCGCACGTGGTCCTTCAGCTGCTGGAAGGAGAGTGAGAGCAGGTACTGATGCTCGTCGCAGTACCTCCCGCATGTGTGCCAGGTCCGATTCGAGTGACGATGGTGAGCACTGTGGAATCGCCATCTCGGTAGGGGCCTTTACGGGAGAATGCGCGTAGTCCTTGGAAGGCGGGGGGAGCCGGTGGCGCAGCGTGTGATCGCGGGCAGGTATGAGTTGGAGAGGTTGCTGGGCCGGGGCGGGATGGGGGAGGTCTGGGCGGCCCGTGACAGCGTGATGGAGCGTGGGGTGGCGGTCAAACTGCTCCAGGAGCATCTCGGGACGACCGAGGGCGAGGAGCTGTTCTTCCGGGAGGCCCGCACAGCGGGGGCGCTGAGCCATCCGGGGATCGTAACCGTCCACGACCTCGGACGGGACGGCGACGGCACGCTCTACCTGGTAATGGAAAACGTTCCCGGGCGGAACCTGGGCGTTGTGCTGAAAGGTGGCCATCCGCCGGTCGCGGACGTCCTGGCGTGGACCGCGCAGGCCGCCGACGCGCTGCACGCCGCGCACACCGTCCGGATCCTGCACCGTGACCTCAAGCCTGCCAACCTGATGCTCACCCCGGCGGGCAGCGTGAAGATCCTCGACTTCGGAATCGCCCGCTACATCTCCACCCTGACCATTGCCAGCCGCGTCGTCGGCACGGTCGCCTACATGCCGCCTGAGCGGCTTCTGGGCAAGGTCGGCGACGCCCGCGGGGACCTGTACGCGCTGGGATGCGTGCTGTACGAGCTGCTGACCGGCCGCACCCCGTTTGGTGACCTCGACACCCCAGCTCTCATGTACGCCCATGTAAACACCCCGCCCGCACCGCCCTCCAGCCACCGCCCCGGCCTGCCGCCCCATCTCGACGCACTGCTGGCCGAACTCCTTGCCAAGGAACCGGGCGACCGGCCCGCCAGTGCCGCCGATGTCCGTGACCGCCTCAGCCACTCAGCCGCGTCCTCGCCTCCCGGACCACCGCCAACCCTGCGGGCAGAGCCCAGCCATCGGCTTGTCGGCACCGTCACCGGCGGTCTCCGGCCCCCGCCGGCCCGGCCCACCATGGCGAAGCCCGTCCATCAGCTCTGCTGGACGCACACCACCGGCGACTGGGTCTGTTCGTTGCCGGCGGTCGTGGATGGCACCGTCTACATCGGCAGTCACGACAAGCAGGTGTACGCGTTGGACGCGGCCACCGGCACTCCCCGCTGGACGCACACCACCGGCAGCACCTGGAGGTATTACCTCACCGCCTCATGGGCCACTTCGTCGCCGGCGGTCGTGGACGGCACCGTCTACGTCGGCAGCACGGATAAGAAGGTGTACGCGTTGGACGCGGCCACCGGTACCCCCCGTTGGACGCGCACCACCGGCGGCGGCGTCCAGTCGTCGCCGGCGGTCGTGGACGGCACCGTCTACGTCGGCAGTCACGACAAGAAGGTGTACGCGTTGGACGCGGCCACCGGTACCCCCCGTTGGACGCTCATCACCGGCGGCGCCGTCCAGTCGTCGCCGGCGGTCGTGGACGGCACCGTCTACGTCGGCAGCAGCGACTTCAAGATGTACGCGTTGGACGCGGCCACTGGCACCCCCTGCTGGACGCACACCACTGGCGGCGCCATCGACTCGTCGCCGGCGGTCGTGGACGGCACCGTCTACGTCGGCAGCACCGACAAGAACGTGTACGCGCTGGACGCGGCCACCGGCACTCCCCGCTGGACGTACACCACCGGCGGCGCCGTCCGCTCGTCGCCGGCGGTCGTGGACGGCACCGTCTACGTCGGCAGTCACGACAAGAAGGTGTACGCGTTGGACGCGGCCACCGGTACCCCCCGCTGGACGCTCATCACCGGCGGCCGCGTCGAATCGTCGCCGGCGGTCGTGGACGGCACCGTCTACGTCGGCAGCACCGACAAGAAGGTGTACGCGCTGGACGCGGCCACCGGGACCCCCCGCTGGACGTACACCACCGGCGATGCCGTCCGCTCGTCGCCGGCGGTCGTGGACGGCACCGTCTACATCGGCAGCACGGACAAGAACGTGTACGCGCTGGACGCGGCCACCGGTCGGGACGGTTCCCCATGACCGGTTGGAGAGGGGGGCGGGGGTTTCCCGTCGGTCTCATCGTCTTCCGTGGCGGGACGGTCCCTCAAGGGCGCTCCTTCGTCGCGTCGCTGCGCGATGGCCTGCGGCCACCCTTGACCGACCGTCCCGCCACGGAAATTCGAAGACAGCCGGGAAACCCCCAAAAGAACGGGCCGGGCGAACGGGGTAGGGACGGGCGTGTCGGTGGCCGACGGCCCGGTCCGGGCCGCGCGTCAGATCGCTACGCGGTTTCGCGGGTCTGGCGGCTGCCGGCCGTCTGGAGTTGGACATAAGCCGCCACCGCTTTGCTGGGTGGTGCGCGCGTCTTGGCGGCTGCCGGCCGTCTGGAGTTGGGCATAAGCCGCCATCGCTTTGGTGGGTGGTGCTGTGTGACGCGACCGCAGGATGATCGGGTGTCATGACGAACTGACTAGCATCGCCCCCATGACCACCGTAGTTGTGACGATCGCGCTGGCGTTCGTCGGATACGCGGCCACCTACCTCAACAGCATGCGCCTGTCGCAGCGCCAAGAGCGCCTGGCCCGCTTGAATCGCCAACTCAGTGACTTCTACGGGCCGCTCTTCGCGCTCACCGAGGCGAACAGCCGCATTTTCGCCGCGTTCATGGAACGCAATGCTCGTCCTGACGGCACGTCGCCCTTCGCGCACGAGATGCCACCGTCCGAGGAGGAGCTCGTCGAGTGGCGCTTGTGGGTCAGGACCGTCTTCCTCCCGAACATCCGGGCCATGCGCGACCTCGTCATCAGGCACGCCGACCTCCTGAGCGAGTCGGAGATGCCACCCATCCTGCTGCAGCTGTGCGCTCATGTGTCCGGGTACGAGATCACAGCCGCCCGTTGGGACCAGGGGAGCTACGACGAGCACCTCTCCATCGTGGCCTTCCCCAGCGAAGAGATCGCCGTATACGCACGGCGCGGGTTCGCCGACCTGAAACAGGAACAGGGCCGCCTGCTCGGCCGACGACGGACTCGCTGACGATCGGGAACCGGCCCTGGAGTGGACCGCGTCCAGTGATGCACAAGATCGACAACCGATCCGAAGGAGTTCGGCATGACCGGCACGGCCACGCGGTACCTCTATCTCGCCCGGCACGGCGAGGCGTTGCCGGACGAGAGCGGACTGACGGAGGACGGCCGCCGGCAGGCCACGTTGCTCGGCCGCCGACTCCAGGGGGTTCCCCTGGCCGCTGTCCACCACGGCCCGCTGCCCCGGGCCGAGCAGACCGCACGCTTGATCGGCGACCAGCTGAAGAACGTTCCCGTGCACTGCTCGGAAGCTGCCGGTGACTACGTTCCCCACATGCCGCAGAGGGAGGAACTCCCGGCGGAATCGGCCGACTACTACCTCCGCTTCCTCGAAGGCGCCTCCGCCGAGGAGCGGGAGCAGGGACCCGCGCTGACCCGCCGGGCCATGGACCTGTTCACCGGTCCGGTGGACGGCGAAGAGGACCGGCACGAACTGGTCGTCACCCACAACTTCCTGGTCGCCTGGCTCGTCCGGGACGCCATGTACGCACCGAAGTGGCGCTGGCTCGGCCTCAATCACGCCAATGCCGCCCTGACGGTCATCCGGTACGCACCCGGCCGGCCCGCCGCGGTCCTCTTCTCCAACGACATGCGGCACCTGCCCGCCGAACTCCGCTGGACCGGCTTCCCGCCCGAGTTGCACGTCTGACTCCTGGAGAGCCCGGGCGGGCGGGGAACCGATCTGCAGACACCAGCGCCCGCTCGAAGTGCTCCGCTCAGGGCGCGTTGATCCCGAGGTTCTGGTTGGTGGTGGCTGTTTCCGGGGAGGGGGGAGCAGCCCGCCTGAGGTGGTTGCGGACGGCCCGGGCACGGAACTGCCCGCCGGCGGCTTCCTCGCTCGGCACGGCGAACCGTCCGTGTCTCGCACCTTCGGCTACGACCTGGGCCGAGACCGCACCGCACCCGAACGACGCAATCGGCCGTGCCAGTCGGGCGAACGACACGCCTCGCCCGGACCATGCCCATAACCGGCCGGGCGGCGTTGGGGCGGTCATGGCTCACCTCACCCTCGCCCGCATCGTGTCGGGTGTCGCCCTGACCCTCGCCATCGGCCTTCTCTCCGCCCCTGTCGCCCAGGCCGCGCCCGCCACCGTGCGCCCGGTGCCCACTACGGGGGCCGGCGCCCTCAGCCTGGACAACCTGCTGTCGCTGCGCTTCCTCACCCCGACCGTCCAGGACGCGAAGCGCCAGGTCACCGGCCTTGTCCGCGGTCTGTCCCCGGCACCGACCACCGCCACCGCCCTCGGCGGCCTGCTCAAGTAGCGAAGCCACCCCCACCACCCCACCCGCGTTACGCCCCGCCCCCTGCGGGTATTGGCTTCCGCGGGAGAGGGGAGGCGGCGGGGTGCGAGGTGCTGCCGTGCGGAGGCTGGGGCGGGGGGTGGCCGGGGTCGGTGTGGTCGTGACGCTCTCGGTGGCCGGGTGGCTGGTGTGGCTGCTGCCCGGGCCGCAGATGGCGGCGGTGTTCGGCTTCGGGCCCGTGGACGGGGTCGTCTCGATCCACAAGTGCTACGAGGCCGCCGACGCCGAGGGCTATGCGACCGGTACCGACTGCACGGGCTGGTACACCCCCCGGCGGTCCGAGGAGGAGCCGGGGCGCGAGATCGTGCTGGACACGGCCGGAGACACGTACCGGTTCGGGACCGACGTCGAGGTCAGGACGGCGCGGGGACGGGCCTACGAGCTCTCCGGGAGCGCCGTGTTCAACTTCAGCACCGCCACCGGCCTGCTCCTCGTGCCGTTCCTGACGCTGGCGTCCTGGCTGTTCTCCTGCGCGCGCCACGGCAGGGTCGAGGACGGCGAGCTCTACTTCCTCGCGGCCATGGCCGGTCTGCTGGCCGCCATCGTGCTGGGGGCGGTGGCCGGCATGGCGGTCGGCATCGGCACGTTCATCTTCTGACGGTTCCGTCACTTGGACCGTCACCGCGGTCCAGGTCGTCCAGCATCCGCTGGAACGGCCTGCGCAGAACGACGGCGACCGGACCGGAGTCGGCGTGGGCGTAGGCGGTGAGTGCGGTGCGGGCTCTGGTCAGGGCGGGCACGATGTCGCGCGCGCCGTCGGCGGCGAGAGAGTCCTCGATGACCTCCGCCGTGGCGGCGGCGAGTCCCGGCAGGTGCCGGCCGGCGCGGCTGAGGTCGGCGGCCAGGTCGTCCCGGCCGGCGAAGGCGACGACCTCCCTGGCGAGCGTCGTGAGCTGCGCGGTCAGCCCGTCGGCGGTGGCGATACCGCCCGCCAGTTCTCGTACGGCCTCGCGGTGGCGGCGGCGCACGGGATTGAACCGCATGGCGCGTACGGCTTCGCGCGCGCGAGCGGCGTCGGCGTGGACGGCGTCGTTGTGGGCGTTGACGAGGGTGAGGTTGTCGCCGGCCGCCACGGGCCCGGTGGCGAGGGCCGCGGTGGTGGCGGTGAGCGCCCGGGTCAGGTGGGTGCGGCAGTCGGCGGCGAGGGCCGACAGGGTGCGCCGCGGATCGGGCGGCCACAGGAGCGGGGCCAGCACGATGGTCACCGCCGCACCGGCCACGGTCTCCCAGAGACGGTCCAGGGCGTACGCGTCGGGTGAGGCGCTGGCGAAGACCAGCAACGACGAGGCCGCCACCTGGATGTTCAGCCCACCACCGGCCCGGAGCAGCATCCCGGCCCCCAGGCCCAGGGTCACCACCAGGGCGAGCGTCCCCGTGGAGGGGCTCAACAGGTTGAGGGCCACGATGGCGATCACCACGCCAGCCACGACCCCGAGGACCCGCTGCAGCGAGGCCCCCAGGGCGGTGAACGGGTCGCCGCGCAGGGCGACGAGCGGAACGACCGCCGCGAACACCGGGGGCTGGTCGGCGCCCAGCCACAGGGCGACCTGCCATGCGGCCACGACGGTGACCACGATGCGCGCCGCGGCGGGCCCGTCGGTACGCAGGATGTCCTGCGCCCCGGCCGCATGGGCCCGCAGGCCGGCGCCGACGGGGCGGTTCATCCGTACAGCGTGCAGCGGTCGGGCGGCCCACCGCCTCCATTGGGCCGGAGGCGGCATGTCGCTGCTCGGAGGTCTACTCCGGCAGGCGGGCCGCGGTGATCCCGTACAGGAAGGCGTTCCAACTGGCCGGGGCCACCGAGAGGTGAGGGCTGGCCGACACCTTGGAGTCGCGGACGTGGACGGCGGCGGGGCAGGCGGCGACCTCGACGCACTGGCCGCCCTCGCCGCTGCTGTAGCTGCTCTTGAACCAGGCCAGGTCTGCGGTGTTCATAGGTCTCCCAGCGTCTTCTCGATCAGGTCCAGGGACTCGCTGGGCCTGAGCGCCTCTGCCCGGATGATTCCATAGCGCTCGGCCATGATGCGTACCTGCGCCGGGTCGGTGATGAGGTGGGGACGGGTGTAGCTCTCGATGTAGGCGACCTGGGCACGTCCCTTGGGGTGAAGGAGCGTGAACGAGCCGTCCATGGCCGCTTGTTCTCCGCGTGCGAACGGCACCACCTGGAGTTCCACCGTACGGAGCTGCCCCACCTCCAGGATCCGTCCTAGTTGCTCCCGGTGCACCTCGCGACCGCCGACCTGACGGTGTAGAAGGCTCTCGTCGAGGACCAGGCTGATAGTGGGGGAAGGCCACTGCTGCAGGATCTGTTGGCGGTCCAGTCGATCCTGGACACGCTTCTCGATGGTCTCCTCGTCGAGCAGTGGGCGCCGCTTGGTGAAGATCGCGCGGGCATGGGCCTCGGTCTGAAGCAGCCCCATCAGCCCTTGGTGGCTGTAGTCGTGGATGGCGTCGGCGGTGGCCTCCGCGACGGCATAGTCCCGGAACCAGTCCGGATGCCGCGTCCGGGCCCGTTTCAGGGCCTCCTTGACCTCCGGGATCGCCACCAGCAGGACCCCTCGTGCCTGGAGGATCCGGTCCGCGCGTTCCAGGAGGTCCGGCTGGGGGGTGCGGACGCCGCGTTCGATCGCGCCGATGAGGTCCTCGCCGACGTTCAGGCGGGTGGCGAGTTCCTTCTGGAGGAGGCCGGCCGCCTCGCGGAGGGTTTTGATCTGTTTGCCCAGGGCGCGGAACAGGTGGGCCGTGCCGTCCGCCTCCACCGGGCGTTCGGGGCGTTCTTCGCGGTCTGACAGGTCGTTCATCGGCTGAACCGCCCTCATCCGTACGGGCCGTACACGAACAGGCCGACGTCCCTACGGATCACCGTCGTAGCGCCGCCGTCACTGGAAAGCGTAAGGCGCGGTCGCCACGCTCGGTGAGGTGACGACCGAATTGAGTGACATGGCACTGGCCTTCCGGCAGCGGTTCAGTTCGACGCGCCGCGGGGCCCGGCTCGCCCGGCGGCTCGCGCAGGCGCAGCTGGCCTTCTGGGGCGTGCCCTACGGCTGCCCGCTCTCCGACGACGTGGGGCTCGTCGTCGGGGAGCTCGCCGCCAACGCCGTACTGCACGGGCGGGTGCCGGGGCGGGACTTCGAGCTGCGGATGGGGTACGACGGAGGGCAGCACGTGCGCGTCGCGGTCAGCGACACCCGGGAGGACGCGAGCCCGCCGGGGGAGCCGTCGGCGGTCGATCCGTGGTCGGCGGAGGGCGGGCGGGGGCTGCTGGTGGTGCAGGCGCTGGCGCGGGAGTGGGGCGTGGCGCCGAGGGGGCGGGGGCCGGGCAAGACCGTGTGGGCGGACCTGTCGGGCACGGGTGCCCGGTGATCCACCTCGCGGGGTGATCGCATGCCGGAGTCCTGCCCGGTCGGCCGTACGACGCGAAGGGCCGGCGCCGTGGCGGCGCCGGCCCTGGGAGACGGGACCGGCTAGCGGACGTCGTCCGCTTCCTCTTCATCGGCCGGGACATCGACCTCCGGGTCGAGGCCCGCGTCGGGTGCGGGTGCGGGGGCGGTCTGGGGGGCGTCGGCCGGGGGCTTGGGCGCCGGCTTGGCGTCGGGCTTCGGCTCGGGCTTCGGCTCCGGCTTGGGCCAGGGCTTCACGTCGGGCTGCGGCTTCACCTCCGGCGCGGGCTTGACGTCGGGCTGGGGCAGCGGGGCCGGTGCGGGGTCCGGCTGCGGGGCGTTCGGCACCGTGGGCGTGGGCTCCGGCCTCGGCTGGGGCCTGTTGCTCTGGCGCTCGATCGCGAAGGCCTCGGTCGTGCCCGTGGTGATGGGGGGACGTGCATCGCCGTTGACCAGGTTTCCGATGGCGTACACGCAGTGGTGCCTCGTGTCCTTGGGGCACGGCGCCGCGGCCACGCCGTGTTCCGTGTGGCCCGTCGGCGTGGAGGGCAGCGTCACCCATGCGCTGGTCACTGGGGTGTAGGCCTCGACCGTGGTCAGGCCCGGGGCGCCGGGGGTGGCGCTTCCTCCCACGGTGTAGATGCAGCCGTTGCTCATGCCGTCGGGGCAGGGGGCTGTTGCCGCCCTCCCGGTGATGCGGGCGGTCGGGATCTCGGCCGCGGGTCCCCATTGGTTGTTGACGGGGTTGTAGAAGTCCACCGAGCGCGGGTTGGTGTTGGTCCCGCTGATGGCGTACACGCAGAGGTGCCGAGGGTTCGGGTCCCCGGGGCAGGGCGCGGACGCACCGGCGTGATTGCTTCGGGTGGTCGGCAGGGTCGCCACGGAGGCCCAGCGGTTGGTGGCCGGGTTGTACGCCTCGGCCGTGCCGGTGGCGCCGGTGTTGCCGCCGAAGACGTACACGCACGTGCCCCGCAGGCC
Source organism: Streptomyces sp. NPDC090045 (assembly GCF_044747975.1). Classification (NCBI taxonomy): domain Bacteria; kingdom Bacillati; phylum Actinomycetota; class Actinomycetes; order Kitasatosporales; family Streptomycetaceae; genus Streptomyces; species Streptomyces sp. NPDC090045. The sequence goes on from NZ_JBIVFA010000002.1 coordinate 128,039, forward strand.
TTCGGGGCACGGCGCCGTGGCCGCCGCCGCGTTGACCCGGGCCTGCGTCAGGGGTGTCAGGGACAGCCACGCGTTGGTCTCCGTGCTGTACGCCTCGGCGGCCCTGCCCGCGGTGTCGGCACCCCCGAGGAGGTAGACGCAGTCGCCCCGTACCCCGTTGGGGCAGGGCGCCGTCGTCGCCGCGGCCCCGACGCGGGGGGGCTTCAGCACCGGCAGCGTGGCCCAGGTGCCGCTGGCGGGGCTGTACGCCTCGAACTTCTCCGGAGACGGGACGCCGCCGGCGACGTACACGCAGGTGCCGCGCAGCCCCTCCGGGCAGTCCGCGCCCGTGCTCGCCAGCCCGGCACGCGCCGTCGGCAGGTCCGGGACGTGGATCCACACGCCCTGGGCGGTGGCGGTGGTGGCTGACAGGGCCAGCAGCGGGGCCAGGGCCGCGACGGCCAGCCGCCGCCAGCCCCGATGCCCGGTCCGACCGGGCGGCGATTCGTCTTGGTCACTTCGCGCAGTGCGCCTCATGGGGCACCTCTCGTGGCATGCCTCGGCACGGTCTGCCGCGGCGGAAGGCGGGGCACCTGCGAAATTACATAGGGTCATATGGCGTCGCTCGTCGTGACGGCCATATGCGTCAACGCCCCGCCGCCAGGCACCGGACCAACCGGCGCCAGGTCATTCCTTGGCGGCCCGGCCCTCGCCGGCCATGAAGCGCCAGACCAGGGCGTGCCCCAGCACGATCAGGCCGATCAGCATCAGCGCCTCGGCCTGGATGGGGTCCAGCCCGAACGGCTCGGCGAGTTCGGGGACCGCGCCGACCACGGCGATCAGGGCGTAGAGCAGCGCGGCGCCGGCCTGCTGCCAGGTCAGGAAGCGGTCTCCGCGTGCCCGGGCCAGCAGCCGCAGGGTGCTCGCGCAGCCGACCAGCGCGAGGACGATGAAGGCCGCCCGCCAGACCTGCGGCTGCTCGCTACCGCCGACCTGGGCGAACAGGCCCATCAGGGCGGGCAGCAGGAAGGACAGGTGAGGACGATGAAGGCCGGCTCGGTGATTCCGCCGGAGTCCCCTGAGCCGTCGGCCGCGGCAGGGCTCGCGCCCGCACCTGCACCCGCACCCGTCGCGAGGAGCGCGGCGAGGAAGGCGGCGGCGATCCTTGGCGAACGGAACACGAGACTCTCCCAGAAGCAGGCCGGACGGACGTCATGGCACTCTCGCAGCGGCGGCTCTGCCATGGCGTGCGCCCGGGGCCGGGACACGTCTGAAGGCATCCCATCAGCCTATGCTCGGCGCCCTCGGGCTGCACCGGATCGAGCTCGACACCTGGAGCGGCAACGATCGGGCCCTCCGTGCCTTCGCCAAGGCGGGCTTCCGCGAGGAGGGCCGGCGCCGGTCCACCCTGCTGGTGGCGGGCAAGCGCTACTGCTCGATGAGGGCGTGGGCTCGGCCGGCTGCGCCGAAGCCCGGGCCTGGGTCCCCCTCCTTCACACCGCCGCCGCCCCGGCCCCCGCACGTCGTGTGCGGGGCCGGGGCGGCGGTGTGTCCTGCGTGTACCGGGTGGTTCTACGGGTGGGTGAAGTAGCCGAGGAGGTCGGTGATGACGTGGTTGCCGCCGCCCCAGCTGTTGAAGACGCTGACCTTGCCCGAACCGACCGGGGTGGTCACGTGGTTGGGGACGGTGGTGCCGGGCAGCGTGTTGAGGCTGCTGGCGCCCGGGAGCGTGCCGCCGAAGGCGTACGCCGTCAGGAAGCCCGGGCCGGTGGTGTCGGTCGCGGTGACGTTCAGGACCGCGCCCACCGCGTTCGCCGGCAGACCGGAGACCGTCGTCGTGGCGCCCGGGGCGAGCTTGCCCGTGGTGCGGGTGTCGGCGAGACGCTTCGGGACGACCGGCTTGAACAGAGCCTTGCCGTCCTTCCCGTAGTAGCCCACCGCATCCAGCACCAGGTGCGTGGACCCGGAGTTGGTGAAGAGGGTGATCGTGCCGTCCTTGCCGACCGGCACGATGGCCTGGTTCGACTTGTCCTTGCCCGGCTCCAGGTTCAGGTTGGAGGTGGCGGTCCGCCTGGCCGGGTCGGGGTAGGCGATGACGTGCGCGTCCTCGGTCGAGCCGGTGCCGGTCAGGTTGAAGGCGACGGCGGTGGCGTCGGCGGGGATGCCGTTGACGCCGGTGACCTTGACGGTGCGGGTGTTGCCGCCGGTCAGCGCGCCGCCGCCGGTGCGGGTGTCGAGCATCCGGGTCGGGGCGAGCGGGCTGAACCGCTGCCCGATGTTGGGCTGGTAGTAGCCCACGAAGTCCGCGATGATCGACGCCCTGCCGGAGTTGAGCTGCGCCAGGACCCCGCCGTGTTCGCCGACCGGCACCGTGACGGTGTTGGACGTGGTGGCGCCGGCCCGGACGCTGACGTTCGAGGTCGTGGGGCGGTCCTGCCCGGCGGGCCAGAGCGTGAGGTGGGTGTCCTCCAGGGCGCCGGTGACGGTCACGTTGAGGACGACCGCGGCCATGCTGCCCGAGAACGCGTGCCCGAACGGGTCGTGCCCGGTGGGCATCTGCATCCAGAGGGGCGTGCCGCCCGGCATCGAGGGGGTGTCGTCGCGGGTGTCGTAGATCCGGACCGGCTCGACGGGGACGAAGCCGGACGCCGCGTAGTCGGCCTTGACCGTGCGGCTGGAGCTGGACGTCGTGCCCTTGGAGTCCTGGGCGGTGACGGTCACCTTGTAGTCGCCGGGCGTCCGGTAGACGTGCGTGAGCTTGGACAGGTCGGAGACGCGCTCGGTGGTGCCGTCGCCGAAGTCCACGTCGACGCGGCTCAGCGGCCACGGCGCCACGGTGGCCGACGGGTCGACCTGGAAGGTCAGCGGGGAGATGCGCTCGGTCGGGCCGGCCGAGGCCGGCAGGACCGGCTCGGCGGTGAATGCCGTGGTCAGTACGCCGGCCGGGGTCACCTTGACCTGCTGCTCGGCGAAGGCCTTCTTCCCGGAGGCGTTGGACGCGGTCACCTTGACCACGCACGCGCACGGAGAGCCGTAGACGTGCGAGGCGACGGCCTGGGCGGCCTCGCCCTGCCGGGTGACGACCGGGGCGCTCCCGTCGCCGAAGTCCACGCTGTACGACATGCCGGTGGGCCACTGGCTGTTCGACGAGGCCTTCACCTCCACCGTGGTGCCCACCGGTGCCCAGGCCTGGTCGACCGACATGGTGACCGTGCTCAGGTAGTCGTGGGTCTCACTGACCCCGCGGTCGAGGAACCCGCCGTCCTTGCCGGTGTTGGCCACGCGGGGGTCGTCGATCGGGCCGAAACCGGCGATGTCCAGGGAGGCCAGCGCGCCCGGCGCCGTCGCGTCGGCGGAGTCGACGAGGGCGGCGTTGACGTCCGCCGGGTTCAGGAGGTCCTGCCCGCCCTGGCCGGTCGCCGCCCGGAACTCCGAGGGGGTTTTGTAGTCGGTGCCCGCCCAGTGGTACGGAGCATCCGTGACCTCGGGCTGGCGATTGAGGACGTTGTAGTCGGCGCGGGTGCCGGCCGCCGCGCTCTGCGCCACCAGGAGACCGTGGCGTGACGGGGAGGGCGTCTTGCAGGCGGGCTGGGAGCGCTCGGCGATGATCAGGTTGTTGAACACCGAGGTTCCGGTGGAACCGCCGCTGACCGAGATGCCCGTACCGCAGTGGCTGGTGACGTTGTTGTTGGCGATGGACGTGCCGGGGGCGTCCACCACGGAGATCGCGGGCTGGGAAATGCTGTGGCGGACCCTGTTGCGGCTGAGGACCGTGCGCTGGGCGCCGGCTCCGATCTGCGCGGAGATGACGGTGCTCCGGCTGACCCGTACGTCCGCGCTTCCCGCACCGATCACGAGCTCGCGCAGAATCTCGGACGTTTCCACGGTGATGTCGCTGGAACGCTCGACCTTGGCGCCGCTCCGCGTATTGATCCCGCGGAACACGAGGTGGGAGGCGCCGTCGATGGTCAAGGCGCCGCCCAGATTCGCCTTGCGGGCGCCGCCGGTCTCGGTGGTGAAGGTGATCGGCTTGCCCGGCTCTCCGGAGCGGTCGATCGTGAGGGCTCCGGGGTAGGAGCCCTCCGTGATCCGCACCGTCTGGCCCGGTTCGGCCGCCTTGGCCGCCGACTGGATCGAGCAGAACGGGGCGCTCTGCGTTCCGGTGCCGGTGTCGGAGCAGTTGGCGTTCTCGCCGTTGTTCACGAACAGTTCGGTCGGGGTCTCGGCGGCGGAGACCGCCGGTATGCCGAGGATGGTGACGAGGCCCGCGGTGAACAGGACCGCCGCACGAGTAGGACGTGCCAACAGTTTTCCTTCGAGGACGGCCCGTTCCCCCGAAGGGCGTCAGGCGCATGAGACATACAGATGCTGCTCATGATCCCTTGGCGGACAGGCCGTTGTCACCATCGAATGGAACGCGCTCAACACGGGTCGGGCAGGTCTAGCCCCGGGTCACCGGCCGGTAGGTGCACACGTGGACGCCCGCCGGGCTGATGGCGGTGGAGGTCAGCTCGAAGGTGTGCAGACCGCCGTCGGCCGGGAAGATCGACTTGCCGCCGCCGAGGAGCACCGGCATGACCATGAGCCGGAGCTCGTCGGCCAGGCCCTCGCTCAGCAGGGTGCGTACGAGGGTGGGGCTGCCCATGACCACCAGGTCGCCGCCGTCGCCCGCCCGCAGTTCGCGGATGCGGGCCACGGCCTGGTCGCCCGCGATGCGCGTGGTGTTGTTCCACGTCAGCTCGTCCTCGCCCAGGGTCGTGGACACCACGTACTTCGGGAGCGCGTTCATCCGGTCCGCGAACGGGTCGCCGGCGCGGTCGGGCCACGCCGCGGCCATCGTCTGCCAGGTGCGGCGACCGAACAGCAGTCCCTCCGCGTGCTTCGTCGCGTCGTCGAAGGCGCCGCCCACGACCTTCTCGTCGAAGAAGGGGTGCGACCAGCCGCCGTGGGCGAAGCCGCCGTCGTTGTCCTCGCCCTGGCCGCCGGGGGCCTGAACGACTCCGTCGAGGCTGATGAATTCGGTGATGACGATGCGCATGGGGTGTTCCTCTTCCTGGGGCCGGTCGGTGCGTACAGAGGAGAGACTGCCGCGCCCGCCGGAATTCATCGCGCCCCCACGCACGTCCCGTAGTGATGCGGGTCACGCGGTCACCTGTCGGTGCTGGCTGATTACGAGTGACAGTGGCTGGTTCGCGAGGGATGATGATCAGCGTCTGTCCGCGTTCGCGTGCGCCCGACTGACGCTGGGGGAACAGAACGTCTACCAGTCGTGCGGCGCCGCGACCGGCGCGACCCCCACGTCACTTCTGGCTTGAAGGAAACCCTTCTGGTGCGTCCCACTCGTGCGACGGTCCTGCTGACCGCAGGTCTCGTCAGTCTTCTCGGTGTTCCGGCCGCCGCGGCCGCCGAGGCCCCGACCACGCTCTACGTGAACAACTACGCCGGCTCCTCCTGCTCGGACGGCGGCCCCGGCTCGCAGGCCGTGCCCTTCTGCACCATCTCGGCCGCGGCCAAGGTCGTGGCGCCGGGCCAGACCGTGCGGATCAAGACGGGCAAGACGTACCCCGAGGCCGTCACCATCGACCGCTCCGGCGCACCGGGCAAGCCGGTCACCTTCGTGGCCGACGGGCCGGTGGGCAATGTGGTGAACCTGGGCAAAGAGACGCTCACCATCAGCGGCGCCTCGCACGTGGTGGTCCGCGATCTGAACGCCAGCGGCGGCTTCAGGATCAACCGGTCCGCCGACGTCGAACTGGACCGGATCAAATCGTTCGGCCCGACGACCGGGGTGTCCCTGGTGGTCGGCGACGCGAGCACGGACGTGCGCGTCAGCCGGGCGCTGCTGTACGGCGCCCGGATCGAGGGCGGCGCCGAGCGCACCGTACTCAGCCGCAACGAGATCCACGGCACCGAGGACGATCCGATCGCCGTGATGGACGCCCCCGGCACCGTCATCACGAACAACACGATCTCCTTCGGCTGTGGCACGGCCGTGTCGCTCGGCGGCGGTTCGACCGGCTCCGCCGTGTTCAACAACGCGATCAACGCCACGTACCGGTCCGTTACGTGCGACCCGGCGCGGGGACGCGGCGGCATCGCGGTGGCGCAGAGCGCGACGGCCGCCACCCGCTCCGACTACAACCTGATCGCCGGCGACTACCAGGCCGGACCGGTCTACAAGTGGGGCGGCGCCGACTACCGGGACCAGGCGGCGTTCCACGCCGCGACGGGCCAGGGCGGCCGGGACATCGTGGCCCCGTCGGCCCAGGAAATCGGCACGAAGGCCGTCGACTCCGCCGACGCGACGGCACCCGGCGTGCTGCTCACCGACTCCCGGGGATATCCGGTCGCGGACGACCCGCGCGTGCCCAACACCGGCAAGGACGGCGGGTACCTCGACCGCGGCGCCCGCGAGGGCCAGGACTGGCTGGAGAGCGTCCGGCTGGAGCTCGACCAGCCCTGGGCGCCGGCCGGCACCACCGTGAAGGCGACGGCCACCGCGGTCAGCGCGTGGTCCGGTCCGCTCACCTACCACTTCTCGTTCGGTGACGGGTCCGCCCCGGTCGTCACCAAGGAGCGCACCGCCACGCACGTCTACAGCGCGCCGTGCGAGTGCACGGCCACGGTGACCGCGTACAACGACGCCAACCTGAACACCAGCGCCGGGTTCAAGGCCAAGGTCACCGCGCCCGGTCCGCTGACGGCCGGCTTCACCTCCAAGCCGTTCCTGCCGAGCGCCGAGGACCCGAGGGCGTACGTCGCCCCGCTGACGGTCGAGGTCGACCCGCGGAACTCCGCCGCACCGTGGCCCGTCCAGCAGGTGGACGTGGACTTCGGTGACGGGGCCAAGGAGCGGGTGTCCGCGCTGGAGCCCGTCCGGCACGCCTACGCGCAGCCCGGCGAGTACAAGGTGACCGTGACCCTCAAGGACGCCAAGGGCGCCACCTCCACGGTCACCCGGACCGTGCAGGCCGCGTACGCGGCGTCGGGCTACGTGCCTGTGTTCCCGTTCCGTGTCCTGGACAGCCGTCTCTCCAACAGCCCGGTGCAGGCCGGCACCCCCGCCCATGTGGCCGTGCCGGTCGTCTACTACAGCTCGGGCCCCCACCACACGGGCGGGGCGACCGCGGCCGTCCTCAACGTGACGGTGACCGGCGCGACCCAGGACACCCACCTGAACGTCTGGCCCTCGGGCCAGCCGCGCCCGACGACCTCGAACGTGAACGTCCGCGCGGGCGGCACCTCGTCCAACACGGTCACCGTGCCCATCGGCGCCGACGGCAAGATCCTCGCCCAGCTCAACTCCGGCCAGGGCCACGTCGTCGTCGACTTCGTCGGCTACTACCAGCCCAACACCGGGCAGCGGTTCAACCCGGTCACCCCGACCAGGCTCGCCGACACCCGCACCATGGGCGGCGCGCTGGGCGCCGGCAAGACCCGGACCGTCAAGGTGGCGGGCGTGCGGAGCATCCCGCCGGACGCCGCCGCCGTCGCGCTCAACCTGACCAGCACCGGTGCCACGACCGACACGCACGTGATCGCCTATCCGGAGTCGGACAAGCGCCCCGCCACCTCGAACCTCAACCCGGAGCCGGGCAAGGACAAGTCCAACCAGGTCATCGTCCCGGTCGGCCCGGACGGCACCATCACCCTCTACAACAACGCCGGCTCCACCGACCTCGTCCTCGACGTCGTCGGCTACTACCACGAGTGGGGCGGCGGGGCGTTCTTCACTCCGGCCGTTCCCAAGCGGCTCGCCGACACCCGCACCACGGGCAAGCTCGCCCCCGGCGCGACCAGCACCGTCGCCGGCATGCCGGCCAACGCCGTCGGCGCGGCCCTGAACGTCACCGCGACCGAGACCACCGACGCCGGCTTCCTCACCGTCCACGGGTACGGGACCGCCCGCACGGACGCCAGCAGCCTCAACACCCGTCCCGGCGAGACCGTCCCCAACCACGTCATCACCCCCGTCGGGGACGGCAAGGTCAGCATCTGGAACAGCTGGGGCGGCAGCAACCACGTGATCACCGACCTGTTCGGCTACTTCACCCAGGGCTAGCCGACCCGGGAACACCCGCAGCACACCGGAGCCCCGGCCCCCGCACACCGCGGAGGCCGGGGCTCCGGCCGTTCGGCACTCCGATCCGAAACAGCGCCCATCGGGGCAATCCGGGCGAGGAGTTGGGGTCTTTGTGCGTTCGGTCATGAGACCGTGGTGAAGCCGAGACGAATGGTGCGTCACATCTGCCGGGCGGACGGCGAGTCGGGTCCGAATACCTGATAGACAGTGGATATGCACGGCTAGACCGGCCGTAGACCTTTGACGGCTCCTGGGGGGATCGCCGCACTGTGAAGCCGCTTCACCGTCACCTCGTCAACACCTCGCGCAAGGTCCTGTGCACGGCCGCACTCGCGGCCAGCCTGACCACCGCCGCGGTCGTGACCAGTCCGTCGACCGCCGACGCGGGCGAGTCGGAGCCGACCCCGGACAGCCCGCAGGCCACCGACCGCGGTGACGCCCGGCTGGACCTGCCCGACATCGTCGCAGACCCGCCGCCCGCCGGCGCGGGCACGCAGGAGGGGGCCAGCGGGATACCCGCCACCGCCCTCGACGCCTATCACCGCGCCGAACTCTCGGTGGCGGCCGCACTCCCCGGCTGCAAGCTGCCCTGGCAGCTGCTCGCGGGCATCGGCCGGGTCGAGTCCGTCCACGCCTCCGGCTACGGGCTCAAGGCCGACGGCTACACCGAGAAGCCGATCCGCGGCCCCCGCCTCGACGGCAACGGCTTCGCCGAGATCCGGGACACCGACAAGGGCGAGTGGGACGCGGACACGGTCTACGACCGCGCCGTCGGCCCGATGCAGTTCATCCCGTCCACCTGGGCCACCTGGGGCGCCGACGGCAACGGCGACGCCAAGCGCGACCCGAACAACATCTACGACGCGGCGCTGGGCGCGGGGCTCTACCTGTGCGCGGGCGACCGGGACCTGTCGAACCAGGCCAAGCTCGACGCGGCGATCCTCAGCTACAACAACTCCCGCGAGTACGTGAACACCGTCCTCGGCTACATGCGGCAGTACCAGAACGGCGCCGCCGAGGTGCCGAACCCGCCGGCCGGGAACTACCCGCCCCAGCAGCCGGGCACCTCGCTGCCCACCCCGGTGCAGACCCCGGTCACGCCGACCCCGACGCCCAAGCCGACGCCGACGCCGACTCCGACGCCGACCCCCACCCCGACGCCCACGCCGACCCCGACCCCGGAGAAGCCGGCCCCGCACCTGAAGGACCTGACGCTGGTCGACGGGCCCGGACTGACGGCCGAGGCCGGCGCGGCCTTCACCGTGACCCCGAAGGTCAAGCTGGCCCTGAGCGACGGCAAGCCCGCCGCCGACCGCGAGGTGATCTTCACGGTCGAGGAGGACACCACCGGCGGCACGCTCTTCGGAGCGGAGAAGTCCCTGGTGATCAAGACGGGCGCCGACGGCATCGCCGCCGCGCCCGGCCTGAAGGCGGGCACCAAGGCGGGCACCTTCACGCTGCGCGCCTCCGCCTACGACACCACGACCCGGCTCACGGTGAACTTCGAGGGCCGCGTGACGGTGACGGTCGCCGACAAGCTGGCCCGCCCGGAGGGCTCGAAGCCGCTGGAGACGGTCGCCGGTACGAGCCTCACGGGCGTGCAGGTCCTCGCCACGGCCGCCGGCAAGGCCGTCGCGGGCACGGAGGCCGTCGCCGACCTGGTCGTGAAGGACGCGGACGGCAAGTGGGTCCCGGTGGACCCGGCGACTGCGAAGGGCCCGTACTTCAAGGACGAGGACGGCAAGAAGGTCTTCGGCCGGGTGCTGCCCAAGACGGGCGCCGACGGCAAGATCGTCCTGCCGGAGCTGTTCACCACGGACGTGCCCCCGGGCACGTACTCCCTGCGTCTGACCACCAAGGAGAACGTGACCCTGATCCTGGACATCAAGATCACCTCCCCCACCACCCAGCCCCCGGCCTAACCCGGCCCGGGCCTGCCCGGCCCGCCCCTGGCGGCCCCGGGCAACCCCGGGCAACCGGACGGCCGAGGCCGCCGGGGCCCCTGGCAGGCCAGGGCCCCGGTCGCAGCCCCGGCCCCGGTCTTGCCGGGGGCCGCCGGGCCCGCCCAGGCCCAGCCTGCCGGGCCGGGGCCCAGCCCCGCCCAGCCTGCCGGGCCCGCCCTAGCCCGGCCTGCCGGGGCCCGGGCCCGGCCCGCCCCGGCGGCTCCGGGCCCGGGCGCCGGCCCGTACGGCAAGTGGCCCCCGGCACCGTCCCACGGTGCCGGGGGCCACTGCCGTACCCGCCCCCCACCCCGGGAGGGAAAAGGCAGGAGCCCTGCCGCTCTGCTCGCGCAGAGGGGACAGGGCTCCTTGGGTACTGCTTTTCCAACCCGCGATGAGGTTGGCCCAGGCGATTAGGCCGGGGTGACGTTCTCCGCCTGCGGGCCCTTCGGACCCTGCGTGACGTCGAAGTTCACCTGCTGGTTCTCCTCGAGGGAGCGGAAGCCAGAGGCGTTGATCGCGGAGTAGTGGACGAAGACATCCGGGCCGCCGCCGTCCTGGGCGATGAAGCCGAAGCCCTTTTCAGCGTTGAACCACTTCACGGTTCCGGTAGCCATGAGCCCTCCTATGGGCCAAAGGGTCGCCCTGCTCCAGAACCTGCTAAGAAGTCTGAAAACTACAAAAGCCTGCGGGTCACATTCTCCGCAGGCCTCGTACTGCAAGGGAAACCAAACTGCAACTTGCGGTGAGCCTAGCACGCACCCTGTGGCGGAGACCAGAGGGAAAGATCACGTCACCCGGACGTTTGAGACCCGCCCGAAGGCTGACGCGGACACGGGGACTAGTCTCGCGATGTGGACGTCTACCGCAGCCGGCCCCGCGTCGGCCACATTCAGTTCCTGAACTGCCTTCCCCTCTACTGGGGCCTGGCCAGAACCGGCACACTGCTGGACCTGGAGCTGACCAAGGACTCCCCCGAGAAACTCAGTGAGCGCCTCGTCCAGGGGGACCTGGACATGGGCCCGATCACCCTCGTGGAGTTCCTCCGCAACGCCGACCAGCTCGTCGCCTTCCCCGACATCGCGGTCGGCTGCGACGGTCCCGTGATGTCCTGCGTGATCGTCTCGCAGGTGCCCCTGGAGCAGCTCGACGGCGCCCGCGTCGCCCTCGGCTCCACCTCTCGTACGTCCGTACGCCTCGCTCAGCTGCTGCTTTCCGAGCAGTACGGGGTGCGGCCCGACTACTACACCTGCCCGCCGGACCTGAGCGCGATGATGCAGGAGGCGGACGCGGCGGTACTGATCGGGGACGCCGCGCTGCGCGCCTCCCTCCACGACGCACCCCGGCTCGGGCTGACCGTGCACGACCTGGGGAACATGTGGAAGGAGTGGACCGGACTGCCGTTCGTCTTCGCCGTCTGGGCCGCCCGCAAGGACTACCTCGCCCGCGAGCCCGGTGTCGTGCGCGAGGTCCACGAGGCATTCCTCGCCTCCCGGGACGTCTCCCTGGAGGAGGTCGCCAAGGTCGCCGAGCAGGCGGCCCGCTGGGAGGCCTTCGACGCGGACCTGCTGGAGCGGTACTTCACGACGCTCGACTTCCGCTTCGGCCCCGATCAGCTGGCCGGCGTAAGGGAATTCGCACGCCGTACGGGACCCACGACGGGCTATGCCTCGGATGTCGCCGTGGAACTCCTGAACGTGGCGGCCGTGGAAAGCTGACCGGGTTACCGGGAATTCACGTCCTTTTCGTGCTTCCGGTGGTTGCGGCGGAATGCGCTTGGTGAATAGGGGAGTTCCCCGGGGGGCGGCTGTTCCGGCCCGTCCGCCCAGCGGCTAGCCTCGGTTGATCAGCGAGGGCCCAGTGGGTGGTCGGGCGCGGCACGCGCCGGCGGTGAGGGGACAAGGTCATGCGAGTCCTGGTGACGGTCGTACAGGGGGGCATATCCCCGCAGGACGTCGTGATCAACGCGGACGAGACGGCAACGGCAAGGGACGTGGCGGAGGCGGTGGCCTCGGCCTTCGGCCTCGCCCACCCCGGGCAGGCCGCCGGGCTGCGCGAGGTGGTCGTACCGCTGCACGCCGGCTTCGCGCCGCACGCGCCGGCCGGACCGACCCTCTGGGCCGACGGGCACCGCTGCGATCCGGCCACACCGGTCTCGGGGATCCTGCGCGACGGCATGCGGGTCTCCGTGGACGACGCGATCGGCCCGCTGCTGCGCAGGGGCGAGCCCGCCGGGCACTACGAGCTGCGGGTCTCGGGCGGTCCGGCCGCGGGCCGGGTGGTCCGCCTGGGCGTCGGTACGGCGACGATCGGTTCGGCTCCCACCTGCACGCTGCCAGTGGCGGACGGCGCGCTGGCCCCCGTCGCCGCGCGCGTGACCATCGACGTCAAGGGGAATGCCACCCTCCAGGCCCAGGCGGGCGCGGGGGTCCTGCTGGACGGGGAGCAGGCCGAGGGGGAGCAGGCCTGGCCGCTGGGGACCTTCGTACGGGCCGGGGACTCGCTGCTCGTCCTCGACCGGGTCAGTGAGCCGGACGCGCACCTCTCCGCCACCGGCGAAGGCGGGCTCGCCTACAACCGCCCGCCCCGGCTGTCGCCGCTGCGGCCGCGGCCCCGGGTGGTCGTCCCCGTCCTGCCGTCCAAATCGGAGCGGGCCCGCTTCCAGATGATCGCGGCCTTCACCCCGATGCTCTTCGGCCTGTTGATGTTCGCGGTCACCCAGCAGATCTACATGCTGCTCTTCTGCGCGATGACCCCGATCATGATGCTGGGGCAGTGGATCAGCGACAACCGCGAGGGCAAGAAGAAGAACAAGACCTCGATGAAGCAGTACAAGAAGGACGTCGCTGCCTTCGAGGCCGAGCTGGCCCGGCTCGGCAAGCAGGACCAGGGCTACCGGCGGGGCGACAGCCCCGACCCGGCCGAGATCCTCCTGTTCGCCACCGGACCGCGCCGCCGCCTGTGGGAGCGCAGGATCACCGACGTGGACGCGCTCCAGCTGCGGGTGGGCATCGGCGTCCTCCCGGCCGACGTGGAGTTCGCCATGGCCCGCGGCGGGTACGCCGAGGACAGGCCGGAACCGCCGCTGGTGGACGACGTACCGGTCACCCTGCCGTTCGCCGAACTCCGTGTCGTCGGTGTCGCCGGCGACCGCCCCCGCGCCCTCGCCACCGTGCGCTGGCTCGCCGTGCAGGCCGCCGTGCTGCACAGCCCCCGCGACCTCTCGCTGGTCGTGCTGTCCTCCGTGCGCGAGGCGGGCGCCGACTGGGAGTGGGCCCACTGGCTTCCGCACACCTCGCCCCAGCTCGGGCAGGACTGCGTCGCCCTGGTCGGATCCGACTCCGAGGCCGTCACCCGCCGCGTGACCGAGCTCCTCAACGAGCTGGCCCGGCGCAAGGCCGCCCGCGAGGACCACAGTTCGATGAGCGGCGGCATGGCCCCGGACCCCTTCGTCCTGCTGGTGCTGGACGGGGCGCGGCTCCTGCGCCGGGTCCCGGGAGTGCCGCAGCTGCTCCAGGAGGGGCCGGAGTACGGGATCTTCGCGCTCTGCGTGGACGAGGACCAGCGGGTGCTCCCCGAGGAGTGCTCGGCGGTCGTCGCCTGGAACCTCGACTCGCCGACCCGGGTACGGCTGCACGGAAGCGGGCTGGAGGCCGTCGGCGAGGTGCTGGCCGACCAGGTCGGGCCCGAGTGGTGCGAGCTGCTCGCCCGCTCCCTCGCGCCGGTGCGTGACGTGAGCCGCGACGACGCTGGTGGATCCCTGCCGACGGCGGCCCGGCTCCTGAACCTCCTCGGCATGCCCGACCCGACGGGCTCCGACATCGAGAAGGTCTGGCGGGCCGGAGGCTCGACCACCTCGGCGCCCGTGGGCATCGCCGCCGACGGAACCTTCACCCTGGACATTCGGCGCGACGGCCCGCACGCCCTCGTCGCCGGTACGACCGGCGCGGGCAAGTCCGAGCTGCTCCAGACGATCATCGCCTCGCTGGCCGTGGCCAACCGTCCCGACGCCCTCAACTTCGTCCTCATCGACTACAAGGGCGGCAGCGCCTTCATGGACTGCGCCCGCCTCCCGCACACCGTCGGCATGGTCAGCGACCTCGACGCCCACCTGACCGAACGGGCCCTGGCCTCGCTCGCAGCCGAACTCCACCACCGCGAGACGATCCTGTTCAACGCGGCGACCAAGGACATCGAGGACTACAACGACACCCGCAAGCTGCGCCCCGAGCTGGAGCCGATGCCCCGGCTGGTGCTCGTCATCGACGAGTTCGCCTCGCTGGTCGCCGAGCTCCCCGACTTCATCGCCGGTCTCGTCGACATCGCGCGCCGAGGCCGTTCGCTCGGCGTGCACCTGATCCTCGCGACGCAGCGCCCGGCCGGTGTGGTGAGCGCGGACATCCGGGCCAACACCAACCTCCGCATCGCGCTGCGCGTGACCGACGGCACCGAGTCCCAGGACGTCATCGACGCCCCGGACTCCGGCGCCATCGCCAAGTCGACCCCGGGACGCATGTTCGTACGCTCCGGCGCGCAGTCCCTGGTGGGCGTGCAGTCCGCCCGGATCGGTGGCCGGCGCCCGGCCACCGGGAACAGCGGCCCGAAGGCGAACCTGGTCCCGCTCTCCTGGGCCTCGTACAGCCGCCCGCTGCCCAGGGTCGCCGACTCGAGCGACGACGGCACGATGGTCACCGACCTCGCCGTGCTCGTCGACGCCGTCCGGTCGGGCTCGGAGTCCATGGGTTTCCCCGCGCCGCGCAGCCCGTGGCTGGACCCGCTGCCCGAGCACGTGACGCTGGAGGACCTGCCCGCGGCGCCCGCCCAGACGCACGGGGACGTCCCGCCGATCGGATACGCGCTCACCGACCTGCCCGCGAAGCAGGCCCGCGCGGCGTTCGGACTCGACCTGGTGGGCGGCGAGCACACCATGCTGGCCGGCGGTGCCCGCTCGGGGCGGTCCACGGCCCTGCGCACCCTGGCCGGAGCGCTGGCCCGCAGCACCGACCCGGGCGACGTCCACATGTACGGGATCGACTGCGGGTCGAACGCCCTGCTGCCCCTCGTACGGCTTCCGCACGTCGGCGCGGTGGTCAACCGTGACGAGCCCGACCGGGTGCGGCGGCTCATCGACCGCCTGCTGAAGGAGATCAACCGGCGCCAGCAGCTGCTGGCCATGGAAGGGGCGTCGAGCGCGGCCGAACAGCGGGCGGCGGCCGCTCCGGAGGACCGCCTTCCGTGGATGGTCCTGCTGCTGGACAGCTGGGAGGGCTTCTTCTCCGCCTTCGAGGCCTACAACTACGGCCAGCTGGTCGAGATGGTCCAGCGGATCTTCCGCGAGGGTTCGGCGGTGGGCCTCAAGGTGGTCATGACGGCCGACCGCAGCGGCCTCAGCGGCATGGTGGCCTCCGCCTTCCAGGACCGGCTGATCCTGCGCTTCGCCGACCCCAACGACTACGCGATCGCCGGCCTCAACGTCCGCGAGGTCCCGAAGAACATGGGCCCGGGCCGCGCGCTGCGCATCACCGACACCGGCATCGACGAGACGCAGCTGGCCCTGCTCGACCCGGACCCGTCGGGCCAGGCCCAGGTGCGGATGCTGCGGGAGATCACGGAGGAGGTGCAGGTCCGGTACGGCCGCGTCCCGGTGCGCCGCCGCCCGCTGCGGGTCGATGCCCTGCCCGCGCGGATCACGGCCCAGGAGGCGCTCGCCCTGGACCCGGAGTTCACCGCGCCGTCGCCGCTGTGGGCGCTGCTCGCGGTGGGCGGGGACGAACTGGCTCCGCTCGGCATCGACCTGGAGGAGTCCGGCCCCGGCTTCGTGATCGCGGGTCCCCCGAAGTCCGGCCGCTCGACGTCCCTGGTGTGCGCGGCGGAGTCCCTCCTGGCGGCGGGCACCCCGCTGGTCCTCATCACCCCGCGGCGCTCGCCGCTGCGGGACCTGGAGGGGCATCCGGGCGTCCTGGGCGGGCTGAACGCGGAGAGCCGCGAGGAGGACCTGGCGGAACTGACGGAGAAGGCGGAAGGGCGCCCGTACGTGGTGGTCGTCGACGACGCCGAACTGCTCTACGACACCCCGCTGGACGAACCGCTGGAAGCCCTGCTGCGCAAGGGCGCGGACGGTGGCCTCGGCCTGCTGACGGCCGGCACGACGGACGCCCTGTCGTCGCAGTACCGGGGTTTCGTGACCGCGGCGCGCAAGTCGCGCAACGGGCTGCTGCTGACCCCGCAGAGTTCGCAGGACGGAGAGATGTTCGGCATCCGGCTGCCGTCGAACACGGGCGGCGGCGCGCCGGGCAGCGGACTGCTCGCGTCGGGCGGCTCCTTCAAGCCGGTACAGGGCGTGATGCGGGGCTGAGGCACCGGGCTGGGACATGGGGGGCGCCCGCCGGGTCCGGTGGGCGCCCCGCCGCCTTCTCGGCGCGCGCACCGGATCGACGCCCTCCGGCCGCAGTAGGTTCGTATGCTGATCCCGTCATTGATCGACAGCGGGGGAGGCTGTGATGGAGAGACCGGACACGCAGGGGCGCACGCGACGGCGGGTGCCCCGCGACGAGGCCCATGAGGCCCACGAGGAAGCGAATTTCGTCCAGAACTCCCGGAAGTGAGCCACCAGATGCCTTCCTACGACAGTTCCCGCGCCCGTTTCCGGCTCGCCGACCGGCACATCGCGGTCCTCGCCCACCTGGTGGACGGTGAGACGCCGCCGGCGGAGCTGACGGAATCCATGGGTGAGCTCCAGCGCGTCGGCCTCGTCGGGGAGGAGGGGGAACTGGCGCCCGTACTGCGGGAGTTGCTCGGGACCCTGGCGAACCCGCTGACGATGGTGCAGATCGAGATCACCGGGGAGCACGGCCCCGTCGACCACGGGATCGTGGTGGGCCCCGAGGCGGTCGTCTCCTTCGACTCGTGGCCGGGCGAGGACGAGGCGGAGTACGTTCCCGTCGAGCCCGGGATGCTCGTGTGGGAGCTGTCGCGCAAGATCAACCTGCGGCGCGCCGAGCCGGACGTCGAGCTCCCCGAGGTGACCCGGATCGAGACCACCATGGGCACCCTGGACGCGGTGTTCGTGGCGCTCAACGAGGCGGCGGCAGGCGGGGCGACCGGGGGCGACACGGAGATCCGCGACCTGACCCGCCGGGCGGCGACCGGGGTGGACCCCGCTCTGACCGGCCCGGCGCTGGAGCAGTTCCTGGAACTGGTCCTCGCGCTCAACTCGACCTGGCGGGTCACCACCGTCTGGGACGGCCGCCACGAGGGCGAGCGCGCCACCATGGTCCGGGCCCTGGCGGCCTGGGACTGCGGTCCGCTGGGCTACTGGATCCGGGAGGCCCCGGAGGAGCCCATCATGCCGGGCCAGGTCACCCCGGAGAGCACCCTGAGGGTCGTGCGCTCCACGCCGGGCGAGATCTGGGACAAGCTCGTCGATCTCCTGCCGGACAAGGAAGACCTGTACCTGGAGGGCTGAGCAGCGGGGGCGGGCCTGGTCGGGCCCGCCCCGTGGCTCATCAGTCGAACGGGTTGAGCTTCTTGAGCGCGCCCTTGGTCTTTTCCTTCACCCAGTCCTTGGCCTTGCCCGCTCCGGCCTTGATGCCGTCCCAGTTCTCGACGATCTTCGCGCCGCCGTAGATGACACCCGTGACCACCGCCGCGCCGATCGTGATGGGGGTCGGGGCGATCATCGCCGCCGTCAGCGAGGCGTTGAAGCCGACCTCGGCCCAGTCGCCGATGTACTTGGCCTTGTTCTCCTTCCACGCCTTGCCGTGATCCTTGTCGATGGCGTTCCACGCGCTGAAGCCGGTGGCGGCGACGCCGCCGACCACGCCGGCGCCGCGCAGGAACCCCGCCGTCTTCGCGGCCGCACCCAGGCCCGCCCGGAACGGGGATCCGGCGGGCGCTCCCGGGACGGCATTCACCCCCCGCTGGAGCTCGGCCGCGTTCCCGGCGACAGTGAACAGGTTCGCCTGGCCCGCGCGGGTCACGGCCTGCCCGGAGTGGGTCACCCCTCCGAAGACCTTGGCGGCCGTATCGGAGCCGACGACGAAGTCGATGGCGGCGTTGGCCTTGGAGCCCTGCATGAAGGGGAGGGCGCGGAAGCGGTCCCAACCCCTGCCGAACAGGTCACCGCGCACGTTCGTGGTGCCCGGGACGCGCGCGGCGTCCTGGTAGGTCGAGCTGTTCGCGAACATGCCGCCGAGCCGCCCGGGCATCCAACTGCCGGGCGCGGACACGGACCGGATGGGGGGCGACCACTTGACGATCTTGTTGCCGCTCCAACGGACCAGGCCGACGTCCGAGGACCGCAGCATGGCACCGATCCGGATGCGCAGGGCCCTGCCGGAGGTGGTGTTCACGTGGTTGCCGACCAGTACCCGGGTCAGCGAGGTGCCGGAGATGCTGACCACTCCGGCGGCCATGGCGACGCTGTGCCAGTCACCGAAGATGCCCACCAGGGTGGCGATCGTCTCTTCGTGCAGCGGCATGCCGGGTATCTGTTCCAGGGCGTGCGCCGTGAGCCGCTCGATGTAGTCGTTGACGGTTTCCTCGGGTTTGCGCTTGAAGTCGTACGCCTTCGGATCGTCGCTGGCGGCCACCGAGTTGGCCAGCAGGAAGAGATCGGGTGTCAGCCCGTCCCCCTGGTACTTCGCCAGCTCCTCCGGCGTGAAACCGGCCCACAGCAAGCCTGCTTGCGGGTCGCCATCCTCCAGGCGGGCGATGGTGGCCCTCTTGCGGAGGTCCGGAGCGGTGTCGTTCGCCCAGGCGCGGAGCGGCTTGAGCGCCCCTAGCTTGCTGGTCACGCCCAGCGACGCGGCGCGGGTGAACGCCTCGTCCACCTTGTCCCGTACCCCGCCCCGGCCGTCGATCAGCTTGGCGAGCTGATCGAGATCGTTCGGATTGGCCTTTCGCATGATGCCTCCCCCGAGAACATGCTGTCGATCAACTGATCGTATGCGGCAAGATGGGCCGACGAGGCTTAACGGGAGGGAATTTCATGGTGTTCGGGAAGAAGAAGCAGGCCCAGCCCGCTGTCGATCCGGGGCCGTGGGAGCGGATTTCCAAGTTCACGGTCGGGACGGTCACACGGAACGCCTTCCGTACGGCGAAGCGGGGAGAAGGGCCGCTGGCCGTGCGGGCGTTCAGCTGGGTGGAGGGCGACGTGGAGCGGACCCCGTTCCTGTACGTGGTCCCGAACGAGCCGGAGGCTCCGGTGCGGGCGAAGGGATTCAGGCTGTACCCGACCCCGGACGCAACCGGCACGCCGGTGTGCTCGGTGCTGCCGGACGCGAAGGCGGGGGGACGGTACCAGGTCCTGGACGCCGAGGGCGTGGAGCTGGGGGCGGTGCTGCGGACACCGGTCGCCAAGCGTTCGGTCCAGCACGGCTGGTGGCTGGAGGCACCCGGCCATCCTGAGATCGCGGCCAGGTACCACTGGACCGAGAACACGGCTTCGGACGTCGGAGAGCGTGCCGCCTTCCAGGTGATGAAGGTCCCCTTCCTGGTGCTCCAGGAGGTGGTCACCCTGGGCGGCAGCAGCGAAGGCGGCGACACCGCGCAACCGAAAGCCCCCAAGCCGGCCACCTGGCGCTCGGGAGACACCACCGTGATCACCGCCGACCACCAGTTCGGCGCGCGCTGGTACGCCATCAAGGCACCGTGGCTGGACCGTCGGCTCGGCTTCGCCCTGGCGGTGCTGCGCGACGGGAACCGCAAGCCGGCGGAGGGTGCGACCCCTCAGTAGGCGGCGCCGGTCGCCTGGGCCAAGGCCGTCAGGAAGGCCGTCCGGTCGTGGGTGGCGATGGAGAGCTGCTCGCCCTGGCGGGTCGCGATCACCACGCTGTCCATGCCCATCGGGACGCCCCAGCCACCTCCGACGAGCCGCGGCGCACCGAAGTCCGAGGCCCGCAGGCCGGGGATCGGGGCGTCGATGGAACCCGCCGAGGTGGCGTAGCGCGCCGCCATCCCGGGCGTCGCCTGCTGGAGGGCCGCGTGGACGGACCCCGGGTCGATGGTGGCGAGGGCGAACTGCGCACGGCCGACGCGCAGGGTGCCCTTCGAGGGGTCGATTCGGATGCGGTTGTAGATGCGCTTCGAGATCGGTACGCCGAGGCAGGGCAGCAGGAGCAGCAGGAAGATTGCCGAGACGGCGAGCCAGGCCCCGGTGTCCTGGGGGATCGAGTCCACGCCCATGGCGATGACCCCGGCCAGGTAGAGGCCGACGCATATGGCGGACCAGGTCTTGGGGAGCTTCTCGACGTACATCTCGGGTCCTCGGTTCGTCTCGTGTCGTCTTGTGGGCGGTCGGCGAGCGACTACCGGTTGATGGCCTGGATCTCCTGGACCGTCACGTCCTGGGTCGTGCCGAAGGTGCCGCTGGGCAGCTGGCCGCCCTGGCCGGTACTGCTGCTCCATTCGACCTTCCAGGTCACCGTCGCCCGGAGCTTGTGCGGGCCGGTGCCGGTGGTGGAGCGGAGGTACGTGACACCGCAGGGCGGGGCCTGGTTCGCCTTGTCCGGGCTGAACGGGGCTCCGATGCTGCCGTCGCCGGCGATGGGGCAGACCCCGCCCGCCGGGTGGACCTGGGCGTCCGGCGTGCCGGGGTCGATCTTGAGCGACACCGGGGTGGCGGTGGTGGTCGCCGACAGGCCGGAGTTGGGGATGCTCGCCGTCACGGAGACGGGCCTGAACGTCGACTTGTCGAGCCAGGTCCACGTGGGCAGGTTCACCGTGGACTTGTCGCCCGGCTTCATGGTGATCGTGGTGTCGGGCAGCCGCAGCTCGTCGTACGCGTACTCGGCGAGGACCTGCGGGCTGACGGCGAGCGGCTCCGCGGGAGTCTGGCCGTTGGGCACCCAGAAGGGCAGCTTGTCGCATGCCGTGGCCGCGGGGTCGTCCTTGCGCTTGGGGTTGACCACGGACGCCCAGAACATGCCCTGGCCCTGCTTGTCCAGGTTGTAGTCCTTGTAGGGCGTGCCGTCCTTGTAGTAGCCGTTGAGGATCGAGGCGAACGTGTCGCCGAACAGCGGAAGGCCGTCGATGGCCTTGACCGTGGACTCGATCTCCTTCGGGGAGAAGGCGGGTTCGTACCAGCACGCCGGGGGAGTCCAGTTGCTGTCCTCCGAGCTCAGCGTGCCGGTCTTGGCGGAACCGGGACTTCCCGGCGTGCTGACCTGGATCTTCGTTTCGGCGGTGATGTTCTGGCCGCTCTTGCCGCCCTTGGTGCCGCCGCCCCGGTCCGCTTGAGCGGCGGGTGCGGCCTGGGCTGCGGCGAACACACTCAGGATCAGGACGGTTGCCGTCCTCCGGCGCGTCAGGGCTGGCATGCCTGGAATCCTCGCTCCGAGATCGTCTTGGTCGTCTGCCAAACGCCCTTGTCGTTCTGCTCAAGGCGTTCGTTGTAGAACACGTACGAGTTCTTGGTGACGGGTGTCACGTCGACCTTGCCCGTCTTCAGGTCCTTCGTGTACCCCTTCGTCTCGTCGGCGCAGTACGTGAGCGCAGCGGCGCCGTCCTTGAGGAAGGTGACCTTGCGGGAGAAGTACCTGACCGTGCCGGTCACGGTCTTGCCGTCCTTGATGAAGCCGTTGATCCAGTTGGTGGCATCCACCAGGGCCGTGTCCTTCGTGTAGAAGGCCACCGCCTGGGACTTGGGGTCCTTGCGGGCGATCGCGTCGTCGACTGCCCGTACGTGCTCGGCGTTGTCGCGAAGTACCGCGTCCATCTTCGGATCCCCGCTGTTCTCGCCTTCGAAGACGAGGACGTCGTCGGCGGGGAGGGAGATCTTCGGGCGGTCCGCACCACTGGGTGCGGAAGGGCTGGGCGAGGCCGACGCGGAGGCGGAACCGCTGTCCACGCCGGGGATCGCCTTGTCTGCCTCCGGCTTGGAACCGCCGCCGCAGGCCGTCACCGTGAGGGCCAACGAGGCGACGAGGGCGGCGAGGCCGACCCGGTTTCGCACGATCATGGTCAACTTCCGTAAGTTTGCTGCAACTAGATCATGGGCTCATCAGATGATGGCATGAAGGCGGGGCCCGCCCCCGTCGATATGCTGAGACGGTTGTCGAGACAGCGGGGGAGGCTGCCATGGGTAACCCGGACATTCAAGAACTCAACCAGCGCGCTGGCGCTCTGAGGTCGCTAGCCGACCACATCGAGAAGATGATGGAGACACCGCGCAACTTCAGCACGGGGGAGATGAAGACCTGGGAAGGTCCGAACGCCACCGATGTGCGCGGCAAGTTGGGCACCTGGCACACGACGTGCGGCACAGTTGCAAAGTCTCTCCGCGAAGAGGCCCAGCAGAGCTCGGACGCGGCCAAGGAGCTTCAGAAGCCCAAGCAGTGAGCCACGGACGGCGGGGGGGCCCCCCCGGGGGGGGGGGGGGCCCCCCCCCCCCGGGGGGGCCCCCCCCCCCCGCCCCCCCCCGGCCCCCCCCCCCCCGGGGGGCCCCGGGGAGCAGCCCGCGGCGGGCGGGGAGGG